>PWGU01000103.1 GCA_003554605.1 Halorubrum sp.
GAGCGGCCGCAACGCGCTGTGCGGCGTCCGCGAACGAATCGAGGACGGCAAGCACGCGGTAACAGAGGAATGTTCCGGCCGTCAGGACGCCCGCAAATGCGAGTCCGATGAGTATCTGTGCCGCGATAACGAGCGAGTAGAGGACGATGAAGGCGCTGGCTACCCCGACGACGGCACCGACCGGCGTGCGAACGGCTTCCGATGGGGAGAGCGGATCGTGGACCATACCCTCCACTCACGACGGTGTTGAATAAAAGTGCGGTTCGGGGTGGTCCCGATCAGTCGTCCGCCGGAGCGGCAGAGTCGCCCGCGGAGACGCCCGTGCCGGGACCGATGTCGATGCCGAGCGCCTCGAGCTTCTCGTCCGGGACGACGCCGTCGACCCAGCCGCGGTGCTCGTAGTACTCGGCTTTCATCTCGTCCAGCTCGGCGAGTTCGCCCTCGCTCGCGCCCTGTCCCGGGATCGCGTCCGGGTGGCCCTTCACGAACCGTCCGGGCAGGGTGTCGTCCTCGCCGTCGAAGCCGGCGAGGTTGTTGTAGTAGCGTTCGAGGTTGTAGATCCGCTCGCCCATCTCGAAGAGTTCGTCCTCAGTGACGTCGCGGCCGGTCATCCCGTTGTACTGGAGCACGTACTCCTCGATGCCCTCCGCGAAGGCGTTGAACTTGCAGATGTCGAAGGAGTCCGAGATGGCGTGGAGGTCCTGGAAGACGGCGGTGAGTTCACCCTTACCCTCCCACTCGTACGGATCGACCTTCTCCGGGATGCCGAGGATCTCAGCGGCCGGGGTGTATCCGCGCAGGTGGCAGGCACCTCGATTCGAGGTCGCGAAGGCGATCGCCATCCCCTTCATACAGCGGGGGTCGTAGGCGGCGATCGTCTGGCCCTTCACCGAGAGCTTGTTGTCGTGGGCGTCCTTCGCGTCGCCGATTCGCTCTGCACCTTCGGCCAGGAGGTCCGCGAGGTCGTTCTCGCGGTGGGCGATCTCGTCGATCATATCGACCATGCGCTCGGCGTCGCCCCAGTCGATTCCCTCCTCGAGTTTGCCCTCCTCGGACATCTCCATCGCCATCGCCAGCATGTTGCCGACCTCGATGGTGTCGATGCCGGTGTCGTTACACCGCTCCAACATGAGGGCGATCTCGTCGCGGTTGGTGTGGCCGGCGTTCGGGCCGAGCGCCCACGCCGACTCGTACTCGTAGGACTCCGTGCGGACGTTCATCTCCTGACCCTTGTGGTGCATCTGCACCTCGACTTCCTTCTTACAGGCGACCGGACAGGAGTGACAGGTCGGCTCGTCGACGAGGATGTTCTCGCGAACGTTCTCGCCGGAGACCCGCTCGGCGTCGATGTCGATCCCGGAGTCGCCGTTGTACGCCTCCGTGGAGGTGAACTTCCCGTTTTTCGTCGGGAGTCCGTCCATCTCCTCGGTGACGTTCATCAACACGTTCGTCCCGTAGACGGAGAGGCCGCCCTCGTTCGGGGCGGTGACTTCGGACTCGCGGATGGCGCCGACCGCCTGCTGGTAGCCCTCCTTGAACAGCTCCGGGTTCGCGGGCTTTGGCATCCGTGTGCCGGCCTCGACGACGACCGCCTTCACCTTCTTCGATCCCATCACGCAGCCGGTTCCGCCCCGACCCGAGGCACGGTCGTCCTCGTTCATCACGCAGGCGTAGCGGACGCCGTTCTCGCCGCCCGGACCGATGGCCATCACCGAGAGGTTGCGGCCGACGGTGGCCTCGAACTCCTCGTCGATGGTGTCTATCGTCTCGTGGACGCCCATCCCCCACAGATGTGAGGCGTCGCGGATCTCCACGTCGCCGTCCTTGACGTAGAGGTAGACGGGGTCCTCGCTCGCGCCGTCCATGAGGATGCCGTCGAGGCCCGCCCATTTCAGTCGGGCACCGGACCAGCCACCGTGATGGGAGTCGGTTACGGTCCCGGTCAGCGGCGATTTGGTGACGATCGCGATCCGGCCGCTCATCACGGTCTGGGTCCCCGTGAGCGGTCCCGTCATGAACGCCAGCCGATTCTCCGGGCTGAGGGGTTCGACCTCGGGCCCCGCCTCGAAGACGTATTTGACGCCAAGCCCCCGGGCCCCGATGTACTTCTCTGCGTCCTCGTCGTCTATCCCGTGATAGTTTACGACCCCGTCCGTGAGGTCGACCTGTGCAACGCGGTCTCTGTAGCCACCTAAGTCGGTCATGTAATGTACAATTATTATATTGGACCCACAGCGTGTTAGCTGTTGACGTCGCGGGGTAATCTCCCGTGGTTACGGAACCGATCCCGGGGCGGCCCGTCCCGGATCACCTAACACCCGCGCGACCCAGCGATTCCATATGACACCGCCGCCATCGAGCCCCCGTGGCGAGCCGGATGCCGAAACCGGCGATGGCCTCACCCATCGGTCCCGGGATCGCACCGCCCGCCTCCGCGTCCTCGTGTTCGCGCTTGTCGTGTTCATCGCGTCCATCGTCCCCATCCCTGGGTCGTCGGGTGGGGCCACAATGCTGCCGCTCGGCCTGGGGCTCACGGACCCGTTTCATCTGATCGGCTATGGGATCCTCGCATGGTTGTTCGTCGACCTAACAGGCAGCGACGGACGTGGCGTCCTCCTCGCGGCGGCGCTTTCGACCGGCTTCGGTTTCGGGATCGAACTCGCACAGGCAGTCGTTCCGTGGCGCACCTTCGCGTGGGACGACGTGTTGCTAAACGCGCTCGGGGCGAGCGCGGGCGCGGCCGTCCGCTGGCTTCGACGTGGGTCGCGTTGACTCCCCAACCGAGTGTCGTTTTCGCCAGACCCCCGTACACGGCGTAATCGAGCGGGGTTCCCCGGCACGTATCACGATGTCCCGACCGACGACGGGGTTTTAACCACCCCCTCCATATCATGTCACATGATGACATACTGCGGCAAACAGGACCGATCGATCGGCCAGCAGCGCGGTGAAACCCCCCCGAGCAACAGGCTTATGGCCGACCCACATCCACCTTCGGGTATCCCCCGCGAGGAATCATGAACGAAGTGCAACTCGAAGTGGCGAAGGCGTACCCGAACGACTCGGGACGGGGCATCGCACGGCTGGACCCCGACACGCTGTTACACCTCAAACTCTCCCCCGGCGACATCATCGAGATCGAGGGGACGGAGACGACCGCCGCGAAGGTGTGGCGTGCGGACCGGCAGGACTGGAACACCGACACCGTTCGGGTCGACGGGTTCACCCGACAGAACGCCGACGTCGGTATCGGCGAGCGGGTCACGATCCGCAATGCCGAGGCCGAAAAGGCCGACAAGTTGGTGTTGGCGCCGCCCGAGGAGGCGTCGGTGCAGTTCGGCTCCGATGCCGCCGGCATGGTGAAACGCCAGATCCTCAAACGGCCGGTCGTCGAGCGCGACATCGTTCCCGTGATGAGCTCGACGAACCACCCGTTCATGCGCTCGCCCGGGCAGGCGATCCCGCTCATCGCCATCGAGACCGAGCCCGAGGGCGTCTGTCTCGTCACTGAGGACACGGAGGTTGAGCTCCGTGAGGAGCCGATCTCCGGCTTCGAAAAGACCGGCAGCGGGATCACCTACGAGGACATCGGCGGGTTGCAGTCGGAGATCCAGCGCGTCCGCGAGATGGTCGAACTGCCGATGAAACACCCGCAGATCTTCTCGAAACTCGGGATCGAACCCCCACAGGGCGTGCTCTTACACGGCCCGCCGGGCACCGGGAAGACGCTGCTCGCGAAGGCGGTCGCCAACGAGACCTCCGCGTCGTTCTTCTCCATCGCCGGACCCGAGATCATCTCGAAATACTACGGCGAGTCCGAACAGCAGCTTCGGGAGATCTTCGAGGATGCAAAAGAGGAGTCGCCGTCGATCATCTTCATCGACGAACTCGACTCGATCGCCCCCAAGCGTGAGGACGTGACCGGGGAGGTCGAGCGCCGCGTCGTCGCCCAGCTGTTGACGATGATGGACGGCTTGGAGACCCGCGGACAGGTGATCGTCATCGCCGCGACGAACCGCGTCGACAGCGTCGATCCCGCGCTCCGTCGCCCCGGGCGCTTCGACCGCGAGATCGAGATCGGCGTCCCCGACGAGGTGGGCCGCAAGGAGGTTCTGCAGATCCACACCCGTGGCATGCCGCTCTCGGACGATGTCTCGCTCGATCACCTCGCCGATGAGACCCACGGCTTCGTCGGCGCAGACATCGAGAGCCTCACCAAGGAGGCCGCGATGAAGGCGCTTCGACGGTACCTCCCCGAGATCGACCTCGACGAGGAGGACATCCCGCCGAGCCTCATCGACCGGATGATCGTCAAACGCGAGGACTTCCGTGGCGCGCTCGGCGAAGTCGAACCGAGCGCGATGCGCGAGGTGCTCGTGGAGCTGCCGAAGATATCCTGGGAGGACGTCGGCGGACTCACCGACGCGAAACAGCAGGTGAAAGAGTCCGTCGAGTGGCCCCTCTCCTCGCCCGAGCGGTTCGACCGGATGGGCGTCGACGCGCCGAAGGGCGTGCTGTTGTACGGCCCGCCGGGGACCGGCAAGACGCTCATGGCGAAGGCGGTCGCCAACGAGACGAACGCGAACTTCATCTCCGTCCGTGGCCCGCAGCTGCTCTCGAAGTGGGTCGGCGAATCCGAGAAGGCGATCCGTCAGACCTTCCGGAAGGCCCGGCAGGTGAACCCGACGATCATCTTCTTCGACGAGCTCGACAGCCTGGCCCCCTCACGCGGACAGGAGATGGGCAACAACGTCTCCGAGCGCGTCGTCAACCAGCTGTTGACCGAACTCGACGGGTTAGAGGAGATGGGCGACGTGATGGTGATCGGCGCGACGAACCGGCCGGATATGATCGACCCCGCCCTGTTGCGCTCGGGCCGGTTCGACCGGCTCGTGATGATCGGCCAGCCCGATCAGGAGGGTCGCGAACGCATCCTCGAGATCCACACCCGGAACACGCCGCTTGCACCCGACGTCAGCCTCCGGGAGATCGCCGAGATCACCGACGGATACGTCGGCTCCGACCTGGAGGGGATCGCCCGGGAGGCCGCCATCGAGGCACTCCGCGACGACGAGACGGCGACGGAGGTGGAGATGAAACACTTCCGGCGGGCGATGGAGGCGGTCCGTCCCACCATCACCGAGGACCTGATGGCCTACTACGAGGAGGTCGAAGAGGAGTTCAAAGGCGGCGCGAAGGACACGCTCCGCGACACCGGTTCCGGACGGATCGGGTTCCAATAGCCGGTCGGAAGCGATCACGTCGCCCTCTCACGGTGGCCATCCACCGTGTTCGCTCTTTATCGAGTAGCTCCGTCCCGTGGAGACATCAGTCACCCGCCACCGCAAACTCGACGTGATCCGGTCGCAAGTCGCTCGGCTCGTCCACGTCCGCGAGCGAGCGGCGGAACGACCGGTCGGCGTGTGTCGTCGGGACGGTCACGAGCGGTGAGAGCCGCTCGATCACGCCGCGCACGCTCGTGCGTCCACAGGCGCCGGCGACCGCCCGTTCGAGATCGGCCGTCCGATAGAGTCCGTGGAGCGGTTCGGGTCTGCCGTCACGAACCGGGACGACGCCGGCCGGCTTGAGCCGTTCACAGCGGGTACAAAGCGACTGGATCGCCCGATTCGAGAGCCACGGCATATCGCCCCCGCAGATGAACGTCCAGGGGGTGTCGACATCCGTGACGGCCGCAGCGATCCCCGCCACGGGACCGGCGTACTCGGGGTGGTCGTGGACGAACCGAACCTCGGTGCCCCGAACCGCGCCGGCGAGGCGGGCCTCATGTGTGCCGTCACGGGTCGCGAGTATCGGATCGGTCCCGAGCGCTTCCGCGGCTGCCACGACCGTGTGGTCGATGATCGGGCGACCAGCAAGTGTCGCAACGAGCTTGTCCGCCGTTCCGAACCGACGTGATCGCCCTCCAGCGACCACGACCGGCGTCACCTCGATCCCCATCAGCCCAACACCCCCGACGTGGCGTCCAGGTTATCATGGGGGGCACCCGGATCGTCGACGTGATCCGGGTCGGCATCCGCTCCCGGCGGCAGCGCGATCGGTTCGATCCGTATCAGGTTCTGGACGGTCCGTGGCCCCGGGACCGACTCGCCGATGAGCCGGGGGAGCCCGTCCGACTGCCGGTCAACCCGTTCGATCGCCACGATCGCCGTGAGCACGTCCGGTATCGCCACCGGCGCGCGATACCCGTCCGCCGAGACCGCGCGGAGATGGGTCGTTTCGGGCGGCGCGTCCACGAGGAGGTCGGCGACGCGAATCCCACGCCACTCCCCGGAACGCCGTCCGCCCGACGCACATCGATACGTGCATGCGAGCGTGACGACCCCGTGCTGCGCGGCGGCGTCGCTCAACGCCCTTGGGAACGCCGCTTCAGCCCGTGCTTCCGGGCCGGCCCACCGGACGATCTGTGATTCGCTCATGCGGTCACCTCCCGCTCGTCGCCCGACCGTCGACCCCCGGAGTCGACGTCGGCGGGAGCGTCCTCGCCGGCTCCTGCCGTCTCAGCGTCGATCTCTGCGAGCAGCGACCTCGGAACTGCCTCGTCGACGAAGCGGCTCATCAACCGCTCCTCGGCACGCTGGAGGGTCTCGCTACAGGTCGACTTCGCGATCCCTTGGCGTTCGGCGAGCTCGGTCAGCGTACAGCGTCGGGGAGTGTGGTAGTAGCCGGCTTCGACCGCCGCGTGGACCAGCTCCCGCTGTGTATCGGTGAGGAGCCGGGTCGCGTCGCCGTCTCGGCCGATGGCGTCGACGGTCACGTCCACGCCGGCCCGGGCGAGGCGGCGACCGAGCAGGGAGAGCCGGTCGTGATCGCCGATGACTTCCACCGTTGCCACCCCCTCTATGATCCTGGCGGGCGATTCGGTCGGGAGCCCGGTCCGTCGGGTCACATCGAGGATCGGCGGCAGATCCCCCACGACGTGGACGGTCGTTTCAGACCCGTCGCCGTCGAGCGGATCGGCGGCCTCGACGGCCGGGTGTTCACGCAGGGTGTCAGCGACGTGTTCGGCCGCCGTCCCCGCGACCCTGAGAAGGACCGCTCCCGTGGTCTCCGTGCGGACACCCGTCGCCTTGATGGTGGCTTTCGGATGGGTGCGGGAAGCCTCCGCGAGCCACGACTCGCTCGGCAGCCCCAGCCGGAAACGCACCCACGTCATGGCGTATCACCGCCGATCCGGGACGTTCGCTCGTGGTCGGCTCCCAGCCCCTTCCGCGCGGGTCCGACGGGCAACGCTTGCAACATTGTTTCAAACAACGAACCCGCCGACCCTGCCAGTATCCCTTCATTCGTTTCGGTTTTTATATTCTACAGGGGCGACGGTGTCCCTCTACGGAACCGCACGGGGATGCCGGCGGTGTCCGCCGATCGAGCCGCACGGGGATGCCGGCGGTGTCCGTCTACGGAACCGGGCGTGGATCCGGTCCCCCCGTGTGTTCGTCCACGCTTTCGGCCACCTTTTCGAGGTTCGCCTCGCTGACCGCGTTCGCCACATCGTCGACGAGCGTCCGCAGCGTCGGTCGGACTTCTTCGTCCGCCGTCCGGATCGCCGGCCCGTCGCTCCCCCCGGTGTCGAACGCCGGGTGGATCGGGAGCCGACCGAGGACGTCGACGCCGTATCGGTCACGGAACGTTTCCGCGTGTCCCTCGCCGAACGGGTCGTGTGCGTCGCCACATGACGGGCAGGTGAACCCGCTCATGTTTTCGATAACCCCGAGAAGCGGGGAATCGTGTCGCTCGAACAGGCGGATCCCCTTTCGGGTATCGTCGACCGCCATCTCCTGTGGCGTCGTCACGGTGACGACGCCGGCGAGCGGGAGCGTCTGGAGCAGGTTCAACGAGGCGTCCCCGGTCCCGGGGGGTAAGTCGACGACGAGATAATCGAGCTGTCCCCATTCGACGTCCTCGATGAACCGCTGCATGATGTCGTTCACCATCGGTCCCCGGAGGATCGCGGGGTCGTCATCCTCCATCAGGAACGCCGTACTCATCACCTTCACCCCCTCGGCGTCCGGGGGGATCATGTTCCCCTCCGGTGTGATCCCAGGCTCGCCATCGACCGAAAGTACTCGGGGTGCGTTCGGCCCGTGGACGTCGGCATCGAGTAGCCCGACGTGTGCGCCGAGGTCGGCGAGGCCGGCCGCGAGGTTCCCGGCGACGGTCGTCTTTCCGACGCCGCCCTTCCCTGAGGCGACGGCGATCACGTTGCGGACGCCGGGGAGGACCCGGTCGTCGAATCCCTGTTCGGGGGTAACGCTCGCCCGAAGGGTGGGATCGAAGCCGAGTCCCTCCACCGTCTCGCGGACCTCGTTTCCGAGTTCGGTCTCGATAGGTGCAAACGGAGTGTTCACCGCGAGGGTCACGGTCACCTCGGGGCCGTCACAGTCGACGTCGACGACGAGGCCGGTTTCGACGATGTCGCCGTCGACGGCGGGATTGGGTATCGATTCGAGCTCGGCGATGATCTCGGTTGGGGATGGGGTCATGGGTGAACTCCTCCCGGCGCGGTCCGCGGCCGTCCGACCGCGCTCACCCGCCGGGCGATAGATACCGATTCACACACGTTCATCTTCAAACGCGGCCGTCGTTCCCGATCGATGGGAATCGATCGCCGTCGCTCACGGATCGATCACAATCGGTGGAAAACCCGCCAGAACGTGTTTCAGCCGCCAGGTCGGTCACCTGGCCCGGGTCGGGGGGCTCAGGAGGACGAGGCGGTCATCTGGATGTTCAAGCTCTTCTGGACGATCTGGGTGAACGCCATCGAGCAGAGGAAGTACCAAACGATCCATACCTGGATCGGCCCGATGACGCCCGTCGTCCACTCGACGGTTCCCGCGAACGGGATCACGAGGGTTTCAAGCGTGTACTGCGCTTCGGTGCCGCGGTAGCCGACGACCCAGAACATCCAGAGGAACGCCGGGATGGTGAGGAACATGATCCAGACCATCGGTCGGAACTGCTCTTTGAACATCCCGAGCTGGTCGCCCATCGCCTCCATCTGTTCCTCCTGAATGGCCTCCATCGCCTCCTCGTCGTCCCGCTCTTTGGCCTTCTTACGCCGTTCTTGAATGTCCTTCATCCGGTCCTGATAGACGGACATCTTCTCCATGTCCATCAATCCAGCACGCAGGAGCGTCGAATAGAGGCCGGTCGCGAGCGCGACCACCATGATCACGACGTAGAACGGGACGAGCCCCATGAGCGGTCCGAAGACGAGGTCGATAGCTCCGGCGATCACGGCCCTGACCGGCTCTAACGCGTAGCCGACGAAGAAGCCGACCGTCGAGAGCGCCGCAAGCTTGTCCCACTTCGTCCACGTGGTCGTCTCCGGGGCCTCAAAGTCGCTCCCCTGGGTAAGGTCGTCCTCGACCTCCAGTCCGTCCTCGATCCCCTCCCGGTCGGCGAGCGCGAAGCCGCTCTCGCCGTCGACGAGGATCTCCTTTTCTATCAGCCGGCCCCACTGCCCGCTCGTGATCTCGTCACGGACGTCGATCCACCGCACCTCGTCTTCAACCCCTTCGCCGTTCGTGGCGGCGTCGAGGACCACTTCGATGGCACCGCGGATCTCACGATCCTCACGGACCAACGAGCGGACACGCCGTTCGACCTTACTCATTGTGCCGGAATTAGCGGTCGAGCTTTAAGAACCTTGCAGGATCCCGTGAACGGGCTTATCCCTCGATAACGTCCGTTAGCCGCTCGAAGACCGTATCCGGGGCGGCCTCGCCGTCGACCTCGATGAGGTCACCTCGCTCACGGAAGTGCTCGATCACGGGCTCGGTGTTCTCCCGGTAGACACGAAGCCGCTCGCGGACGGTGTCCTCCTTGTCATCCTCCCGCTGGACGAGACGTTCCTGTATCTCCTCGTCCTCGGGCCAGTTGAACTCGACGTGGTAGATCTCGCCCGTTTCGGGGTCCATCCGCCGGCCGGTGAGCCGCCCCACGAGTTCCTCCTCGCTCACGTCGAGGAAGATGACCGCGTCGAGATCGGTGATCTCAGAGAGGTACTCCGCCTGTGAGAGGTTTCGTGGATAGCCGTCGAGGACGAAGCCGTCCGCCTCCTTCAACGCCGCGTTCACGATCTCGTTGACAACCGGGTCGGGGACGAGTTCGCCCGCGTCCATGAACGACCGGGGGGTACCGTACTCCGTCTCCATGTCCTTGTTCGCCCGGAGCGCGTCGCCCGTCGTGACGTGTTCGATCCCGTACTCCGCGGCGAGCTTCTTGCTCTGGGTCCCCTTGCCCGCGCCCGGCGCTCCCAACAACAGGATTCGGTGGCTCATATCTCGGCCGTCGCTCCCCGGACGTAAAGCCTTGAAGATCACGGACGGTGTCGCCGTCGCTTGTGCGACACGACGGCCGGGTTCGGTGCCGGCTCACCGCTCGTATACGGTGCCGGTTCACCGCCGGGCCTCGACTCCCAGCCGGCCGATCACCGCTTCCCGACGGTCGTCTTGACGATGCTGACGGGGGCCGCCGAGAGCCGGGAGACGCGCTCGGTCACCGAGCCGAGCATCCGTCGGTAGTCGCCCGGGCGGTTCTTCGAGCCCATGACCGTGAGGTCGATGCCCTCGTCGTCGATGTACCGGAGGATCTCCTCGTGGGGCTCGCCGTGCACGATCGCGGTCTCCGTCTCGACCGCGGCCGCCTCGGCCTGTTCCGCGACCGCCTCGACCGATTCACGGCCGATCTCCTCAAGCGTCGCCTCGGCGCCCTCCGCCTCGTGGACGTACTCATCGCCCGAATAGGCATTGACGATGGCGCTGTCGACGACGTACAGCACGTGGAGGGTCGCATCGTAGCGGTCGGCCGCGTCGATCGCGTGGTCGACCGCGCGGTCGACACCCTCGCTGCCGTCGGTCGGAATGAGTATTCGGTCGTACATACCTCCATGTTCGATTCGCGGGCCCTTAAAAATGGACGGCGTCTCCCGGGCGGTGGGATCGTAAACCGGGCATGAATGGCTCGTGGATCAAAAGATGTTCGCCTGCCGGTAGACGGAGATCCCGTCCGTCGTGATCTCGTACGGCTTGGCCTCACGCGAGTGGTTCGCGTCGCGGATCTTCAGGATCTCGACGGCGAGCCGCGTCTCCTGAAAGTTGGAGGTACGGACGTACTGGAGGATGAACACGGCGTCCGTGAGGTACTCCACGATGCCGTGTTTCGAGGTGTACGGGCTCTCGTCGCTGGCCTCGGAGGTGAGAAGCGTCGTCACCCCCGCACGTTTCAACGACCGGGTAAAATCGAAGACCTCGGATCGGCGCTTTGCGGGGTGGTCGTACATCATCTCCAAAAGCGAGACCGAATCGAGGACGAGCCGCTCCGCGCCGAAGTCGGTGATCAACCGGTAGAGGTCGTTTCTGAGCGAGGCGAGCGAGTTCGCCATCTCGACGGGGTCGAGCGAGACGACCGCAAGCAGGCCGTCATCGCTGTATCGCTCGAACGGCCAGCCGCGCTCCTCGGCGGTGTCGATGATCGCCTCGCGGCTCTGTTCGAGCGTGATGTAGACCCCCTTCTCGCCGTTTTTGAGCGCCTCGTTGAGGAACTGCAACGCGAAGGTCGTCTTCCCGGTCCCGGCGGAGCCGATGATCGACATGAGCGACCGGCGGGGGACGCCCCCGAGGATCATCTCGTCGAGGCCATCGATCCCGATTGCAACCCGGTCGATATCCGATTCGAACTCCTCGTCGTCGAACACGCCGGGTCCGGGATCCTCGGGGGAATCGAAACTCGCGAAGCCGAAGTCGTCGCCGCCACCGCCGGCGAAGCCGCCGAACGGATCCGCCGACTGATCGCCCCCACCCCCGAACGGATCCGCCGACTGGTCACCGACGCCGCCGAGCGGATCCGCCGACTGATCGCTGCCACCCCCGAACGGGTCGGCCGCCCCCTCCGACGGACCGCCAAACGGATCGTTCGCTGTACCGTCCCCCTCACCCCCACCGAACGGGTCGTCATCGGCCCCGGTACCATCGACGAACGGGTCCCCGACATCCCCGTCATTCCGTTGTGTGGATCCCGCCGCATCGTCCCGAACCCCACCGAACGGGTCCGTCTCCCCTTCGGTTGGCCCCTCCCCGCCCGGATCATCCTCGTCCGATCCGTCCCTGCCGTCCTCGGGCGATCCCGTCTCCCCGGCTACCTCTCGGTCCGGATCGTCGTCAACGGCATCGTCTCCACCGTCACCGTCGGCATCGTCTTCGTTGTCGCCGTCGGCATCGTCTCCACCGTCACCGTCGGCATCGTCTCCGTTGTCGCCGTCGGCATCGTCGCTGCCGGCCGTCCCGTCACCGGCTTCCATGAGGAGATCCTGTATGTCCTCGAGGTCCTCGAGGTCGTCGCTCCCGTCCGACTCCTCCAGTTCGCGGAGGGCGCGCTCGAACCAGTCGTCGTCCTCGCTCATTGCGTCGATCGCCCCCGGCGGGCCGTCATGGTTTTCGAAAAGCGGCCCGGTGGCTTGAAGCTTTGCAGCGTGAGCGACGATCCCTCCCCGTGCCCGCGCCGTCGAACGGCTTTTCACCGACCGCTACGGTGTGGATCCATGTCCGAACACGTCCCGATCCCCGGGGGCCGAGACGTTCGCGGGGTGCTCGATCGGGCCACACCCGTCGATGGAGTCCCGTCATCGGCCGTCGTCGCGTGTCCGCCGGACCCACGGCACCGTGGCAATCGGAGCGACGGGCGGCTTCGTGCGGTGAGCGACGCGCTCACCGCCCGTGGGGTCGACTGTCTCCGATTCGACTACGGCCCCTTCGACGAGGGCTACGGGGAGTCGACCGACGTCGATCGGGCGGTCGGGTGGGCGTTGGAACGATACGACCGGGTCGCGATCTTCGGGTTCTCCTTCGGTGGCTGTCTCGCGCTCGTCGCGGGGGCGAGTCGCCCCGAATGCGTCGGCGTCTCCGCGCTCGCGCCGACCGCCCGGTTGAACCCCGACGTCGACGCGGTCGCCGCGCTCGACTCCCTCACGACACC
>PWGU01000058.1 GCA_003554605.1 Halorubrum sp.
GACGCTCTACAAGACCCGCTATGACGGCTGGAAGGTGAAGCACTTCTATAGCTTCTACAAAAGCCCCCATTGCGGCTCACGCAGCTATACATGGGTTAAGAACCGCCTCCAGAGCGCTGGGCTTGTCGCAAAGGCCAACATCGAAAGCGCCGGGAGCGCAGCCCCATGCCCGGCATGATGCTCCACCAGGATGCCAGCACCCATCTCTGGGTGCCCGGCGTTTACTGGGATCTCGTCGTGACCATGAACGATGCCACCAGCGAACACTACTTCATGGTCTTCGTCGACGAGGAAGGCACCTTCTCAAGCATGTTCGGGGGTCAGCAGGTGCTCGAGCGTCAGGGGCTTTTCTGCTCGCTCTATGACGATCTCCAAACCCGTCTTTAATCAGCCAGTTCAAGGTCGAGCGCATCGAAAATGGCCGCTGCGGACCGGCGCTGGTAACCGCCCAGCGTCTTCCGCAATGTCCAGCGCAGTCCCTTGTCCGGATCATTCGCAAGCACCGAGAGATCGCAGTCCGGGTGCTCCTTCAGCGCCTTGGCGCCCCGCTCTCCCAGCTCGGGAGCGGTAACGCGGGGTATCTCGGCAAGGGTTTCATCCCGCCATCGCGGGCGTTGGGCAACGGTGTACCCAGCTTAGGGTATTCGGGGTTTCCTACAGGTGTGCGATCTTTGAGAGCGATCGGAAGTACAGTAGTTCCGTAACCTCCAGTTCCGTAGAAGGTACACCGTTGGCCGATTTTATTGATCCCGGAACGCTGGTTCTGATGCTGTCAGTGGGCATGATGGCCTTCGGCGGTGTGGCGCTGGTCGCCGGTAATACCCACGATCTGGCGACTCGGCTTTGGTCAGTTGGGTTTCTGATGGGTGGTGGTGGCCTTCTGCTTCTGCTGTTGCGTGGCCAGATCCCGGTTGTCAGCATTCATGTGGGCAATACCATCATACTTGGCGGCGTGGCCTGCATGCTCTGCGCCCTGGCGGTCTACGCGCAGCGGCCGCGGATGCTTTGTATCGTGGCGTTGTGGTTTTTTGCCAGTGTGGTGTTGTTCAACGTGGCGGCTAGCCCACTCGCTCTTGCGCCTATGCATGTTCGGGTCCTGATCATGGCCGGGGCAGTGTCGCTGAGTCAGCTGCTTGCGGTGATCATTCTCTCGGCTGTTCAGGCTCAGAAGACGCAGGTTTTGAATGTTTTGCGTTTATCTCATGCGGCGCTGGGTTTGACCTTCGCCACACGATTTCTCTACATCCTCCAGACACACACGGCTACCGATTACCTCAGCCCCAACCTGTTCATCGGCTCCGGTATTAGTAACGGACTGTTCTTTATGGCGGCGATTTTTATTGCGTTCGTTCAGGGGCCGATGTTCATGATGCTGAAAAAGGAGCGGGCCGATAACGAGGCCTTTGAGGCCCATAAGCAACTGGCGGACGAAGTCGCTTCGCGATGGGATGAGCGGCGCTTGCAAGCAGCGCATCTCGAAGACGCGCGGGCGGGAACGATCGAGCACTTCGCACGCGGGGTCGCACATGACGCCAACAACATCATCGGCGTGCTTCAGTTGGGTTATGGACAGATCGCTGATCAGGTTAAACGGCGTCAGAATGTGGATGCGGAGGCGTTAAAGCGCATGGAGACCGCGCTGAGTCAGGCTCGGATTACGACATCGGGCTTGATGGCGCTGGCTGGGAAAGAGCCGCCGCCGCTGGCGGACGTCTGCATCAAGACCGTCGTCGATGAGTTCGCCTCGATGCTCGAGTCAATTTTACCCCGCAACATTGACCTGGAGCTGGCCACCGAGTCTGGGCTAATTGCCTATACGCACCGGGGGTTTCTGATTTCCGCGCTCTTTAATCTGGCCTCCAATGCGCGGGATGCCATGCCGCGGGGTGGGGTGTTGCGGCTGACCACACAACGTCGCAATCGGCTGCCTGAAGGGGCGGTGAAGATCGGTACACAGTTAAGCGGGTCGGTGGTTGATATCGCAATTACCGATCAAGGCGGCGGAATAGGGCCCGAGGCGCTGTGCCGGCTGTTCCGACCGAAATTCACCACAAAAGAACACCACGGCGGTCATGGTTACGGGCTATACATGGTGCAGGGTGTGGTCGATCGAACGGGCGCAGCACTGGTGGTGGATACTGCCCTCGGGGAGGGCACAACGATGCATTTTCTCATTAGGGAGATAAAACAGAGATGATAGGCGAAACAGAGAATCTGGGTGCAGTCATTGTTGAGGACGAACGGATGTTCTCGGAGATGCTGGCGCGGTCATTGATTGATGTCTCGGGCCTCGAGTTATTGGCGCGGGCCTACCCGGCCGAAGACGGCATCGCGGTCTGCGCGAGGCACCGGCCGGCACTGCTGATCCTGGATCTGGCACTACCGGATGGGAGTGGGCTTGATGTGCTGCGAGCGCTGATCGCAGACCGTCCGGATGCAACCGCCGTCATCCTTTCAGCGCATGCCGACGATTTTGTAGCGCCAGCGAAACTCAAGGACAGCATCGCCGCGGTGATTAGTAAGGCCGATGCGTATGGTGCGGTTAATGACCATGTGCGTCGGCTGGTTCGTGCTTACTTGCCGGACGTGCAAGACAAAGCGGCCTTGATTGAGCAGCTGACCCCTCGGGAGCTCGAGGTTTTAAATCTGCTTGGCGAGGGGCTAACCAATCGGGAAATTGCCAAGCGACTGAGCCGTTCTGCAACAACGGTGGCCACCCATCGCAAGATGATCGCGGTGAAGCTTCGCTGCAGTGGTGCCGCCCTGATGGCCACGGCAGCCCGCCATCGCGCTCACATTGCCAAAATACCGGTTTGAGAGGTATCCCAGCGTCGGGCTCCGGCCGACGAAGTGTTACGGCTC
>PWGU01000014.1 GCA_003554605.1 Halorubrum sp.
CGCTCGCGAACTACGCCGTCATCCAGCTGTTCGCCGGCGAGGTGGCGTTGGGGGTGGGGCTGTTGATCGTCGCCGTCGCGATGGTCGTCCTCCCGCAGTACTTCCTCGATCCGGGCAAGATCTTACGAGGCCTTATAAAGGGGCTCCTGCCGAAACGGCTCCGTGGTGGGTCCGGTGAATCGAAGGTGAACGAAGCGGGCGAGGTAGGTGAGTCCGAGGCGACGGGGACGGCGGAGAAGTGAGTACTGAGAACCAGATACCCGCTTTCGGCCACAAATGGCGTAGGGTATTGATGGGCCTTGCCGGATTGTGAACCACGGTCGTTCCGCGAGGCTCCACTCCCTGATTCAAATCCGGCATCCAGCCTCGCGGCTCGCGAACGTGCTCGCCGCGACAAGTGGGCCTTGCCGGATTTGAACCGGCGATCACTCCGTTATGAGCGGAGGGCTTTAAGCCAGACTAAGCTAAAGGCCCGTATTCTACGGTATCGGCGGTTTGCCCTTTAGCATACCGGATCCGGGCGGGTTGCCTCCGGCGGATACCCGTGGGTGGGCAGGTGGGAGATGGGAGAATGCGCCGAAGCCAGGACTCGAACCTGGGACCGCCTCGTTAACAGCGAGGCGCTCTACCAACTGAGCTACTTCGGCCTGCATCCCTCCGTACTCGTGTGGTTTTGATAGGGCTTTCGTTTCCACCCCGCGACACCGACACGCTTTCGGCCGAACCCCGTGAATCCCGGCCATGAGCGAACTCGAGACGGTCCTCGCGCACGTCCGCAAGCGGGTGATCCCCGGCGACGCGGAACGCGAGCGGCTCCGGACGGTCGCCGACACGCTCACCGAGGCGGCCCACGAGGCCATCGCGGACCTCCCCGTCGACGCCGACGTGGTACAGGTGGGCTCGACCGCCCGTGGGACGTGGGTCGCCGGCGACCGCGACATCGACCTCTTCGTCCGGTTTCCGCCCGACCTCAACCGCGAGGAACTGGAGCGCTACGGCCTCGCCGTCGGCCACGCGGTCCTCCCTGACGGCCACGAGGAGTACGCCGAACACCCGTACGTGAAGGGCGAACACGACGGGTTCTCCGTCGACCTCGTCCCCTGTTATGCCGTCTCGTCGGCCGCGGAGCTCATCTCCGCCGTCGACCGCACCCCGTTTCACGACGCCTACCTCCGCGATCGTCTCGACGACGACCTCGCCGAGGACGTCGTCCTCACTAAGGCCTTCCTAAAAGGGATCGGCGCGTACGGCAGCGACCTCCGCACGGAGGGGTTCTCCGGCTACCTCACGGAGCTGCTCGTCGTCGAACTCGGCGGGTTTCGGCCGCTCATCGAATCCGCCCGAAGCTGGCACCCGCCCGTCGAGTTCGACCCCGAGGGACACGCAGAACGCACCTTCGATGACCCGCTCGTGGTCGTCGACCCGACCGACCCGACCCGAAACGTCGCCGCCGTGCTCTCGCCCGCGAATCTCGCGCGGCTGCAACACTACGCACGGGACCTCCTTGAACGCCCCCGCAAGGAGCCGTTCGAGCGGACCGTCCCCGACGCGCTCGATGCCGCCGCGGTTCGGGAGCATCTCGACCGGCGCGGGGCGACCCCCGTCGCCGTCGTCTTCGACGCCCCCGACCTCGTCGATGATCAGTTGTGGCCGCAACTGCAGCGATCACTCGACGGCGTCGTCCGCGGGCTGAACGCGCACGGCTTCGACGTGCTGCGGGCGGAAGCGATGGTCGACGACCGCCACGACGCGGCGCTCCATACGAACGCGACCCCCGTTGACGGCTCCGAAGCGTCCGAGGGCAGTGGCGGCGGGCGTGGTGGGACGAGCGGCAAAAGGCCAAGGGATGGCCGAGGCCGACCCGCGAACGACGGACCGGGGCGGGCGGCGTTGTACGCCGAACTTGCGGTGACGGAGCGTCCACGGGTCGAGCGACACGAGGGGCCACCGCTCGCCGTTCGAAGCCACGCGGAGGGCTTTTATGCCGCCTACGCCGACGATGTCGACCCCGATACCTACGGCCCGTTCATCGACGGGGATCGGTACGTCGTCGAGCGCGAACGCGAGTTCACGACCGCCCGGGAGTACCTCGAAAGCGACGCCGCGACCGACGTCGCGCTCGGCGCACACATCGAACCGGAGTTCCTCGACCGCGAGGTGCTCGTCGGCGACGCGGTAACGACCCTCGCGGGGGCGTTCGGCGTCTCGCTCGGGCGATTCTACGAACCGCGGCCGTGAGCACGAAGCGGTAGCGCGTGTCCGACGATCTGGATCAGTCGTCGAGGTCGAGACGCGAGCGCAGGTCCTCGATGATCCCCGTCGTCTTCGGGTCCGGGTCGGTGTCAGGGGCGATCGGGGATCGACCGTCATAGGTCTCATGGACCATGGAGACGCCCTCCGCGAGTGTGTCGAGTCCGTAGCCACCCTCCAGTACGTACGCGACCGCGGCGTCGACCCGGTCAGCGATCGACTGAACGTGATCGGCCATCAACGCATAGCCCTCCGAGGAGACCCGCATCCGGGAGATCGGGTCGTGTCGGTGTGCGTCGAAGCCCGCGGAGACGATGACGAGGTCGGGCCCGAAGCGGTCGAGCGCGGGCGCTAACACCTCATCGATCACAGCGAGGAAGTCCGCGTCGCCCGCGCCGGCCGCGAGTGGCGCGTTGAGGGTCGTCCCCTCGCCGTCGCCGGTGCCGATCTCGGAGATCGCCCCCGTCGCCGGGTAGAGGCCGTCCTCGTGGATCGAGGCGTAGAACACGTCCCCTCGCTTATAGAAGATGTCCTGTGTTCCGTTCCCGTGATGGACGTCCCAATCGAAGATCGCCACGCGCTCGGCGAGCCCATCGTCGA
>PWGU01000033.1 GCA_003554605.1 Halorubrum sp.
CCAGCGTCGATAGCTACAAGATCCCTCCCGTCCCCTCCTCGCTATGCCGCTCTTACAGTTCGATACGACCCTCACGTTGTCGCCGGCGGATAGACGGGCGTTCGCCGAGCGCGTCACCGAGTTATATACGACCGAGATGGCGACGGAGCCCGGCCACGTCGCGGTCACGATCCGCGAGCGCGAGCCCGGCGAGCTGTTCATCGGCCGGGGCGTCGAGGGGCCGCTTTTGTTCCTCGATGCGGAGATCCGTCGCGGTCGGTCGGCCGAACGGAAACGCGCGTTCGCGCTCGGGGTGATGAGCTATGCAACCGAGACGTTCGACGTTCCGGAGCCGAACCAGAAGGTCGTGTTCACCGAACACCCGGGCGCGAACATGATGGGCGTCGACCGGGTCGGCGGCGAGTGGGAGCTGTAAGCGACCCTCAAACGACATACCCCGGGTCGATCCGGCGTGAGCCAACCCACGGAGCCGAATGTTCAGGATTTAAGCCGACAGTGGCCGGGCATCCACGTGGATGAAGCTTCACGAATATCAGGCGAAAGGGATCTTCGCCGACGCGGGGATTCCGGTGCCGAACTCCCAGCTCGCACGAAGCGTCGAGGAGGTGCTCGATGCGGTCGACGAGATCGGCTATCCGGCGGCGATCAAAGCGCAGGTCCACGTCGGTGGACGCGGGAAAGCCGGCGGTATCAAGATCGCGACCGATCGCGACGAGGCCGAGACGTACGCCGAGGAGATTCTCGGGATGGACCTCAAGGGCTACACCGTCGAGACGGTGCTCGTCGAGTCCGGCGTCGACTTCGTCGACGAGCTCTACGTCGGCGTGACGATGGACCGCGGCGAGGGCCAACCCGTCCTCATGGTCTCGACCGAGGGCGGCGTCGACATCGAGGAGGTCGCCGCCGAGACCCCCGACGCGATCGCCCGTGAGCACGTCGACCCCGCGTTCGGACTCCACCCGTATCAGGCCCGCAAGGTCGTCTACAACGCCGGCGTCGACGCCGACGTCGCGGGCGACGTCGCCTCCATCGTCTCGACGCTGTACGATCTGTACGAGGCGAACGACGCCACCGAGATCGAGGTCAACCCGGTGATGATCACGAGCGACCGCGACGTGGTCGCCGCCGACGCCGTGATGAACATCGACGAGGACGCGCTCTTCCGCCAGCCGAAACTTGCCGAGTTGGAGGATGAAGCATACGAGGACGACCTCGAACGGAAGGCCGGCGAGTACGGCTTCGATTACGTCCGCCTCTCCGGCAACGTCGGCATCATCGGCAACGGGGCCGGGCTCGTCATGACGACGCTCGACCTGGTCGATTACTACGGCGGGTCCCCCGCCAACTTCCTCGACATCGGCGGCGGTGCGAAGGCCGAGCGGGTGACGAACGCGCTCGATATGGTCTTTTCGGACCCCAACGTCGACAGCGTCGTCTTCAACATCTTCGGCGGGATCACCCGCGGCGACGAGGTCGCAAAGGGGATCAACGAGGCGCTCTCGGATTACGACGAGCTGCCGAAGCCCGTCGTCGTCCGGCTCGCCGGCACGAACGCCGAGGAGGGAATGGAGATCTTGAACACCGACCTCTTGCAGGTCGAAAAGACACTTGAGGCGGCCGTCCAGCGTGCCGTCGAGAACGCAAAGGAGGTGTCCGCATGAGCATTTTCGTCGACGACGACACCCGAGTGGTGGTCCAGGGGATCACCGGCGGGGAGGGGAAGTTCCACGCCGAACAGATGATCGAATACGGGACGAACGTCGTCGCCGGGGCGGTCCCCGGCAAGGGCGGTCAGGAGGCCGCCGGCGTCCCCGTCTACGACACCGTCGATGCGGCCGTCGAGGAGGAGGACGCGAACGCGTCCGTCATCTTCGTGCCGCCGGCGTTCGCCGCGGACGCGATCTTCGAAGCGCTCGACACCGGCCTCGATCTCGCCGTCGCCATCACCGAGGGGATCCCGACCCAGGACATGGCGAAGGTGAACAAGCGGCTCGGCGAGACCGACACCCGACTGCTCGGCCCGAACTGTCCGGGCATCATCACCCCCGGCGAGGCGAAACTCGGCATCCTGCCGGGCAACATCTTCGCGGACGGGAACGTGGGGCTCGTCTCCCGCTCGGGCACGCTCACCTACCAGGTCGTCGATAACCTGACCGAGCGTGGGATCGGCCAGACGACCGCCATCGGTATCGGCGGCGACCCGATCATCGGCACCTCCTTCATCGACGCCTTGGAGGCCTTCGAGGCCGACACCGAGACCGACGCCGTCGTGATGTGCGGCGAGATCGGCGGCGAGGACGAGGAGCAGGCCGCGCGGTTCATCGGTGAGCACATGGACACGCCCGTCGCGGGCTTCATCGCCGGTCGCACCGCGCCGCCGGGCAAGCGGATGGGTCACGCCGGCGCGATCGTCTCCGGCTCCGGCACCGGTACGGCCGAATCCAAGATCGACGCGCTCAACGACGCGGGCGTCCCCGTCGGCGACACCCCCGAGGAGGTCGCCGACCACATCGAGTCGTTCCTCTAAAACGGCCGAACGCCCGACGGAGGCCGTGGTCAATATTTATTCCGCGTGATCGAGAAGGGTGACCAACATGGCACCGAAAGCCGACACGGACGCGCTCGCGTCCGCCGAGGCGGCCGCGGAGGGCGTCTCGCCGCCGCCGACGCCCGAGGGCTACGCGGACCCCTACCGGTTCGAGTATCCCAAGCTCCCGCTCGTCATCGCCGGGATGATCATGACGGTGGTTGCCACGATCGCGTATGGGTGGCTGCTCTTGCAGCTGCAGGGCACGGCGGTCCTCCCCGTCGTCTTCGAGACGGACGCCGCCGGGGA
>PWGU01000217.1 GCA_003554605.1 Halorubrum sp.
CGCTCCAGTAGGAGTAGTCGGCGAGGTCGTCCGAGCGTGGATCTTCCTTGATCCAGAGGTCGTGATCCCGCGTCACGGTCGCGAGCTCCTCCCAGCGGTCGTCGAACTCGTGATCGAGCGATCGAAGGGTCACGTCCGCCGTACACTCCTCCTCGGAGTCGCCGACGACGAGGTCGACGCCCGCCTCACGGACCGACGCGGCGACCTCGTCGTCCCACTGGTGGTGATCGAACCAGCGGATCGAGTCGCAGGCAGCCGAGAGCGATACGAGGGGCTCCGCGATCGGTTCGAACCGGTCGGGACACAGGTCACAGACGTAGAGGTCAATCCCGTCTTCGGCGTAGCGGGCGACCCGTTCGAGGGCGGTGTCGAGCGCGTACGGACCGGCCGCGATCAGCACGACGGGCGACTCCGCGTGGCTGGCTTCGAGCGGGTCTTCCGTCCCGTCGTCCTCACCTCCCTTTTGTTCATCATCCTCATCATCCTCATCATCCTCATCATCCTCATCGGCCTCCCGGTCAAGCCGTTCCTCGATGGCGGTCTCGAAGTCGGCGACGTCGAGCGCGGCGTCGTACGTCTCGCGGATCATCGCCGCGCAGGCCAGTCCGTCCGCGTCGCCGTCGGCGATCACGACCGCTTCGCTCCCCTCGATCGTCTCCGCCGCGCGGGTCTCCGCGCGCTCGTCGTCCAGCGAATCGGGGTAAAAAAAGCCCTTCCCGGGCAGTCGGGTGTACCGGGAGCGGGGAATGTCCGACTCGTCGATGAGTGTCTCGTCCATACGCCTACGGCGGTCGGGAGCGGCAAAACTCCGCCGTTCTTCGCCGGTCGCGAACGAAATAACGGGGACCATCGGACGGTCTCCGATCCTCCTTCCTTACACCTCTTTTCGCGTTTGGGCGCAGCAGAGACCGACTATGCGGAGGCTGTCGGGAGTTTGGCGGACGATAGCTAACGCAATCGGCTATCCGTCCTGCTCATCCAGTTCGTCGTCTGGGGATGACGGTTCACCGTTGGGTCGAAGTTTTCGGTAGGCGTAGGCTGTGAGCCCACCAAGACCTGCAGCAGCGGCGGCGGGGCCGAATCCAGGAACATCGTCGTCGGCGTCGTCCGTCACTGCCGGTTCATCGTCGTCGCCATCATCGTCGTCGCCATCATCGTCCACGTCGGTATCGTCTTCGGCAGGGTCGATAGTCACCTCGGCACGGTCGGTCACGCCACCTGAAACCGGCCCGTCAGCGGCGTCAACGTTAGGGAGCACCGGGAACGATCCGGGCGATGCGGCGTCGCCGACGGGGGAATGGTCATCAACGAGGTGTATCATTGCAACGAACTGGTCCGTCCCGTCAAACGGCAACTCGTTGAAATCGCCATCGTCCGGCACACGCTCGGCAACGACCTCGACGTTCTCGTTCGTTCCGGACAGGACATCGGTCGTGCCGATGAACTCGTCCTCAACCAACTCGCCGTCGTCGGTCGGATGCATATCGACGGCATACGGGGGGTCCGCGCCCCCGCCATCGACGGAGACATCGGCGGTGGCTATCACGTCGCCCGCATCGATCGGCTCGTCTCCATGTCCATCCTCGAGTGAAAGAGTCGCTTGGACGACCGTTGCCGTGTCGTCGTCGGCGACTGCTTCAACTGTGTCCGTGGAGACGGTATCCCCGGGTTCGTACTCGCCGCTTAGGTCATCAGTGGGGATGACGTGGGCGACGTGCTCGCCGGGGAAGCCGCCGTCGTCTTCGATTGGGATGACCACCTCCTCGCCCTCTAGCTCGTCCGAATCGAGCATTTCGAGTCCCGCGACGACCGGGT
This sequence comes from Halorubrum sp., assembly GCA_003554605.1. Classification (GTDB taxonomy): domain Archaea; phylum Halobacteriota; class Halobacteria; order Halobacteriales; family Haloferacaceae; genus Halorubrum. Next base: position 1,816 of record PWGU01000217.1, read on the forward strand.
CGTCGCCCTCGTAGGTAACGATCACGGCACTGTCTGTATCCGCCTCAACGCTGACGCTCACGGCCGGGTCGGTTGGCTCGTCGTCCGTGAACGTGCTTGCCGCCGTTGCTTGATTCGGGAACGTGACGGTCGCGTCAACCTCTTCGCCGTCGACCGTCTGAATCGAACCCTCCATAGAGGGATGTGCCGTACAGATGTAGCTGTTCAGATCCTCGGCAAGCGGCTCCGTCAGCGTGAATATCATGTCCTCGTCATTCTCTTCGTAGTTCACGTCCGCATCGGTTTCGTAGCTTCCAGTACCTTGCTGGCTCAACAGGCTGTTCCCGTTCGCATCACGGAACTCCAGCGGGTGTGGGCCGCTACCCCGGTTGACGAACGTGTATCGAACCCGTTGCCGAAGGGTGAATTCCGGATTGTCGACGCCCTCCTCTCCGACGTCCTCGTCGGCACTGACGAGTTCCCATGCGTTAGCGCCGACGTTGTCCAGTACGACCTCTACACGCTCAGGGTCGTCTGCCGCCGCTCCAGCGCCCGTTCCATACGTAACCAGTCCCGCCCCGACGCCCGCGAGAAACTGCCGCCGTCGAGGGTTGCTCACCCGTGGACCTGACATCGAAGTAGTATTGTTTCGATCAAATAACCGTTCCGCGGCTTACTCGTCAGGGGTCGCCGTGTTCAATGGCGATACCCGTCGATTCCGCCACAGACCCGGCCGGTCGTTTATCGCTTCCTCCGAGTGGGCTCGATATATCGGTGGCATGCAATCCACCCTTTGTATTTCGTTCCCTGGCTCTCGGATCCGACGGCATGGTACAGCCGATCGTCCCCGTGCGATCAGATCGTCGTTCGCCGTGGGCTCTCGTCGGTGAGTTGCCGCACGGTCAACACGGAGACGGGGCAGGTTCGGACGACACGTTCGGCGACCGACCCGATGAGGAACCGGTTCTCGCCGTGTCGCCCGCGTGTCCCGGTCGCGACGAGGTCGGCTTCCACTTCGCGGGCGTACGCGCCGA
>PWGU01000077.1 GCA_003554605.1 Halorubrum sp.
ATCCCGTCGCGCTTGTGCAACGAAGTGAACCGGGGTGCAATCGACCTTGGACCGACAATCCGACAATTCCCAGAGGAGAGGGACAGAAATAACCGAATGATCACCAATCGCCCTTATATTGTTGTACCCATTCCCAAGAAAACTTCTTAAATACGTGAACTGACCCACTACCCGATGAGTTCAAAACAGATCGGTCACCGATCGGGATTCGAGTGCTTCGAGTGTGGGAAGGCCATCCATCCGATGGCCTACCGGGCGGCGTGTCCGGACTGCGGCGGACGGTTACGTCCCGTCACCGGCCCCGACTGATCCACAGCTATCCATCCTCAGGCTCCAGTTCGGCTTCATCGAGCCGTGGAAACGACCGTGCAGCGAGCCAGACCGCGCCGAGCGTGATGGCGAGCGTCGCCGTCGCGAGTCCAGCGCCCGGTTCATATAAAAGCGGCGGGTGGTAGCCGAGGCCGTAGTCGATGACGACGTTGGCGATCCCGAGCCCCGCCGCGAGCGCAAGCGCTCCAGGTGTCGTGTAGCCGAAGGCCGGAAACAACAGCGCGAGGGCGACGAAACACAGGTGTGTGCCGAGGACGCCCCAGTAGTAGATCCAGGCGTCCGGCGCGGAGACGTAGGCCTCGAACGCGAGGTTCAACGCGACGAGCGGCCACAGGCCGAACGTGACGAGCCAGACGAACGCGAGGGTGTAAAGGTATGCAAGCGGGCGATTGGCCGGCACGCCATCGAGCCCTTTACCCGAGCCGACCGTCGGCAACAGCGTCGTGAGCACGAGCAATCCGAGCCCGACGGCGACTGCCGAGTCGGCGTACAGCGGCCAGAGGACGGTCGGAACCTCGGTGAGCGTGGGGGCGTAGTAATCGACCCCGATCAGTAGCATAAATGCGGTCAACGCGAAGACGAACCCGAGGCTCCGTGGGTCGCCCAGCAGCTCCGAGGCCACCGCGTCCCGAACGCGGGACCGGACGTCGGGGACGCGGAGTCGACCGATCCGATCGAGGGGTCGCACGTCCCGGTCTCCGTCCGCCCGCGTATAGAATCCCCCCGGTCGTGGTCACGACGTTAGCCGGCGATCGAGGGTCGCCGGGTTATCAGATCATAGTATTTGCAGGGAACCTTTTTTAAGCCCTGTTGGGTCTGTAGTCGCATGTCTTTGGAGGATGCCGATCGTGTCCGCGAGGAGTCGGACGCGGCGGGGACGTGTGGGCCCCCGAGCGGCGTCCATCGCAGCCCGTACACGTGGCATACGTTTCTCGTTGACCACGGGTACGCCGACGCGGCCGATCGTCTGTACGATGGGATTGGATCGGCGGCTGCAGTTCCCGTGACCGCCGTCACGGCGACCCTGGACGGCGAGACGCTCAAGCCTCGATGGGTCGACGACGGCGAGGGCGGACTACGACGAGCCGGTCCCGCGGACGACCCAGCGGAGGAGCCGGGGGACGACCCGATGGAGGGCCCGGTCATTGGGCCGGGCGACGTGGTCGTCAGCGGACGCGCCGTCGTTGGACACGGTCGGACGCCTGACGGGGGACGGATCGGCGCGGACGGTCCGGTCGTCGTCGCTGGCTCGGCCGTCGGGACACAGCCGGCACGAGCGCCGACGGCGGCGGAATGGGCCCGAATCGACCTCGATCCGGCGGAGTTCCTCGGATTTCACCCGGCAGAGACCCCGATACGGGTTCACGCGGCCGACCGGGTCGCCACCGAACTCTTTGCCCGATGTCACGAGCGGTACGACCAGTATGAGGTACCCGTGTTAAAGGGATATTACACGTGGGACGACTACAAACGGGAGTTCTTCCTCGATGAGGAGGGGAATCCGCCGACCGACGAGGAGGAGGAACCGATCGCGTTCACCCACGAGCACAAAGTGGACGCGCTCGGGTTCGACCCGGACGAGATGGACGAACGGCTCGCCGACGGGGGGGACGCGGCGCGGGCGATCGAGGCGCTGATCGACGAACGGACGGTCGATGTCGACCCCGACCTCGATGAGGACGCGTTCTTTTCGACCCCCGACGGTGAAACGACCATCACCAACCGCTATGATCTCGAAAAGGCGGTGCCGATGGCCAAAAAGAGCCACTTCCGGGAGATCGAACGCTACTGGGTGAACGAGCCATTCTCCTTCGTGATCATCTTCCACTCGACGAAGGAGAACGAACGGAAGTACTACGCCGTGCAGCCGCACCTGACGCGGATCGAAACCGACCTCCAGGAGTTCCTGACCGGGAAGCTCCGCACGTCGATCAAATACGCAGATGAATCGATAGCCGGGGGCGAGGAGGCCTTCAGGGAGCAGGTCATCGTCGAGGAGACCAGACGGCTGCTCGCCCGCTACGACCTCTATGAGGAGGGCCCGGACCGCGGGCTCGCGAACGAGATCCTCGACCGACTCGGCGGCCCCGGAGCCCTCGAAGAGCGGTTCGGCGTCGACCCGACGGCGGGACGGCTCGGGCGGGTCGTCGACGCGCTCGGCTATCGGGAACCACGGAAGCCCACCGCGGGACTCTCGGGGATCGCCGCGCGTCCGGAACCCGCGGTGTTGGCCGAGGACGCGGAGACGCTTACCGAGTATCAAGTGGAGAAGCTGCTGTATTATCTCACTCGCGATTTCATCGGCTACGAGCGGATCGACCCGATAAAACACGACATCAACGTCGAGGACATCTCCTGTGACGGCTACAATTCGCCGGTGTTCGTCTATCACTCCGAGTACGAACAGGTGATCTCGAACGTCCATCACGGGACCGACGAACTCGACGACTTCGTGGTCAAACTCGCCCAGCGCTCCGGCAAGGGGATCTCGAAGCGACGTCCGCAGGTCGACGCGACCCTTCCGGACGGCTCCCGCGCCCAGCTCACACTCGGACGGGAGGTTTCCGACCACGGGACGAACTACACCATCCGCCAGTTCAACGACGTCCCCTACACCCCGGTTGACCTGGTCAACTGGCGGACCTTCTCGCTCGACGAGATGGCATTCTTGTGGCTGTGCATCGAGAACCACAAGAGCCTGATCTTCGCCGGCGGCACCGCCTCCGGGAAGACGACGAGCCTGAATGCGGTGTCGTTGTTCATCCCGTCGAACGCGAAGATCGTCTCCATCGAGGACACGCGCGAGGTCGAACTGCCACAGCGAAACTGGATCGCAAGCGTCACGCGGCCCTCGTTTTCGGATGACGACAAGGGTGACGTCGACGAGTTTGACCTGCTGGAGGCGGCGCTTCGCCAGCGGCCCGACTACATCGTCATGGGGGAGATCCGCGGCGAGGAGGGACGGACGGCGTTTCAGGTCATGTCGACTGGCCACACGACCTACACGACCTTCCACGCCGATTCCGTCGGGGAGGTCCTCAAGCGGTTCACCACGGACCCGATCAACGTCTCGAAGACGATGTTCACGGCGCTGGATCTCGTCTCAGTGCAGTCGTCCACCCGGGTGCAGGGGCGGAAGGTGCGGCGGAACAAGTCGATCACCGAGATCAATCACTACGACGCCGAGAACGACGAGATCAACGTTCAGGACGTCTATCAGTGGCAGGCGGAGACGGACGAGTTCCTCAAAATGGGCGATTCGAACACCTTGGAGGAGATCATGTTCGACCGCGGTTGGAGCCGCGAGACGCTCGATGACGAGCTGCGGAAACGCCGGGTCGTCCTCGCGTACCTGATCGACCGTGGCCTCAACACCTACGCCGAGGTGGCGGCGACGTTCCAGGCGTTCATCAACGACCCGGAGACGATCTTAACGCTCATGGCGAACGACGAACTCGAACGGTCGCTCGCGGACCTCCGACAGATGGAGTCCGTGCTTATCAACGTCGACCCGGAGAAGGAGGCGCTGGTCCCACGGCCCGATCCGGACGAAGCGGGCCGTGAGGAGGCCGCGGGTATCCTCCGGGAGGCCGAGGACCTCTTCGAGCGCTATCGTGGTGACGCGTCGTACTCGGTCACCGATGCGCTCCGCGGGGTCACACCCGAACCGAGCGTCGAGGCGACACCCGACGACGACCACACGAGCCTCGCCGCGGCGGTTCGCGAGGCCGAGGCGCTCGACGCCGAGTTGACGGCGGTGGAGGGAATCGGAAGCGATTCGCTCGACCTCGACAGCGACGAGGATCGCTCCGACTTTGAGGACAACGGCGATCGCTTTGGCCTCGACGACGACGAGTTCTCCGTCGACGCGATCGATGCCGAGGGGGTCGACGTGCTCGATCCGGGCCCGAACGCGGCGACGGCGGACCAGTCGGATGATGACACCGAAACCGTCACCAGCGGGCCAACCGGGACCGATATCTCATCGACGCCGCTTACACGGTCAGCGTCCCCGCCACAGGGCGGGCAATCGGCCGAGTCACCCGATCCAGCGAACGGTTCATCCGAATCGGCGGAGACAGCTGAAAGCGAAGCGTCCGAGGACGGCGGCCACAACGATGAGGAGGGGAAACGGGAGGCGGACGCTGAGGACACGGACGACCCGATACATAAGTCGAATTTCGGCGAGCATGATGACGATGAGGGTGAGTAACGTGGCGGTCGAGGGACGCGTGCGATGAGCCTCACCCAACAACCCGGCGGTGGGGCCGCGGACGCGGATATCTTCGCGACCATTTTCTACCCCGTCTTCAGGCTTCTCTTCGATCCAGACGGCCAGTTCGTCGCCGACGTCGAACGGAAGCTCGCGGAGGCAAGAATGCCCGACCCCGTCGAGATGTATCTCTCGCGCTCGCTTGGTCTCGGCGTCCTCGCGGGGGCACTTCTCTGGCTCGTGGGAACCCTGCTCGGGTACGGGATGTTCGCGTTTGGACTCGTCGATCCCGCCAACCTCTCGCTCGGAATGCCCGCGCCAAGCCCCGCGGTCGGTGAGTTCCTCCGTGCACTCGTGGTTCCGTCCGCGGTCTTCGTAAGCGGGATCGTGTTCGGCACGCTCGGATTCGTGCTGGGATTTGCGAGCCTACTCGTCATACCGTATTCACGCTCCTCCGCCCGCGAGCGTGAGATAAACATCTTGCTCGCCGATGCGGTCTCGTTCATGTACGCGCTCTCGGTGGGCGGCTTGAACCAACTCGAGATCATCCGGGCGATGGCGAACGCCGAGGACACCTACGGGGAGGTCTCGACGGAGTTCCAAAGCATCATCAACGAGACGGAGTATTTCGGTACGGACTACCGAAACGCGATCCGCCAGCAGTCGCTTGAGACCCCCTCCGAGGAGCTCTCACAGTTCCTCGCGGATATGCTCTCCATCGTCAACTCCGGCGGCGACATGGAGAGCTTCCTCGCCGACAAGAAGGACAAGCACATGCGGACCTCCAAACAGGAACAGGAGATGACCCTGGAGACCCTGGAGCTGTTCGGCGAGATGTATATGACGCTCTCGCTGTTCCCGCTTCTGCTCATCATCATCCTCGTCATCATGGGGATGATGGGCGAATCCGATCCCATGCTGCTCTACGTCACGGTCTACCTCCTCATCCCGCTGACGGGGGTCGGCTTCCTCGTGCTCGTCTCCACGGTCAAACAGGACGAACCCGGCAACGGCTACCTTCGGGCGGCCGACGGGAGCGAGCGGCTCGAACAGACGAGCCGCGAGGGGCTGCTCCACTTCGGGCTCATTGAGGGGTTTGTCGGCGAATTTCGCGTCTTCGACCGTATCCGCGACCGCGAGGGGACCTACAAGACCAAACAGCTGCTGGGCGCGCCCCACCAGTTCTTAAAAGAGAACCCGCTCTACACCATGGCGCTCACCGTGCCGGCCGCGCTCGCGCTGCTCATCGTCGCCGTGGCCGCCGGGAGCGCCCCCCTCAGCGTCGACGGCTGGATCGATCGCCCGGTCTGGTCGGCATTCATCTGGGTCTACCTGCCGACGTATCTCGTCTTGGTCCCGCTCGCGATATTTCACGAGTGGAATCAAGCGTCGCGTCGCGCGGTCACGGGTACGCTCTCTGAAAACCTACGCAAGCTCTCCTCGGCGAACGACACCGGACAGACGCTCCTCGAGTCGTTGGAGACGGTCGCGGAGACCTCCTCGGGGAAACTCGCCGAGGAGTTCGAGGTGATGCATGCGAAGGTCAACTACGGAATGAGCCTCAAGGAGGCGATGATCGAGTTCAACAACCGCTATGCGGTCCCGCGGTTGGCCCGCACAGTGAAGCTCATCTCGAAGGCACAGGAGGCCTCCTCTCAGATCACCGATGTGTTGACGACGGCCGCACAGGCTTCAGAAAATCAGGACGACATCGAGCGGGAGCGACGGTCACGGACCCGGATGCAGGTGGCGATCATCCTCATGACGTACGTAACGCTGCTCGGCGTCATGGCGATCCTCCAGACGCAGTTTATCGACGTGATGGGTGGACTCGTCGACCAAGGAAGCAACGGCGCGTCCGACGCGCCCGGCGAGATGGACTTCGGCGGCGGCGTCGACCCCGAGGTGCTGTCGATGCTCTTTTTCCACGCGGTCACGATCCAGGCGATCCTCTCGGGATTCATCGCCGGATACATTCGCAACGCGGACGTGCTCTCCGGGGTCAAATTCGCGATCTTCCTGATGACGCTCGCGCTCGGGGTGTGGATCTATGTGGGGTAACTCCGTGTGGGGTGCACGCCCGCGGCGGCCGTCCACGCTCCGGCGGTCGATATATCGGGAAACCGCCCGCGGACAGACCGTCCTTGATTTCGCGATCGGGATGTCGGTCTTCCTGCTCGCCGTGGCGTTCGTCTTCGCGTTCGTCCCGTCTTTGTTGGAGCCGTTCGCGACGAGCGAGGGGTCGCACACCATCGTCGCCGAACGCGGGGCGGCCCACCTCACCGAGACGTCGCTCTCGGCTGGGAGCGCGCCAGGAGTGCTCTCGGCGGCGTGTACGGCGGCGTTCTTCGGGGAGAACGGATCCAACGGAAACGACTGTGACTGGACGCATGACGCCGACGCCGTCGCCGAGGAGATCGGCGCGGGAGAGTTCAGATCGGTGAACGTCACGATCACGCGGGATGGAGGCTCGACGGTGGCCTTTTCGGGCGGCGACGACCTCCCACCCGATGCGAGCGTGTCGACGGCGAGCCGCATCGTCGAGCTCGACGGGAAGACGCACCGACTCACGGTGCGGGTGTGGTAGCCATGTTCATCGAACACCTCCCGGATCGGGGACAGGCGCACACGTTGGAGGCATTCGTCGCCGCGCTGTTGCTCATCACGGGGCTGATCTTTGCCACGCAGGCCACGGCGGTGACGCCGCTCTCGGCGAGCACGTCGAACCAACACATCGAAAATCAAGGGGAGATCGCCGCCGCCGACCTGCTCGCGACGACCAAGGAGCGGGGCGATCTGAAAAAGGGGTTGCTCGCGTGGAACGGGACCCCCGGCGAGTTCACGGGCGCGACGAACGCCGACCACTTCTCGGGACTCATGCCCGATCCGGCCCACCCACTTCATGATCCGCTGAACGAGGCGTTCGACTCCCGCCAGGTCGCGTTCAATATCGACATCTACGACCACGCGGAGCCGGGCGAGTCGCGGTCGCGACAGCGACTGGTCGACATGGGCGAACCGAGCGACAACGCGGCGACGGCCTCGACGCGCCTCGCGTTATATACCGATGACCGATTGATCGACCCCGAAGAAGACGATCTCGACGGGCCATACACCGGGTCGAAGCTCGGGGAGACGGAGAACTACTTCGTTGACGGCGAGGGGACCGAGCACACGCTGTACACGGTTGCGGAGGTGAGAATCACCGTATGGCAGCTGTAAGTATCGGTCCCGGGCCCGGATCGGGGGATCGGGGAGCCGACGGCACGGATCGCGGCCAGCTCATCATCATCACCGGGCTCACGCTCGCGGTCATCCTCGTCGCCGTCGTGTTGTTGTTGAATACCGCCATCTACACGGAGAACCTCGCGACCCGCGGGGTCGACGCCGGCGGCACCGAGGCCGCCGAGTTCCGGGAGGCCAGCGCCGCGGACGTTTCCGAGTTGCTCGTCCGCACGAACTGGAGCAAGCCCGACGCCGTCGACGGCTTCGGGGGTGAACTCGATCGATACGGGGAATCGATCGCTGACCATCGAACCCACGAGGGCGTCATCGCCCGTGTGTCGGGAGAGCCGACCGAGGGCACGTTTATCGCGCAGGACGAGGCCCGGTCGTTCGAACCGACGAGCAATTACCACAACGGGACGGCCGACGGCGACGAATGGACGCTCGTCGAGGGGACGACCCGAACACGAGCCTATACGATGGACGTCGGCATCGAGGGTGACTCCATGAACGAATCCAACGTCACGTCGGACGCGTTCAGGCTTCGTGTTGCAGGCGACGATGCGACAGACTGGGATCTGTACGTCTACCAGCCATCCGATGGAGACATCACCGTTCGCGTCGACGGTCCGGACGGGACCCAGACGGTGGACCAGAGTGGGGAGTCGGTCGAACTTAACCTTACCGCCGGGACGGTAAACGGAGAGCCCTGGGAGCCCCTCTCGTGGGCCGCGGGGGTCGAGGACGACGCCGACATCGACGACGGCGAGCGGAACGAATACGCGATCAGTTACGCGAACGGCGACACCGTCTCGGGCACGTACGAGTTCGTCATCGACACACCCGACGGTGCGGCAACCAACGGGTCGGACTCGGCGCTATACAGTGAATCTGAAGACGGATCGCCGTACGCCGTTGAGTCGGTCTACGACGTACATCTTGAGCTCCGTCATCACACGCCCGAGCTTCGATACGAGGATCGGATCCGGGTCGCCCCGGGTGAGCGAGATGCGTGACCGACGTCGTCCTGGGTCGTTTGAGTTCCACCGTGAGGACCGGGCCGTCTCGGTCACCGTCGGCTACGTCCTCACGCTCGCGGTCGGCTCGCTCCTGCTTGCCGGGCTCTTCATCGCCGGCGGGTCGTTCATCGAGGGCGAACGCGAACAGGCGATACATGGCGAGCTATCGGTTATCGGCGAGCGCGTCGCCGCCGACATCATGACCGTCGACCGCCTCGCAAACCAGTCCGCAGACCCCGACAACCTCACCGCGACACGAACCGCGGAGTACCCCCCGCGCGTCTCCGGCGACGACTACACGCTCGAGGTCGATCCGGATTCGGAGCGCCTCGTATTGACACATCCCGGGAGCGACGTCGCCGTCGAGGTCCCATATCGGGCGACCGAAAACGTGAGCGCGACGACGGTCGCCGGCGGTGACTTGACCATCCGTTGGAATGGAGACGAGGACGCGAAGCACATCGAGGTGGTCGAGTCGTGAGCGATTCGGGTCGGGTCCGAAGGAAGGGGCGGGTGATCACCATTGGTGGATCCGGTGACGAGGAGGCACGTGCGGTCAGCGAGACCGTCGGGTTCGTGCTCGTCTTCGCGCTCGTCACCACGGTCATCGCGGTGACGTTCACATTCGGGCTCGGCGGGTTGGAGGATGCCCAGCTCGCCGAGCGCGACACCAACGTCGAGCGTGCCTTCGACGTGCTTCACGACAACCTTCGGGACATCTCACGCGACGGTGTCCCTAGCCGGGCGACCGAGCTTCGGCTCGCGGGCGGAACCCTCACGCTTGCGGAACGGACGGAGGTTCGGTTCAACGGGACGGCCGTCGATGAGGGGTACACCGAAGGGACAAGACCGCTCGTCTACCGAGGTGCCGGCGATTCGGCCGTCGTCTACGAAAACGGGGCCGTGTTCGTCACGCAGGGCGACCGGGGATCGGTGCTCAACGGACCGGACCTCCTCGTCGATGACGACGGGGTCGTCGTCTCGCTCGTTCGTCTCAGCGGCTCGGGCCAGTCGATCGCCGGCGACCGAACCGTGTTGGTCGTGGGCTCGAACGCCGAACGACGGGTCGTCGACAGTCCCTGGTCGGGCGGGAACGTGACGATGGACATCGACTCCGCTCACGCTGACGTCTGGGAGTCATATTATACCGATCTCGCGGCCGAGTACGGTGAGGATACCGGGGCGGGTCACCCCCGGGTACACGTTGAGGAGGAGGCGGTCGAGACGTGTGCGGCGGACACCGGCGGCGGCGACGGTGACCTCACGGTCTGTTTCGAGTTGGATCCGGACCAGGAGTTCGTCGTCCACCAGACGACGATCGCCGTCGAGTTCAGCGACTGATCGCCGATGGTGCGGTCATTCCCGGGGGACGGCGATGTTTCTCACCGGGTCGCCACACTCGGGACATGTGTGTACCCGTTCGTCGGTCGTCAGGCGAAACGAGCACGTGTGACACTCGTAATAGCCCGTCGATGCACGGTATGGGTCGATCGTCGTGAGGTTCCTTGACATGGGTGTGTTCCACATGGCAACCGTTGTAAGTCGTTCGTCTAACGTCTCCCGTGGAATATGAGGGGATATATATTGAAATTCGTGGGTGATTTTCGAGAGAACTACATGATTGATCGATATCGGTGAGCTCACCGAGCCCCCATCGGGTCGGCCGCGCAGAACACGTTTATATATCCTCCTCGACCTGTGTAGGGGTATGAGTGCTCGTATCACCCCACCCACGGAACGTGTCTGTGAGCGATGTGGGCGGACCGAGGAATGGAACGACGCGGTCGAAGGGTGGCGTATTGACGGCGATGCCGGGCGTGTTTACTGTCTCCACGAGTGGGACATCAACGGTACCTTCGTTCCGATCGCCGAGTGAGCCGTGCCGACAGTCTACGTCACCGCCCCCGCTGACGACGCCGACGAGTTGGCGAAAACCCTCGTCGAACGGCGACTTGCGGCCTGCGTCAACGTCGTCGACTGTGAGTCGACCTATCGCTGGGAAGACGCGGTCCATACCGAGCCGGAACGGATCCTGCTCATCAAAACGACCGCCGACGGCTATCCGGCCCTGCGGGAGACGATCGAACGGCTCCACCCGCACGAGGTGCCGTGTATCGAACGGTTCGATGAATCGGATATCCTCGCGCCGTTTGCGGCGTGGATCGACGAAAGCGTCGCCGACTGATCGGTCAACAGGCTGTTTTGTGGCCGCTCTCCAGTATGGTCCGCAGCTCAACGGCTTACACCACGAGCATAAGGCAAATACAGCGGTCACGAGGACGGTCGCGGCCACTGACTATCCCGGGTTAAGGGAACCCCGTCGGCGTCAATCTGCCCGTAAACATGATGTGAATACACGACGGCGACGCTCACGGCCACCGACAGGGCAACCAGCCCGGCGGCGAGACCGAATCGCGCGCGGCTGGTCAACGCCATCGTATACTCGTCCCGGTTGGTCCATCACACTTAATCTCGATGCTCACTTGCCCGTCGGTCCGTTTTGTCTCCGACGACGCCATGCCGATCCGAGCGCGAGGAGCACGTACCCGGCCCCGATAACGCGAACCATCGGTGTGAGTCCCTCGTTCCACTCGACGCGGTCCGGACGGTCATACAAGAGTTCCGTCGCCAGCCGTCGGTAAACGTCGGGTGCCACCAACACGATCGCACCGAAGACGCCAGTCACGTTCAGTAGCCACCGATACGGTCGACCGCCACGGAGACACGCAGCGAGGATGACCAGCCCCTCTAACCGGATGGCCGAACGGAGCCACGGACGCGTCGAGACCTCCGAGGGGTTGTCTATCGCCATCGTCTCGAAGACCGCGATGATGCGGTCTGGAACCGCCGCCGTAATCGCGCCAAGGAGACCGAGTATGTGTCGCATCAGATGGGATGGAGGTCAGTGGATGGATATACATTCACCCCCGATACTGCTCAGACCGTTTCTCGCTCGCCTGTGACCGTACACAGGACGCGAACCTCCGGATCATCCGTGGGACGTGTCGCCGATCACAACCGATATACCCGCCCTGACTGAACGTTCAGTCAGGATGGATGACGAGCCGTCGGGAGGGAAACGACGGGACCGATCGGTGAACGTCACCGATGGGGACCTATTTAAACCCCTGATGATCCTCTCGGCACCGATCATCCTCTCACAGCTGCTTCAGGTCGGCTACAATCTCGCCGATACCTTCTGGGTCGGCCAGCTCGGCGGCGACCCGGTCGCCGCGCTCTCGTACTCCTGGGCCATCGTCTTCCTGATGGTGAGCGTCGGCGGCGGATTCACCGTCGCCGGAACGGTGCTCGTCGCCCAATATAAGGGTGCCTCGGACTTCACGAAGTCGAGCCACATCGCCGGACAGACGCTCTCGTTCGTGACGATCATCTCGGTCGCCGTTGCGATCTTCGGGTACCTTCTCTCGCCGCTTCTCATCTCGCTCGTCGGGGCGACCCCAGGGACGCCGCCGTACGAGATGGCCGTGAGTTACACCCGAATTATCTTCATCGGCATCTCGTTTATGTTCTGGTTCTTCATCTTCGATGCGCTCTCGCGAGGATGGGGGGACACGCGGACGCCGCTGTATCTGATGCTCATCAGCGTCACGATCAACGTCATTATCGACCCAATCTTGATCCTCGGGTTCGACGACAACCTCCTCTTCGCGTGGTTCGGGCTCGAATCGCTGGAGGCGACCCTCTATGACGCAACCGGCTTCGGCGGCTACGGCGTCGCCGGCGCGGCCATCGCGACGGTGTTCTCCAGGGGGATCGCGGCGGTAGTCGGGCTCTACCTCCTTTTCGACGGTCGGGTCGGTCTCGAACTCACGATCGATGACCTCCGGCTGGAGCTCGGCCCCGTCAAGCAGATCCTCGACATCGGCGCGCCCATCGCGGCCGAACAGGGCCTTCG
>PWGU01000092.1 GCA_003554605.1 Halorubrum sp.
GATTCGATAGGACGGCTGTTTATAAACCGGCACGTCGGTCAAAATCCGATATTATCAAAACAGATACTTCGGTGCTGGCAATTAATATCGATGATCCCACAGCGAGTGTATGGAAGGCAGATCGGTGCTGGACAGCTATGGATTGAAACTTGGGCTCGGCTACATCGCGACCGGTGGGTTCATCGTCGCGGTCGGGCTCACGACCGGGGACGTGAACGCGACCATCGTCGCCGCGGTGGCCGGGTTGCTGACGCTCGGCTCGATTAACGCCGCCGAGACGATCGCCAGCGTCGTCGAGATCAATGCACAGACGGAACGTATCACTCGGGGTGAGATCGACCGGGAGGTGACCTCGACCCGAACCGACGAGTTCGGACAGCTCGCGCGGACGATCGACGGGATGCGGGCGTCGCTACAGCGCCAACTCGAAGAGATGGAGGAGACGCAGGCGGAGCTCGAAACCGCCCGGAGCGAGGCGACGAAGATGGCCGACCGATACCGGGACACCGCCGAGCGCTACGGCGAGGTGATGGAGCGCGCGGCGACGGGCGATCTCACCCAGCGCGTCGCGGTCGACGACGACGATGCGGCGCTCGCGACGGTCGGAACGTCGTTCAACCGGATGATGGACGACCTCGAGGCGACGGTCGAGACGGTGGCCGAAACCGCGGACATCATCGAGCACGACGCCGGTGAGATGGCCGAAATGAGCAACGAGGTTCAAAAACGGGTCGCCGGCGCGGCCGGAAGCGCCTCGACCATCCGCACACGCGCGGAGGAACAACACGAGGAACTGCAGTCGATCGCCGCGGACGTCGAGACCGTCAGCGCCTCCGCCGAGGAGATCGCGGCGACGGTGGACGACCTCTCCGCCCAGAGCGACGAGGTCGCCACGGCCAGCAGCGACGCCCGCGAATCCAGCCAGTCCGCGCTTCAGGAGATGGCGCGGGTCGAGGCCGAAGCCGAGGAGGCGGTCGAACGGGTCGAACGCCTCCAGGATGGGACGGAGGAGATCACCGAGATCGTCGACATCATCGGCGAGATCGCCGAACAGACCAACATGCTGGCGCTGAACGCCTCGATCGAGGCCGCCCGGGCGGGGGGCGACATGAACGGCAACGGCTTCAGCGTCGTCGCCGACGAGGGGAAAAGCCTCGCCGAGGAGACCCAGGCGCGGGCCAACGAGATCGGCACGATGATCGACGAGATCGCCGACCAGACGGAGGGCGTGACGGTCTCCATCCGTTCCACACAGGAGCGGATCCAGACCGGCACCGACACGGTCGAATCCACGCTGACCGATATCGAGACGATCGCGGACTCCGTCGACGAGATCACCCGGTCGCTCACGGAGATACGACGGACCACCGCCGATCAGGCCGGGACGACCCAGGACACCGCCGGATCCGTCGATTCGATCACCGAGTTGAGTACCGAAACCGCGGACGCCGCGACCGATGCGGCGGCCGAGATCCAGGAGGGCCAACGGGCGGCCGAATTGATCTCCGACTCCCTTCGGGAGTTCCGTCAGGAGACCGCCGAGGCGCTACAGAACCACGTCGCCACGTTCAACGTCTCCGGCGGGGCCACCGGAAGCGCAGCCCCCGCGCTCGGGACGACACCGGGGCCGGCCACGACGGACGGAGGTGAGCCATGACGGACGCGATAGCCATCGCCTACTGGGTGGCCGCCGCCTCCTTCGTCGTCGGGGTCGGCATCACGGTCGCGCTGTATCGAAGCTTGGATGGGTCGGAACATCGCCGCCCGCTCGCCGCGCTCGCGATCATCCCCGGGTTCGCCGGAATTTCCTACGTCGCGATGGCGCTCGGGATCGGGACGGTGACGATCAACGGGACCGAGTTCGTCGGGTTCCGCTACCTCGACTGGCTCGTCACGACGCCGCTTCTCGTCGGGTTCGTCGGGTACGTCGCGGGCGCGTCCCGTCGGGCCATCGCCGGCGTAATGATCGCCGACGCGCTGATGATCGTCTTCGGTGCCGCGGCGGTCATCGCCGACGGGACGTTGAAGTGGGCGTTCTTCGCCGTCTCCGGGGCCTTCCACCTCGGCCTGTTCGCCTACCTCTACGTGGTGTTCCCGCGGTCGGTGCCGGACGACCCGATGCGCCGTGGGCTCTTCTCGCTGCTTAAAAACCACATCGGGCTGTTGTGGCTGGCGTACCCCTTCGTCTGGCTGATGGGTCCGGAGGGGCTGGCGTTCGCCGGCGTGGTCGGCATCGCGATGACGTACGCGTTCCTCGACGTGTTGGCGAAGCTCCCGTACGTCTACTTCTTTTACGCCCGTCGGGAGACGTTCGCCGACATCAACGTCGCCGAGACAACCCGCCGGGAGGTCGAGGTTCCCACTCCGGCCGACTGACGGGGTCGGGGTCACTTTATCGACCGATCGGCCGATCGCACGGCTGATAAGCAATATAGGTTACTCCTCGCGGTTATGTTGATCTATCCGATTTCACGATAGCCTCAAGAGTCCCGTCGAGTTATTGCGTGTAGATGGGGATGGTCCGTGATATTCGCGATGGCCGCCGCCTTCGATTTGGCACCGGGGAGATCACGGGTGCGATAGGGGATTCAATTACGGTCCTCCCGCTTATTATCGCGCTGGCGTTGCTCACCGACATCTCGCTGCCGCACGTGCTGATCGCCTTCGGGGTCTTTCAGGTCGTCTGGGGGATACGATACGGGCTGCCGATCTCCGTGGAGCCGATGAAGGCGCTGGCGGCGCTCGCCATCGCCGGCGTCTTGACCTACGCCGAACTGGCGCTCGCGGGGCTGATACTCGCCGTCGTCCTCCTCACGATCGGACTCACCGGGACGCTTAAAACGGTGGAGAAGTGGATCGGCGAGCCGGTCATCCGCGGCGTCCAACTCGCCGTGGGGCTACTCCTGTTCGAGACCGGGATAGGGCTCGCACTCGATGACCCCTTCATCGCCAGCCTCGGCGTCGTGGTCGCGCTCGGCATCATCCTTCTCGGATATAAGAGTGCGAGCGCCCTCGTCGTCCTCGCCGTCGGCGGCGTGATCGCCGTGTCGACCGCAGGGCTCCCGACGCCACGGTGGCCAGGGCTGCCGCCGACCCCGCCGATAGGCGACGCGTTCACCAGGGGAATGGTCGACGGCGTGGCCGCCCAGTTGGCGATGACCATCGGAAATGCCGCGCTGGCGACCTCGCTGCTTTTCGCCGACCTATTTAACCGGGACGTCTCGCCGGACGAGCTCTCGACGAGCATGGGCCTCACGAACCTGTTCGCGATCCCGGCCGGCGGGATCCCGATGTGTCACGGCTGTGATGGCGTCGCGGGGAAGTACGAGTTCGGGGCACGAACCGGCGGCGCAAACGTCGTGATCGGCGTCGCATACCTCGCCGCGGCGTTCTTCGCGACGACGGCGTTGCTTGGAGCGTTCCCGCTGGCGATGCTCGGGGTGCTGCTCGCGATCGTCTCGGTGTCGCTCGCTTCCCATGTGCGCAAATCGTCGAAGCTGTGGCTCTCGGTTGGCGTCGGGTTGCTGTCGCTGGTTACCAACCTTGGGATCGCGTTCGTCCTCGGAATCCTGGTCCACCTCGCGCTCGAACGGGCCGCTCGTGGCATCTGAAACGGAGACGCCGTGTCCCACCGTCAGGGGTTGACCCGAAGGCCACACCTAAGTGATGGGTCGTACAACGGGGGGTCATGCCGCCGAGCGTACTCATGTTGGGATGGGGGTATCCGCCGAACGTCACCGGCGGGCTTGATGTTCACGTCGGGGAACTGTTCTCCGGGCTGCGCGACGACCTCAACGTCGACGCGAAGCTGATCCTGCCGGCCGAACTCGCCCCACCGGACGAGCCGGGCGTCGAGGGCGTCGAGACCGGCGAGGGCGACATCGCCACCCGGGTGAACCGACTCACCGACCGCTTCGTCGAACTCGCTCCCGAGTACGACATCATTCATACCCACGACTGGTTCGGCTACGCGCCGGGCCGGAGCGCGGCCCGCGCGAGCGACGCCACGTGGGTCTCGTCGTTCCATTCACTCGCGAGCGACCGCAACATCGATCCGCCCCAACGGGAGGTCGAAACGGAGCGCCGGCTCGCGAACGCCGCCGACTGCAACATCGCCGTCAGCCAGCTCACCCGACGGGACGTCCAGGAGCTGTACGGAGCCGACTCCCGCGTCGTCTACAACGGGTTCTCCACGCCGCAGTTCACCGGCAAGGACGTGCGCGACGAGCTCGGCATCGACGGCGAGATGCTCTTTTTCGTCGGTAGACACACGGACCAGAAGGGCATCTCCCACCTCCTGTACGCGATGCGGAAGCTCCGCCGTGAGGACGTGACCCTCGTCGTGGGTGGCTCGGGCCACCAGACCGAGCAGCTGAAGCGGTTCGTCGAACTCACCGACGTGGAGGACGACGTCGAGTTCGTCGGCTACATCCCCGAGGAGGAGCTCGGCGACTACTACGCCGCCTCCGACGCCTTCGTCTCGCCGTCGCTCGCGGAACCCTTCGGGATCACCATCACCGAGGCGCTGGAGGCGGGCACACAGGTGGTCTCGACGCCTTGCGGGGCCGCGGAGATCCTTCCGGAGGGCTGTCTCGTCGAGGTGATCCCCGACTCGGAATCGATCGTGAACGGGCTCGACGAGGCGCTCGATCGCGAGGAGCCACCGACCTACGAGCGGCGCAACTGGTCGGCGGTCGCCGAGGACACCCTCGCGGTCTACGAGGACGTCGCCTGAGGCGGGTCGGCTTTTTTCACATCCCGAATACGACCCGTCACCGAAGAGCTAAATCACGTCCGCCGAGAGCGACCCGTATGCGCGTTCACGTCATCGGACTCGGCGGGGCCGGCTGTCGGATCGCAGATCGGTTCGCGGCCGAGCACGACGACGCCCCGTTTCTTACCGGGATCAACGCCTTCGACACCCATCGGGCGACCCTCGATGCCCTCGTCCACCTCGACGACGAGCGTCGGTATCGGTTCGGGGACGCCGCCGGCGGCGAAGGGCTCGACGGCGACCTCCACGCCGGTCGACGGATGGGCGAGGCGCACGCGGGCGAGCTCTCCCGGGCGATGGACGATCAGCGCCCCTCCCGTGCGGAGGCGTTCGTACTCGTCGTCGGCTGCGGCGGCGCGGCGGGGGCCGGCGTCGCTCCCGCGCTCGCCGAGGAGCTCGACCGGCTGTACGACGCCGCCATCTACGCGATCGGGTTGTTGCCGGCGACCCGGGAGACCGAGCCGCGATCGGCCGGTCACGGCAAGCGCGAGGAGCGCCCGCCTCGACGGCCGCTCGCGATGCGAAACGCCGCCCGAACCCTCTCGGCGCTCGAACCCCGCGTCGATGCGGTCTTTCCGTTCGACAACGAGGCGTGGCTCCGCCGCGACGAGACGATCCCCGAGGCCGCGGACCGGCTCAACGAGGTGGTTACCGCCCGATTCGCCACGCTGTTCGGCGCGGGCGAGGCCGCCGATGGGGTCTCGACGCCACAGCAGGTCCTCGATGCGAGCGACGTCGCTCGCATCGTCGGAACCGAGGGCGGTATCGCCGCCGTCGGCCACGCCGAGCAGGCGGTCGAAACCGAAACCGACTCACGGTTCGGCTTGGGGATCTTCGGCGGCTCGAAGCCGAAGGCAGTCGACACGAGCGAGGCCGTCTCCGTGATCGAGACGGTCGTCCGTAAGGCGGCGCGGGGCAAGGGAACCGTCGAGGTACCGGAGGGGCGGGCGGACCGAACGCTCCTCGTCGTCGGTGGCCCGCCGGCGTGGCTCAACCGGAAGGCCATCGCCGACGGCCGTCGCTGGTTGGCGACCGAGGCAGGATCCGACGCGCTGTTGAGCGGCGATGCACCCGTTCCCGAGGGTGACCGCGTGTTCGCGGTGGTGGTCCGGGCGGGGATCGACGAACCGGCACGGGTTGCCGAGATACGGGCGTCGATCGAATGAGGTCGTTTCAACCCTACCGGCCCAATTCGGACACCCCGGTGCCGTCTGCCGATTCACTCGGTGGACCCGGCGACTGACGATCCGATCGACGCGCCGCAGTCTGCCGATCCACGATCGCGCCCGTTCCCGTCAAGGCTTAATCCCTCGCGGATCAACCATTAGGGTATGTCCCGGCTTCGGACCCTGCTGGTCCACCCAGATGAGGACGTCGATCGGATCGTCGGCGCCCTCGAAGCGGCCGACTGTGACGTCACCGTCGTCAATCACGCGACGGTCGCGATGTCGCGGCTCGCCGCCGGCTCCTTCGACTGTGTCGTAAGCGAGTACGACCTCCCCGGCGACGACGGCGTCCAACTCGCCGAGGCGATCCGCGAGTCGAGTTTCGACATCCCGGTCGTGATGTTCACGGCGACGACGGACGACTCGATCCCGCAGGCGGCCTTCGAGAACGGCGTCGACCGGTTCCTCCGGCGGAACGGGAACGCCTCCATCGACCGGCTCGTCGCCGACATCACGACGATGCGGCGGGGTGCGGGAGCGACGGATGCTCCCCAGGACGTCTCCGAACACGAGCCGACCGCGACGGAGATCTCGCGGGCGGTCGAGGAGGCACCGATCGGTATGAGCCTGAGCGACCCCGACCTCCCCGATTATCCGCTCGTCTACGTGAACGATGCGTGGGAGGATCGGACTGGGTATGCCGCCGAGGAGGTGCTCGGTCGCAACCCGCGGCTGCTTCAGGGGCCCGAGACGGACCCGGAGACGACCGCCGAGATCGCCGAAGCGATCGCGAACGAGGAGCCGATCACGGTCGAGATACGCAACTATCGGAAAGACGGGACCCCGTTCTGGAACGAACTCACGATCGCGCCGATCCACGACGATGAAGGCTCGGTCGCCCACTACGTTGGCTTTCAAAACGACGTCACGGACAGAAAGACGGCGGAGCGGTTGGCCGAGGAACGCGCAGAGAAGATCGCGTCGGAGCGCCAGGCGCTCGATCGCGTCCTCGGACGGGTCAACGGGTTGTTGAGCGAGATCAGTCGCATCCTCGTTGAGGAGGACGACGCCGAGTCGATCTCCCGCGGGGTCTGTGCGGAGATCGCCGACGAGCCGGGGTACATGGGGGGGTGGATCGGGAGCGTCTCGCCGGCGACGGGGGATCTGGAGCTTACGGCCGCGAGCGGTATCCCCGTCGACGCGCCGACGAGCTATCCGATCTCGGAGACCCCGGAGGCCGTCCAACGAGCCATCGAACATGACGAACTGCAGGGCTGTTCGGCCGGAAGCTGCCCGACGGGCCCGCTGTCGCCCGGCGAGGCCGGCGCCCCACGGCTCGTCGTCGTTCCGATCACCTACAGCGAACGACGCTACGGGATACTCGGCGTCTACAGCAGCGAGGGGAACGCGCTGGACCGTCGCGAACGGATGGTGTGTGAGTCGGTCGGGAAGATGATCGCAAACGGGTTACACTCCGTGGAGACGACCCGGATCCTCACCACCGACCGCGTCGTAGAGCTGTGTGTGCGGGTAACCGACCCGAACTGCAGCCTGTGTGAGGTCGCCGACGCCCTCGACGGCCGGATAGAGCACCTCGGCACGAGTCGACTCGACCGCGAGAGCTGTGAGCTCTACTTCAAGACGTCCAGTGCGGATGTCGATCTGTCGCTGGTCGACGCGCTGCCGTTTATCGAGTCGTCCCGCTCGGTCACCGAGGACGAGGACGGACACACCATCGCGCTCACCGCGACGAAGTCGCCGCCGTTCGCGGCGCTCGCTGAACACGGTGGCGTCGTCGTCGAGGCCAGCGCCACGGCGAGCGGCGCGGACCTGACCATCGAAGCCCCCCCGGAGGGTCAGGTCCGTTCGCTCCTCGACGTATTGCGTTCGGAGTACGAGGGCGTCGAACTTCGCTCACGGAGCGAGCGGGAGAGCCGCGACCGCAGCCTGAGCGAGTTCGTCGCCGCGGTCGACGAGCGGCTCACCGAACGGCAGCGGGTCGCGTTAAAAACCGCCGAGTTGAACGGCTACTTCGAGTGGCCCCGCCCGGTCGACGGCTCCGAGATCGCGGAGACGATGGGGATCACGAGACAGACGTTCCACCAGCACCTCCGTGCGGCCGAACGCAAGCTCGTCGAGGCGTACGTCGATCCCTGATCGGAACCCACCACATCAACCACCAATGTCGAAACCCACCGCGACCGCAACGAACTCGATCCGCATCAAGGCCCCACCGAGCGAGGTCTTCGCCTTCCTCGATGACCCACACAACCACGCCGCCGTCACGCCACGGCTCACGGACGTCCGTGACATCGAACCGTTGGATAACGGCGGCAAACGGCTCTCCTATACTTACCGGATGGCCGGTGTCGGGATCGACGGTGAGCTGGTCCAGACGATCCACGAGCCGCCGACGCGGCACCGGTTCGAGCTTCGTGGCACCCTCTCGGGAACGATCGATCTCCAGCTTGCACCCACCGACGACGGTTCGGCGACGACGCTGACGTACGCCGCGGAGTATGTGCTTCCGGGGTCGGTCGTCTCCGCGGTCGCGGAGCCGGTCGTCCGGCGCTTTAACGAGCGCCAGCTCCGTGCGACCCTGCGGAACGTCGCAAAGCGGTTCGATCCGGAGCGATAGCCTCCCGCGGGCCCCTCATGGTCGCCCTGCCCAAGTGTTAAGACTCCGTTTGCCTTAGATCGGGGTATGGATCTACTACCCCTCCAGTTCGGCTTCGGGCTGGTGAGCGTCGGTTTATTGTTCCTCCTGCTGGTGATCATCACGCTCTGGCAGTCCTTCGAGATCGTCGACGCCTATGAGAAGAAGGCGCTCACGGTCTTCGGGGAATACCGGAAACTGCTCGAACCGGGTATCAGCGTCATTCCGCCGTTCGTTTCGCGGACGTACGCGTTCGACATGCGGACCCAGACGCTCGACGTCCCGCGTCAGGAGGCGATCACCCGGGACAACTCGCCGGTGACGGCCGACGCGGTCGTCTACATCAAGGTGATGGACGCGAAGAAGGCGTTCCTGGAGGTCGACGACTATAAAAAAGCCGTCTCGAACCTCGCACAGACGACGCTCCGGGCCGTCCTCGGGGACATGGAGCTCGACGACACGCTGAACAAGCGACAGGAGATCAACGCGAAGATCCGCGAGGAGCTCGACGAGCCGACAGACGAGTGGGGGATCCGTGTCGAGAGCGTCGAGGTTCGTGAAGTGAACCCCTCGAAGGATGTCCAGCAGGCGATGGAACAGCAGACCTCCGCCGAGCGTCGTCGCCGGGCGATGATCCTCGAAGCGCAGGGTGAACGTCGCTCCGCCGTCGAGCAGGCGGAGGGTGACAAGCAGTCGAACATCATCCGCGCGCAGGGTGAAAAACAGAGCCAGATCCTGGAGGCACAGGGTGATGCGATCTCCACCGTCCTTCGGGCGCGCTCCGCGGAGTCGATGGGTGAGCGGGCGATCATCGAGCGCGGGATGGAAACGCTCGAATCGATCGGCCAGGGCGAGTCGACGACGTTCGTGCTCCCGCAGGAGCTCACGAGCCTCGTCGGCCGCTACGGGAAGGCTCTCTCGGGCTCCGACGTGCAGGCGATGGAGGGGCTCGAAGGTCGGGAGTTCGACGAGGATACCCGCAAGATGCTCGGGCTCGACAACATCGACGAGATAATCGGACAGATCGACGAGGCGGCCGAGATGGACGTCGAGGAACTCGAAAAGGAGGCCGAGGCGGTCAAAACGGGCGACGCCGGTGCGAACATCAAATCCGCCGACGAGGTCATCCAGGAGATGGACGAGGACGAGGACGTAGCGGAAGTCGAACGGGAGACCTAAGGCCGCTTCGAGGGGCCGGCCACCGGATCCCCCGAAGCGTTTTTGTCGATAGACCGGTTCTTTCCTATCGTGACGGGGGGTGTCGACGAACGCAAACGCGAGACCTTACGACGGTTCGCCGCCGTCGGAGCCGCCGCGCCGTTCGTCGGAACCGCCGCCGGCGAGAGTGACCGCCCCGCCAGCGACGACAACGAGACGCGTGAGGCGATCCGTGGATACGTCTCGATGACGCCCGGCGCGCACTTCTCGAAGCTTCGCGATGACCTCGCACTCGGCACGGGCGAGACACAACACCACCTTCGACGGCTCGTCGACGACGGCGAGGTGGAGTCGATGAAGGACGCCGACTACCGCCGATACTTCGTGGCCGACCGGTTCGACCGAACCGATAAACGTGCGCTCGGCTACCTCCGCCGACGGACCCCGAGAGGGATCGTCATCGCGCTCCTCCGCGACCCGGATGCGACCGGCGCGGCGTTGGCGGAGACGGTCGGCGTCTCCCGCCCGGCCATAAGCGCCGCCGCAGGCGAACTGGCCGACGCGGAGTTGCTCGACCGTTCGGACGGCTACACGCTCACGGAGCCGGAGCGGTTGCTGACGCTGCTCGTCCGTTACGCGGAGTCGTTCGACGGCGACGCGGTCGCGCTCGCCGACGAGGCCGCCTCGCTCGTTCGGTACGACCCTTAAATACCCCGCGAGCGCGTGGTTATCCCGTGACCATCCACGTCGTGCCCGAGGAGTAGCCCCACTTTTCGACCTCCAACTCCGTCGCCGCGTCGGCGACGGCGCCCATGTTCGCGCCGACCTCCTTCGCCGAGAGCCCGAGGTCGTCGGCGATCAGCCGCGATTTAAAGTACGTCCGGTCGTCCGCATGCTCGCGAAGGTACGAGAGGATACGTCGCTGTTTCTCCGAAAGCCGTGCCGGTTCCATCGCCGCGGTGCCCGCCTGCATCGTGCTCATGGAGGGTATACCGCATGGACGACTCATAAGCCGGTTGGTAGGTTCGATTAACACGCCGCAGGCTATCGATTTCACCCACCAGAGCGGCCGGATCCCGCCGATGATCGCCCCCGTTCGTGGTCGGAGCGGTACGTCGGGTGAATCGCGGTCGGGGTACTGTATGGCGAGCGACTCACCGATGTGGTTTCATACCCAGGGTGACATCCCCCCGGATGAGCTTTTAAGTGCCCTCCGGATGCGGTATCACACATGGTCGAAACCGGATCCCCCTCCACCGGTGTCGGATCGGCGCTCCGTCGGTTCGTCGGCGTCGTCGCACGGAAGCGAACCTACGCGAACCTCCTGTATCTCGTCCTCGCGTTCCCGCTTGGATTTATTTATGCCTGGTTGCTCTCGTTCGGCTTTCTCGTCGGCCTCTTTACCACCATCGTCGGGGTCGGGTTCGTCATCCTGGCGTTGACCGTCGGTGGGACACGGCTGATCGCCCGGTTCGAACGCTGGCTGGCGAACGCGCTGTTGGGGACGAGGATCTCGCCTCCGGCGGATCGACCGCCGGCCGATGGGATCTGGGCTACCGTCCGGAGCTACGTCGACGCGCCGTCGACGTGGCGGGGGCTCGGCTTCGTGTTTTTAAAATTCATGGTCGGGGTCGTTGGGTTGCTTTTCATCCTCGCGCTGGTGAACACGGTCCAACTCGTCCTCGCGCCGCTGCAGTACCCGACGACGGTGGAGTTCGGCGAGGTAAACGGCGAGCCCGTCGTTTGGGAGCTCGCGACCCAGACGGAGGCGCTCGCGCTCTTTCCGGTCGGGGTGTTGTTCACGCTCATCGTGTTACACCTGGTAAACGGCGTCGCCTACGCGGTCGCACGGATGGCGGACGGGCTGCTCGGCGAACCACCGGCGACGACGGACGACTCAAGCCCGTCGCCGGTAGCGGTGCAGCCGCATGATCCCCCCGCTGAAGCGGATCGGGAAGCACCTCACAGCGGGGGAGACGAGGCGGGTTCGACGACCGAAGACGAGGCGGGTTCGACGACCGAAGACGACGGGACCGAAGACGGCGATGGTGCCGACGAGTTCGTGTGGGGCCCACGCTGATCGGCCGGTCGAATCGGTCGGGTCGCGATCGCACACGACTGGCCCGTTTTTAAGTGATCCTCGCCCGTCGACGGTGACGTGTCGTTTCCGCTCACGCCGTCGTTTCTCCTCGCGGTCGCGTTCGTCGTCGTTCTCGCCGGAGCGGTCAACGGGATCGCGGGGTTCGGCTTCGCGGTCGTCGGGACGATGGCGCTGGCGACCGTCATCGACCCCGCGGTCGCCGTCGCGTTCATGATCGTTCCGATCCTCGCGGTCAACGTCTCGCTCGTTCGCGAACTCGACGGCGACCAGGTTCGGTCGTGCGGTCGGCGCTTCGGGCCGCTTCTCGTCGCCGCAACCGTCGGAACGGTCCTGGGAATGGTGATCCTCGATTCACTCCCCGAAGCGCCGCTTCGAGTGGGGCTCGGAGCCGTGACGCTGGCGTTCGTCGCCGTCAGTCAGCGGGCCGTTCCGCTTCCGGCCCTCTCGTCCGGCTCCGCGGATTCACGGATCGAACGTCCGTCGTGGATGGCCGCCGTCGGCGGCATCTCGGGGGTCCTCTTCGGTGCGACCAACGTCGGGGTCCAACTGGTCGCGTACCTCCGCAGCCGGGACCTCTCTCACGAACTGTTCGTCGGCGTGGTCGCGCTCGTCTTTCTCGGAGTCAACGGGGTCCGCGTCGTCGTCGCCGGCACGATCGGGCTGTACCCGGACGCAACGACGGTCGCCCTCTCGGTCGCCGCCGCCGTCCCAGCGGCCGGCGGCGTCGCGCTCGGGGCACGGCTCCGACCACGACTGAGCGAACAACTGCGTCGTGGGCTGGTCCTTGGGTTGTTGACGGCCATCGGCATCCGGCTCACCCTCGGGGGGTTCGGACTCGTGTGA
>PWGU01000210.1 GCA_003554605.1 Halorubrum sp.
ACCGGGAGAGTTGTTCACGGAAGGCGTCGAAAAGCGCCGTCTCGCGCCACGGGACGCCGTCCTCGAAATGCTCGCGTACCCCGCGGACGACCGCCCGGTCGGCGAACCGCTCGGCCTCCCGATCCCAGTCGCCGCCGATCACCCGTCCCCACTGGGGACGCCTCGGCGCGGTCGGGAGGACGCTTCCCGTTATCCTCGCGGGGTCGATTTCGATCAGTCGGAGCGGGTCGGCGTCGGTGTAGCGCCTCGGGGCGAGCCGCCGTCGGAGCCGGTGCAGCCGGTGGGCCCACGCGACCGGGACCCGGCGGGCTACCGGTTGGGTGAGGCCATATCGGACCGCCAGCACGCCCCGGGCACGAAGGCGTTTGCCGAGTGGGGGTGATCCGGCCGCCACGTTCGGGGGCGTCTCAGTCACGACGGAGCAGCACGACGAGCGCCACGATCAGTCCCACCTGTGCGAGTTTGTCGATCGCCTCGATGACCTCGAGCGTCGCGAGCGTCGGCTCGTTGAGGAGTGCCCACATGACGATCTGCCCGGCCGTAAAGGGGATCCCGATGAGGTAGACGAGCCGCCGACGAACGTCGAACAGCACGAGCAACACCCCCCCGAGGAACCCGGCAGTGGCAATCAGAAAGCCGATCCCGAACGCGCTCGTCAGCGGGAGGTCGACGATCGCGATGATGAGATGGACGGCGGCGCTGACGAGCGCCATCGCGATCGCCCCCCAGTGGAGCGGCGTCAGCGACTCCGTCTCAAGGCTTAGGCTGCGAGCGGACATTGTCACGATAACGTCCCACGTGATAAAAGGTGTTTGGCCGGTGATCGGCTCATCGTTGCCTGTCGACCGGTTCATCGCGCGGTCGACGCTCCCTCGGTGCATCCCTCCCGCACGCGTTCATCCCGCGATGGGGCCTTCCTCGGCCACCCGAATCGGCTCGTCCATGAGTTCGACGAGGCGACGTTTCCCCTCGGCCGGGTCGTAGCCGTCCTGTCTGAGGTGTGCGAACGGCGAGACCGTCGGGTTGCGTTCCCAGTGACACCAGACGGCGGTTTCGCCCGAACGGGCCGGGAACAGCCGGACGTGTAGCTGCCACGGGCCGAACGTCCCGCGCGGTCGATAGGCATAACTGGCCTCCTCATAGCGCATCGTGCCGCCCTGCTCGTAGGCGTGGAGGTACGCCCGGATCTGTGGCCGGAAGCCGTACTCCGCGAGCCGTCGACGGGCCTCCGTGGGCGACACCGCCCAGACGCCGAGATACTCGCTGTCCGGCGGGGGCAACACCCGGAGGTGCATCGGGAGCCAGCGGTCCGGCAGCCGAACCGACCACCGCGCCGCCCACCGTCGCACGCGCCAGAGCGGGAGCCGACGGGTCGAAACGACGAGGCCCACGAGGAGACACAGTCCGATCGTCACGGCGGTGGACCCGACACGCCCCGCGCGTTTCGTTTCGTCCTCGTTCATTCCTGTGCTGTCGATATCGATCCTCACGCGTCGACGGCTAAATTCGTATCGACGCCGATCCACTACCGCGCACGCCGTGTCCGTTCCCGTACATCCTGCTCACGGACAGTCGGTGCCACGATTTTTGCTCAACCGCCACATACGGACATTCATGTACGAGGTCTCCGTCTCGCGGGCGTTCGTGGCACAACACTATCTCACCGTTCCGAACCCGGACCCCGCGGAGGCGACGCTGCACTCACACCACTTCACCGTCGAGGCGACGTTTCGGGGCCCCGAACTGGCCGAGTACGGCTACCTCGTCGATATCGATGCGGTCATCTCGGCGATGGAGGGAGTCGTCGACGGCCTCCGCGACGAGACGCTGAACGACCTCCCGGCGTTCGATGGGGAGAACCCGAGCGTCGAGCGGCTCTCCGGCGTCTTCGCCGACCGACTGCTCGACCGGCTCTCGCCCGAAGCGGCCACCGAACTCCGCGTGTCGATCCGCGAGGACGACGTGGCGACGGTCGCGCACACGCGTGAGCTATAGACTCATCGCCCGATCGCCAACGCGTCCTGCATGATCGCCCGATCGCCAACGCGTCCTGCATGATCGCCCGATCGCCAACGCGTCCTGCATGATCGCCCGATCGCCAACGCGTCCTACATAGACGCATCGCCCAATCACCCAACGTGCCCTACTCCGCGAGGCTTTCAAGCTCCGCGAGGTCCGCGAGGATCGTCCCCGCGTGTCCCTCGGGTGACACGCCCTCGTAGGCGAGGACCACGGTCCCGTCGGCGTCGAGGACGTAGGTGTTCCTGAAGACGCCGTCGAAGACGTTGCCGAACATCCGCTTTTCGCCGTAGGAGTCGTAGTCGCTCGCGACCGCGCCGTCCGGGTCCGAAAGGAGGTCGAACGGGAGGTCGTACTCGGCGGCGAACGGCGAGAGATCGTCGACCGGGTCGTCGCTCACGCCGACGACGGTCACGCCCGCGTCCGTGAACGCGTCCCACTCGTCGCGGAAGCCACAGGCCTCCGTCGTACAGCCGGGCGTGTCCGCCCGTGGGTAGAAGTAGACGACGGTGTAAGCGGCCGCCGGGTCCGGCACCGAGACGGGTTCGTCGTCCTGGTTTTGCAGCGTGAACGTGGGGGCATCCGTGCCGACTTCGAGCATGGATCTGCATGGGCGAGGATGTCGCATAGGCGGTTCGATCCCGCTCCGGGTCGATCGCTCGGTTATATACGGTGTCCCGGTTCGCACATGGCGGTGATCTGGGGCGTTCCACGGAGTACCGAGCGAGGAGCGCGGATCGACTGTCGACGCTGTCTGCCCGCACTCGTATTCGCACCCACGTACCGTACCCGT
>PWGU01000151.1 GCA_003554605.1 Halorubrum sp.
TCCCTTCACCTCATCTAACTTCGATACTTCGACCCCCATCGTCGCCGCCGGATCGTTTCGGGAGGGTGACGGTGAGCACCCCGTTGTTGTAGGTCGCCGCAGCGTTCTCCCGTTTGACCGGCGCGGGCAACGCGATCCGCCGTGAAACCGCCTGGCGTCGTCGCTCGCGACGATGATAGCGAATGGCGTCCGCGTTCGCCGGTGGCTCCGCCCCCTCGGCGTCGGTCTCGCCGTCATCCGCGTCGGTCTTGCTGCCGTCCACATCCGTCTCGCCGTCGTCCGCGTCGGCCGCACCGCTCTGGACGGTCTCGGCCTCGTGGGTGGCGGCGATCGTGAGGGCGTCCTCCTGCAGTTCGACGTCGATCTCCTCGCGCTCGAAGCCCGGCAGATCGGCGGTCACGATCACGTTCTCGTCGTCCTCGGCCACGTCGACACGCAGGCTTGCGGTGGTCGGCATCTCGAGGTTACCGCCGAGCTCCTCGAACTCGCGACCCATGCGCTCGAACAGCTCCTCTATCTCGCGGAAGGGATCTCGTCGGGGCATACGGGTCAGAATTCGACCTCCAGGAACTTAGAGGATGCGGGCTCACTTCTTTAAGCCGCTCCCCGTCAGCGGCACGACGACCTCCTCATCGGGACCGATCTCCCCCCGCTCCCGGAGGATCGTGAGCGCCGCCGGCGCGACCGCACAGGTCGGTTCGGTGTAAAATCCGGCCGCGTGGAGACGGTCGAGTTCGTCCGAGAGGTCGTCCGCGCCCACGGCTATCGCGTCGCCACCCGTCCCCCGGATGGCCGCCAGGACCCCCTCCGATCTGACCGGCTCGGCGATCTGGATCCCGTCGGCGGCCTCGGCGATGGTCCCATCCGGATCGGCCGCCTCCGGTCCGTGTAGCTCCCGGACGATCGGCGCGATCCCGGCCGCCTGTACGCCATAGAGCCGCGGAATATCGTCGATCCACCCGGCGCGGTGGAGCCGCCTGAACCCCCAGTAGGCCCCCAAAAACAGCGTTCCGTGCCCCAACGGCGTCACCACCGCGTCGGGGGCGGTCCAGTCGCTCGCGAACGCGACCTCGTACGCGAACGTCGCCGTCCCCTCGAAGAAGGCGGGGTTCCACGCGTGACTGGCGTACCAGGCGTCCGTGCCGCCGTCGCCCCCGGTGTCGTCCGCGGCGTTCGGCTCACCCCCTTCGCCCTCGCCGCCCCCGATCGCCGCGAGGCAAGCCTCGGTGACCGCCGCGCGATCGCCCGGAACACGGACCGGCGTCGCGCCCGCCCGTCGGATCGCGCGGAGCTTCCCCTCCGCGACAGCCGCCGGAACGTAGATCTCCGCGTCGATACCCGCACGGGCGGCGTAGGTCGCGATCGCCGCCCCGGCGTTTCCCGAGGAGTCCTCCACCACGCGATCGACGCCGATTTCGACCGCCCGGGTCAACGTCGTCGTCGCGCCGCGGTCTTTGAATGACCCGGTCGGAAAGACGTATTCGAGTTTGAACGAGGCTCCCCACTCCGGCGCGTCGACGAGGGGGGTCATTCCCTCGCCGAGCGTCACCCGGTCGCGTGGATCCGCGCCGACCGGCAGCAGCTGCTCGAACGCCCAGAGCCCGTTTCGTGCGTCGATGTCGCCCGGAGCGGGTGGTCCGTGTTCCGGTATCGGCGGCTCCGCGAAGGCCAGCGGCTCGCCACACCGACACCGCCATCGATCCAGGGTCGTCCTCGAACACGCCGGACACTGAAGCCGCCGCGGCCCATTCCCGTCGTCCATCAGTAGGTGTCGATGTCGGTCCCGACCGAACAGACGTACTCGCCGGCGGCGACCTGTGGCAGTCGACGCGTCCGCCAGAAGATCCCGTCGTTGTCGGCCGTGACGCGACCCTTCAGTGCCCCGAAGGTGTCCGTCACCTCGAAGAGCACGTCGCCGGCGACGACGCGGTCGCCGAGGTCCGGTTCGAAATGGACGAGCCCGCCGGCCGGCGACCCGTATTGGTCGAAGCCGCGTGCGCGGGTCTGCTCTTCGACGCTCACGTCGTCCTCGAGGAAGCCGTAGTATCCGAGCACGTTGAACACGCCATCGACGCCGTATTGTATCGACTCCTCGTCCCAGCCGACCGCACCGCCGAGTTCCGGATCGATGGTCGGAATGCCCCGATCGGGACCGACCCGGGCGAGCTGCCCGTCGGGACCTTTGATGTCGAGGACGTTCCCGCACCCGAAGACCTTCGCGAGGCGAAGACAGTCGCCGTGTAGCCGATGGCGGATCCCACAGCGTACCCGGGTCTCGTTCACCATTCGGCTCGTCGAACCCTGGTGCAGATCGAGGATCAAGTCCGCTTGCTTGGCGATCTGGAACGTCTCGTAGGCGATCCGTTCGCTCGTGGTCCCGTTTCGGTCGCCCGGGTAGCCACGGTTCATCTTTCGGTCGTCTATCGGGTTCCGGTGCTCGGCGACCTGAAAGGCGAAGTAGTTCACGATGCCGACGACGAGCACCGTTCCGGAGAGCTCGGTCGGGTCGATACGCGGGACGACGCGGGTGATCACCCCCAACCCGTTGAGCTCGTCGCCGTCGCTGACGGCCTGCATATAAAGCGTCTTCCCGTCGTTCGCGCCGTTGATGACGGCGACGGGCAGCCGGACCGGGCTCCCGTCACGCGTCTCACCGACTTCGAGCCGACCGGTGTCGGTCTCACCCGGCGCCGCGCTCGCCGTTCCCAGCGTGATCATCACCGAAAACTGGGCCGTAACCCACTTTATCGATTCGGTACCGGCCGCACCCAACGACCCGACACAACCTTTATCGCCACGATCA
>PWGU01000075.1 GCA_003554605.1 Halorubrum sp.
CGTCGCGCTCGGGGCACGGCTCCGACCACGACTGAGCGAACAACTGCGTCGTGGGCTGGTCCTTGGGTTGTTGACGGCCATCGGCATCCGGCTCACCCTCGGGGGGTTCGGACTCGTGTGATCCCCGGCCCCTCAGCGGCGTCGTCCGTTCTCCTCCGCGTACGCGCCGAGTTTCATCTCGACGCCCTCGTTCAGTCGGGTGAGCGCCTCCTCGACGCCGTGGTCGCGGGCGTCGTTTGCCGCCTCCGCGACCAGCGTGCGGACCGTCTCGAACGGCCCGATCCGCGCACCGGTGGTGGCGACCCCATCCCCGGCGTCGAGGAGCTGATCGATAGCCGTCCGGTAGCCCGGGTTCTCCGTGAACCAGCCCGCCGAATCGAGGCGATCGAGTGCCCCCCGGTGAACCGGGAAGTACCCCGTCTCCCGGTGCCAACGAGCCTGCTGCTCCGGTGCCGCGAGCCACGCGAGGAACTCGGCGGCCGCTTGCTGTGTGCGGGAGGGGAGGTCGGCGGCGATCCACAACGATCCCCCACCGATGACGACGCCATGCCGTTCGTCGATGACCGGAAAGTACCCGACTCCGACGGGGAATGAGGCACCCGACTGCACGCTGCCCATCGACGACGTCGAGCCGATCAGCATCGCTGCGGTGCCGTCGTGAAACGCTTCGCGGGCGGCCCCACGCGCCTCGATACCCGGGTCGTGGTAAAGTCCGTCCGCCCACATCGCCGTGATCCACTCGAATATCTCGCGCCCGACCGCCGTGTCGAACCGCGCCTCGGTCGGTGTTCCCGCCCGGCCGTTCTCTGCGTCGACGAGCGGCTGGCCGGCCTCCGAGAACCACTGCTCGATGAACCACGAGTAGTTGGCGAAGGTGATCCCGACGTCGGCGGTACCCGACTCCACGATCCGTTCGCGGCGGCACGCACCTCGGCGAACGTCGACGGCGGATCCGATGGGTCGAGTCCGGCGCGCTCGAATGCCTCCCGGTTGTAATAGAGGACGGGCGTCGAGGAGTTGAACGGCATCGAGTGGAGCAGGCCATCGGTCCGGTAGTAGTCGGCGACCGGAGCGAGGAGGGAAGCGGGGTCGAAGCGGTCGGGGTCGAGCAGTCGCTGTACGGGGGTGAACGCGCCGCTGTCGAGCGCCCGTTTCGTCCCGATCTCGTAGATCTGTGCGATCGCCGGCGGATCGCCGCGCTCGGCGGCCGCGAGCGTCGCGTTGAACACCCCCCGGTAGCTTCCCTTCGAGGAGGCGCGAACGGTCACGCCCTCGACGCTCGATTCGAACTCCTCGATGAACGCCTCCAGGAGCCGCGCCTTGCTGCCGCCGAGGGCGTGCCAGAACTCCAGCACGGTCACATCATCGTTGGCGCCCGCAGAGCCCGTCAGCCGATAGGCGTCGAGACGGCCCTCGATGGTCCCGGTTCGATCCCCAAGCGCCGCTGCACCCGCGACGACCTCCGTGAGCGAGGTCCGCTGGCTACGGGCGATGGTCGTCACCTCGGCCGCGCTGCTCGCGGTCGTCTCGGCGACCGCTCCAACCGACTCGACCGTCTCGACCGCCCCCTCGATCGCGACGGCCTGGTCGTCCGTCGCGGCGCTTATCTCGCGGATCCCGACGGAGGTCTCCTCGACGTCCTCGGTCAGTTCGGTGAACGCCCCGAGCGCGTCCTCGGCGGTCGCGATCGATTCACCCACACGCTTGCGCATCCCCGTGATCTCATCCACGGTCGCGTTCGTCTCCGCCCGGACGGCATCGATCGACGACTCGATCTCGCCGGTCGCCTCCCGGGCCTCCTCCGCGAGGTTTTTGACCTCTTCAGCGACGACCTCGAAGCCCGCGCCGGCGGCTCCCGCACGCGCGGCCTCGATGGAGGCGTTGAGCGCGAGGATGTTCGTCTCGTCGGCGATCTCGCGGATCAGGTCAGTTACGTCCTCGATGGCTGCGACTTCGGACTCCAACGCCTCGACGCGGGCGAGCGCCGTCTCGGTCCGTTTGTCGACGACG
Source organism: Halorubrum sp. (assembly GCA_003554605.1). Classification (GTDB taxonomy): domain Archaea; phylum Halobacteriota; class Halobacteria; order Halobacteriales; family Haloferacaceae; genus Halorubrum. The sequence goes on from PWGU01000075.1 coordinate 2,011, forward strand.
CCCAACTCGCCGAGCGCCGCGGTTGCCGCCTCGTTGCCCTCGGCGGCCCGGTCGGCGACCGCGTCCGCGGTCGTGGCGACCTCCTCGGCGGAGGCGGCGACCTCCTCGGTGGCCGCCGAGACGTCCTGTAGTTCGGCGATCGCCCCCGCGATCTCCTCCCGCTGATCGGCGGCGTTCGTGGCGATCCCGTCAACCGATTCATACACCTCCCCGCTTCGGTCTTTGGCCTGGAGGACGGTCGACCGGACGTGTTCGGTCGCGCCCGATACTTCGTCGTTGAAGCCGTCTACCTCCCGGAGCGTCTCGGCGACGTCCGAGACGAAGGCGTTGAGCGATTCGGCGATCGCGGCCAACTCCGGGTCGGCGGCGTCCTCCGGGAGGCGAGCCGAGAGGTCACCCTCGTTCAGGCGGTCGAGCGTCCCGTGCAGGAGTTGCAGGTCCGTCGACTCGACGGGGTCTCCGATCGATTCGGGGTCGTCCGAGCCCACCGCGAGCCCGGTACGGGCGTGTCCGTTTCGCTCGGCGGACCGTCCTCCACGGCGGCCGATCCCACCCTCGTGGTCGTTCATACGTCGTCGCGCTCGCGCAGGTGGGATAACTGCTTCACCGGAATTGTCAAGTTCGATACAAAAGTGTTTGATGAGTTACACGGCCGGGGGCTTCCGTCCGGTTAGCTGGTGATCCTCACGTCGTAGCCGTGTGCCTCCAGTTCGTCCACGATGTCGGCGGCGTGTTCGGCGTCGTCGGTTTCGAGTTCGAGCTCCAACTCGGCCGCGTTGACCGCGACGTCCC
>PWGU01000181.1 GCA_003554605.1 Halorubrum sp.
CCCGAGGCCGGGGTCGGCACCGTCACCCAGTGGTACACGCTTCCGGAGGGGACGGCGTTCGGGACGGGCAAACGGATCCTGTTGAACGCCGCCGAGGAGTCCCCGAACATCGTCGTGCCGATGTCGGAGGTCGCCCCGGAGTACGCGCCCGCCGACCGAGCACTGCTGGCGGCGACGTTCCTCGGGGAGGCGGCGCTCGACCGGGACGACGAGGACCTGCGTGAGGACACACGAGCGGCCCTCTCGGCGTGGTATCCCGAACGTGGCTTCGAAGGGCTTGAGATCGTCGACACCGACCGGATCCCGTTTGCACAGTTTGCACAACCACCGGGGATCCACGACACGCTGCCCGATCCCGACGCCCCGGAGGGCCCGGTCGTCCTCGCGGGCGAGTACACCGAGTGGTCCGCCATCCAGGGCGCGCTTAAAAGCGGTCGGCGGGCGGCCGACGCGGCCGGCGAGTATTTATAAACGAGTTTGTCTCTCTGGGTTTCGGCTCCCTTTAGCTACTCCTCCCGCAGGAACGCGTCGTGTCCGTGTTCATCGATCGCCGCGAGCAGGTCGTCGCGCTGGCGACGCAGCTCCGGCGGGAGGTCCTTGTATGCGTGATCGAAGAGGGTCGCCAGGTCGGCACGGACATCCTCGGCCGCATCGATGGCGTCGGCGACGACGTCATCGGCGGTCTCGCGGATCGCCCCGACATCGTCGTCGTCGAGGCGGCCGGTTCGGCGGAGGAACGCCTCCATCCGGTCGATGGGGTCGATCGCCCGCCACGGCTCCACGTCGTCGGCGTCGCGATAGGCGGTCGGATCGTCGGCGGTCGTGTGTGCGCCGTATCGATACTCGACGAACTCGATCAGCGTGGGGCGTGGCGGTTCGTCGGGGTTGTCCACCTCACCCGTCCCGCCGCCCCCGCTCCGGTCTCCCACCTTCCGGGCGCGGTCGACCGCCTCCTGCATCGCGGCGTAGCTTGCGAGCGGGTCCATCCCGTCGACGCGGACGCCCTCGAACCCGTAGGCGGTCGCCTTCGCCGCGAACGTCTCGCTCGCGGTCTGGCGTGATTCGGGGATCGAGATGGCCCAGCCGTTGTTGTGACAACAGAAGACGGTTGGGGTGTCGAAGACGCCGGCGAAGTTCAACGCCTCGTGGAAGTCGCCCTCGCTCGTCGCGCCGTCGCCGAAGTGGCAGGCGACGACCCGATCCTCCCCACGGTAGTCGAAGGCCCACGCGGCACCGACCGCGTGTGGCAGGTGCGCGGCGATGCCGATGTTGAGCGGGAAGACGTTCCCCGCGGCGATCGCCTCCGTGCCCGCCTCGTGGCCCATCCAGTACGGGAGGTACTCCGCGAGGAGGTCGCGAACGACGACCGCGCCGTGCTCGCGATACTGGTAGCTGATGAGGTCGCGGTCGGCGAGCGCGTAGGTCGTACCGACCGCCGACCCCTCCTGACCCGCACACGGCGCGTAGGTCCCGATCCGACCCTGCCGTTGCAGGCTCACGGCACGTTCGTCGAACCGTCGGGTGATCACCATGTCCCGGTAGATCCCCACGAGCGTCTCGTCGTCCAGATCGGGAACCGTCGCTCCCGCACGAACCTCGCCGTTCGGTCCGAGGACCCGCCGCACGTCGGTGTCCGCCAGCGGGTCGGCGACCGTCGCGGCCCCCTCGTCTTCGCTCATATCACTCATTGTGTGGTCCACTCTCAAGGATGTGCCGGAGTCGGCGACCCGCGGAGGGGGCCGCTTCCACGTCTGTTACGGGACGATCACGGCACGCCCGTCGATCTCGCCGTGTTCGAGCTTCTCCGCGACGGCGTTCACGTCGTCAAGGCCGTACTGGCTGGTGTGAAGCGCCACATCGCCGCGGTCGACGAGTGCGACCAGTTCCTGTAACTCGGTGTACTTCCCGACGAGGGTCCCACGGTAGGCGAACTCGCCGTCGACGAACGCCTGGGCGGGTTCGTGGACGTGGCCGCCGTACCCGACGACGTGATGGTCGCCGCCGGGCGAGGCGATCTTCGGACCGAGCGCCGTCGTCTCATCCCTGCCGACGAAGTCGATGATCTGCTGGGCCCCGGCCCCGTTCGAGATCGCCTCGATCTCCGCCTCCACGTCCTCCTCGGCAGGGTCGAGGGCGTACCGCGCACCGAGGTCGCTCGCAAGCTCCCGGGCGGATTCCTTGAGATCGAGCGCGACGATGTCCGCCGCCGTGAGCGCGTCGAGACATTGGACGCCGATGTGTCCAAGCCCGCCGACGCCGATGACGACGGCCACGTCGCCCGGGTTCAGCTCCTTCGCCGCCTTCTTCGCCGCATGGTAGGCCGTGATCCCGGCGTCGGCGTGCGGGGCGATGGTCGCCGGGTCGACCTCGCCGGGCAGCGGGATCACCGCCCGCTCGTTCGTGAGGAGGTACTCCGCGAAGCCGCCGTCGTGAGTCAGCCCCGGGAACGCGACGTTCTCACAGTACATGTCCTCGCCGAGCCGGCAGGGGCGGCACGTCCCGCAAGTCATTACCGGATGGCAGATGACCCGCTGGCCCTCCTCAACGACGGAGACGGCATTGCCCGTCTCGACGACCGTCCCGGCGTTCTCGTGGCCGAGCGTCAATGGCAACTCCTGTGGGACGTACTGCTCCCACATCCCCTCGATCACGTGGTTGTCCGTCTGACACCAGCCGGCACCCTCGACCTCGACGACGACCTCGTTGCCCGTCGCGGTCGGCCGGTCGATCTCCTCGATGCTCAACGCCTCGCTCATCTCGTGTGTGTACTCGTGAAGTCTCGCTGCGCGCATACGTGAC
>PWGU01000189.1 GCA_003554605.1 Halorubrum sp.
ATCGGGAGGTGTTCCGTGACGCCCCGAAGCGCCTCCCCGACGGTCTCTGCGGTCCCATGTTCGCCCTCGAAGGCGTTTCTCACCGCCTCGCGAACCTGCCAGACGCCGACGGGTCCCCAGTAGTCGTCGGAGACGTGCCGGCAGACGAGGGCTTTCGCCTGGCGGTCGCGGTCATGGAGGTGTTCGAGGACCCCGAGCCGGGCGGCGTAGTACGCGCCGGCCGTCTCCTCGACGTAGCCGGTCCGCCCGTCGCGCCCCTCGCTTGCGGCCGCGAGATAGATCCCGGCGTCCGGGTCGGGGTTCCACACCGAGCCCGGGGCTTCCATCTCGACCAGCTCGAACTCCCAGTGACCGGGGACGAGGACGACCCAGAAGGCGTTGCCGAGGAACTCGTTTCGGTGCACCTCCACGGCGTCGATGGTCGGCGCGTCCCGAACCGTTCCCCGGAGGTACTGGCCGATCGTGTCGTCGACGGCGGTGATCGACCAGCGCGTCGGCACGAGCCGTCGGTTCGACCCCTGCCCCAGCGCGCCCGCCGAGAGGATGGAGTTGATGTCGTAGACGTCGAACCCGCGGCGGTAGAGGTAGGCCATCGCCCCTTGTGCCCGCCAGTCATCGTCCTCAAGGGTCTTTTTCACCGGGCGGGGGACGTACGGGTTCTCACCGAGTTCGGCGGTTCGGGCCGCCGCCCGCGGACCGGTCGGCGTCTTGATGTCGTCGAGTCCAACGTCAAGGTCGAGGTCCGGCCGGCCGTCCAGGCCGATCTCGACGGCAACCGGCCGGTCGGCGATCGCGACCTCGCGCTGGACGCCGAGCCAGCCGTCCCAGACGTCCTCGACGGAGCCGCCCAGCCCTGCGTGCCCGGCCGATGACGCCGATCCCGTCGACGACACACCGCCCACGTCGACGCCCTTCGTCGAATTGAGCAGGCTCGTCCGGCGGTCGAACACGTCGGTGATGGACACCCTCTCGTCGTACCATGCCGCGGAGGTCGCGAACCGTTCGGCGTCGGTCTCGCGCCCGACCGGGGCCAGCAGTCCGGTGGAGACGGTCGGGTAGTTCGCGCGGCCGACGAAGATGGACGGCGAGACGCTGCCGACGATGGCATCATCGGAGACGTGTTCCTCGAAGCGCCGCTCGAAGGAGTCGAGGTGGTCGAGTATCCCGTAGTCCTTCTCGCGGGCGAGTCGGCGGCGCTCGGCGCGCTCGTTCGTCTCGAACTCGAGGAACTCATCCAGCCGCATTGGCGATCCTTGGACGGGCGAGGAATAAAATCGCTCGGCGTGGCGCAGGGAGGGTTATTCCCCGTTGGAGGCGGCCGGCACCGCCGGGAGCGGTTCGGTCCTCACCGTTTTCCGGCCGGCCGCATCGTCGTGGACGACAGTGACCGCCTCGGGGAGGTCGCCCGTGAACCCCACGTCGACCTCGTAGCCGACCTCGGTGAGCGCGAGCGTGCAGAGTTGGTCCGGGGCCGCATCGGAGACGGCGGTCACGACCAGTCGCAGTTCGTCGCCTTCGACCGTCGCCGTCTCGACTGCGGGAACGTGACACCCGGTCTCACCCGTGACGGTCCCGTCGATGTGCAACTCGTCGGCGTCGACGGCGACGTCTACCGCGCCGGCGGGCATCTCCGGCGCGGTTTTGACGAGATCGAGCACGAGGTCGTTATCGATGCCGTCACCGACGTCGTTACCGTCGTGATTTCGGTTGGTGTCTTCGGTGCCGTCGCCAGCGCCGTCGCCCTCGTCGATCCCGCTGTCGTTCCCCGTGTCGAACCCGCTTTCCGGCTCGGCGCCTGCCGTACAGCCGGCGAGCGCGATCGCCGTTCCGGCAAGCAGGGTCCGTCGATTCATACCTCTCGGATGTCACGAGCGGATATAGCCGTGTCGCGTGCGTGGGTGTGTGCGATCGCTGGACACGGAACGCCCGGACCGTAACCGTCTTAAGTACCTCCCCGGTAGTTGAAGTTGAGTCCTGGTAGGGTAGTGGACTATCCTCTTGGCTTGCGGAGCCAGGGACCGGAGTTCAAATCTCCGTCAGGACGTTCATTCCTCGCGGCTGCTGCATTCTGCAGCAGCCGCTTCGTCATTCACGTCCTGACTTGCTCCACGCTCGCTGACGCTCGCGTGGAACTCCGTCAGGACGCTTTTCCAACACTATATTGACGAGCGAAGCGAGTCATCAGTGTTGGAAAAGCGTCCGGGAGATTTGAGCAGACACGTCGCAGCCCGGAACGGCGCGAAGCGCCGCACGCCCGGACCATTTTGGCGAGTACAAATCCACCTCATGACGGTTTACGTGGTATACTGACTCCCTTGACATCCGCTTCTTCAGAGAGTATTTGCCCGTGAACAGCCGGTCGCTCAAGGATACGAGTCGAGGAGCTGTTTGCTCAGGTTGGGTATTTGCGGTCGCGGGGATCTTGTGGACATATATAAGTGAACACGGTCATCTGGCGCATTCGGTGGGGTGCCGAGCGAGGATCGATCACCGCCTCCACACCGGTACCGCCGCCACACCCGTAGCGCATCCTCACCGCAACCTCACCGCAACCTCACCGCAACCTCACCGCAACCTCACGCCTCCCCAACCTCGCCACGGCTGGCGGAGCCGCCAGCCGTGGGCTCCCTCGCGGTCGGTTTCGCGCCCTCCGGGCGCTCACCGGAGCGCGCCGACCGCCATGGTATGGTTATGATTCGGATAGCATCGTTTATAAACCGAAGAACCAACCGCGTCGACCGCCGTCGACCGCCGTC
>PWGU01000232.1 GCA_003554605.1 Halorubrum sp.
GTAAATATTCAGTAAACCCGCATTTTTAGCGGCCGTGGAAAAAATTTAATTTTTTTCATTTTCAAGCAGGCGACTATTTTTTCGTGTCGAATAAATAGGTATGAGGACAAATACTGAAGTTCCCACCCACAATAAAAAAGAGAAGCGGAAGCCGTCATTGGGGATAATGTGTAGGCCTAGCAGGTGTTCTCTTTTTGAAGAACTGCGCCAGGCAGCAAAAACAGAAGAATTCCTTCGTGAGGAGAATGCACGGCTGCAGGCAGAATGTGAAAAGCTAAGGATGGAACTGGAACATGTTGAAGGGAAGAATAGAAAGTTTCGTGATATGCTTTTTGGCTCAAACTCTCAACATGATCCTTCTAATCAAAAAGAGCGGAAAAAGCCTGCTTCTAAAGAAGACTCTTCAGAGGGGGAAATAACAAAGCCTTCACCTCGTCCGCGAGGTGCAAAGCCAGGACATCCCGGCCAAGGACGTAAGATACCTGAAAATCTGGAAGTTGAAGAGTTAATTCACGATATACCCGAGGAAGAAGCTGTATGCTCCAACTGCGGCGAACAATATGCTGTCAGTGGTTTAGCGGAAGAATCTTTTGAAATTTCTATGGAAATCCGTTTTTTTCTGAAAAAACATATTCGCAAGAGATATTTCCTCAACTGCAACTGTAAGCAAACTCCACCGCAGCTAACAGCTCCCAAGCCGGTTAACATAATCCCCAAAGGCCTTTATGATCACAGCTTTCTGTCGTTTTTGTTATTTGGCAAATATGGAATGCAGGTCTCCTTAAATCGTCTGCTGGAATTGTTTTCTGTGAATGGCCTGATAGTAAACAATGGTACCATAGCTGGTATCTTTAAAAAACTTACAGATAAACTTTACCCTCTTTATCAACTTCTATTAGAACAATTGCAAGATGAGGCCGTACTAAATATTGATGAAACGGGTTTTCGCCACTTTCAATATCCAGAAGCGGTTGTCATTGCAGATGAACAGCAACCCGAAAAATGGAAATGGTTGGGGGTGTTTAGCGGACAGAAAAGCACAGTTTTCACTGTTGAAAATACTCGCTCCAGCCAGCCTTTAGAACAAACCCTGGGGCCGGAGGCAAAAATGTTCATAGTCTCTGATGGTGCAGGTGCATATCGGAAATTTGCCTCTCAAACTGAGGTGGAACAAGCTCGTTGTTGGGCTCATTTTCGCCGCCATTTCCAGGACAGCGCCACTAAGTTTCCCCTACTCCAGAATTGGGCCAGAGAGTGGTTGGAAAGAATTGCAAACATTTATGCTCTTGATGCTCGTCGTTTGAATGAGTTGGATCCCATAACAAAAGCCCGGGCCCAGGAAACCTTGAAACAGCACATAGATAGATTTTATCAGCAAATGGTTGAAGAAAGCCAGTCTGACAACATACACCCCGAGGTTTTCAAAGTGTTAACTTCAGGCATAAAATATTGGGATGCTTATACTGTTTTTGTGGACCATCCAGAGGTGGGGATGGACAATAATCTGGCCGAGCGAAGTCTTCGTTCCGGCGTATTAGGCAGAAAAAACTGGTACGGTGTTCATTCTTCCTGGAGCGGCATCCTGGCTGCTATGATGATGAGTTTCATCCAAACAGCCCAACAGCACGGTTTAAACCCCATGGCCTATCTCCGTTATGTTCTTGATACTGCGGCAAAATGGCAGGGACAACCACGGAATATGGCGAAGTTACTACCCTGGAACATAGATGCAAAGATTATGAATAGATACTCTATGAAGACAGGATGTGATCCGCCATAGAAACTTCTCAACCCAGGTTCCCTATCAAGATCCGCAACCGTCTTTTTTCCAGAGACGATCTGCAAAAAATCCGCACTATTATTGCAGAAAACCCCAGGGCTTCTCGGCAGGAAATTGCCCGAGAGGGGTGTTTGACGTTGGATTGGTATCAAAGCAATGGTAAATTAAAGATGATGGGCTGCAAAGCAGCCATGCTCGCTTTCCATCGTCAGGGATTAATTCAACTTCCACCACCCCGACGAAAGGCGCCTGATCTCAGCAATCCCAAACCACCCCCAAGGTCGTTAGAAGGAGAGCCCAAAGCCCCGATTACTCTACCAGTAAGAAAATTGCTTCCCCTTACCTTAGAACCTGTAGTTCACAAAAGCGCTTCTCGGCTTTGGAACGAGTTTATGGATCGCTCCCATTACCTCGATTACTCCATCCAAAAAGGTGCTCAGCAGCGTTACTTCATTCAATCTTCCCATGGATGCGTAGCTGCAATCAGTTTTGCATCTCCGGCGTGGAAGAGTCGGGACAGAGATAACTGGATTGGTTGGGATCAAGAAATCAGAAGCCGCAACCTACACTACATAGTCAACAATACACGCTTTTTAATTTTACCCTGGGTCCAGTCCCGGAACTTAGCTTCAAAGATCTTAAGTCTATGTGCTCGGAAGGTACCCGGGGACTGGGAGGCCCGTTACGGATATCGACCTGTTTTGTTGGAAACCTTTGTAGAACAGCAGCGGTTTCAGGGAACCTGTTACAAAGCTGCCAACTGGCTTCGTATCGGGGAAACTACAGGGAGGGGCAAATGGGAACAAAAAGGCGAAAACAAAGTTCGAGCTCCCTTGTCAGTTAAGGATATTTACGTTTACCCTCTCCGAACTGATTTCCGTGCTATCCTCACAGAGACATCTTAAGTTATCGCTAATTAGGAGCTACGGGGTAGCTTTTGCACAAGCGGGTTTACTGAACATTTAC
>PWGU01000017.1 GCA_003554605.1 Halorubrum sp.
ACCGTCCTCAGCCTCCACGTAGCCGAACCGGGCGCTGTTGTGGTGTTTGATACCGAACAAGTTGTTGGAATCCGCACCCGTATCAACATCGTGCGGCGTGTGCTGACCCCAGCCGCTTTCGAGCGCGGCCTGGCCGATGATCACTGAGACGGGTATCCCGGTATCCCGGGACACCTCTTCGGCCACCGGCAGCATCTCGTTTATAAATTCCTGCTGTGCGCTCAAGACGAAAACACCTCTTTCTTAAACATCTATGCTGGATATTGAAATTGATGCAGAGGAGAAGACGGCTATAATGTTGTTGTCGCGCCGCACTGATATGCTATAATAAATATACTAAGCAAGACAGAGGAGGTTGTGTATGACCTTAATGCATGAACTCAAGGCCAACAAAGAACAGATAATAGATATAGCTGGTTCCCATGGAGCCATTCAAATAAGTGTATTTGGTTCGGTAGCCGAACAGAAAGATGGTCCAGACAGCGATATAGACTTTTTGGTCGAACTTGAAGATAACAGATCGCTATTAGACCTGGTGGCCATCAAACAGGATCTAGAAGAGCTTCTGGGACGAAAAGTCGATGTTGTGACAAGAAACTCTGTTCATCACAAATTGCGTGATAATATCATAAAAAAAGCGGTCCGGTTATAAGAAAAGCCGAGAAAACCCCGCCCGTGCAACGGGCGGGGATGAATCGGCGGTTTAAGGTTTTGTATTTGTAAAAATATTAATATTGTGATATCCTGTTGCGTGAAAGGCAGGTGATGTCTTTGTACAAAACATACATCTTTCCAATCCATCCCGACGATCAAGAGCAAGCAAGACAAATATCGCGATGTGCAGGTCGTATCTATTCAAAGACAGTTTCTACAGTACACAAACTACATGAGCGAAAGGATATCTGGTTGTCGGAGTCTGCTATGAAAAAACTGATCAGACTGTACGCTGAAGATTTTCTCACCCATGCGCAATCCGAACAGGCAGCTGTTGAACAATACTACAAAGCGCTTGATAGTTTTTTCGTAAAACGAAAATCTGATGATACTGCACGACCTCCGTATCGTACTTTCAAATATCAGAATGTAGTGTATAAAGAATCGGCAATTACACGTATGGACGATAAAGTCAGGTTTTCTAACGGGCGTAAAGGTACACCGTTGTATATAAAGGTTGAATACTTCGATGGTGAGATCAAATATGCTGAAATGATCTACAACACCTATAAAGAATCGTATCAGATGCACGTCGTGGTTGATATTGAGAGCAATATTCAGGTTGAAGACAGCGACAAAGTAATGAGTGTTGATCTCGGTCAAATCCATCCCATAGTAACGTTTGATGGTGACAATACACGTATCTACAACGGTGGCAAACTCAACTCGTTTGCCAGGTTCCAGAACAAAGAGTTGTCACGTTTACAAAACAAGATGTCACGTTGTACAAAGTACTCCAGGCGGTGGCGCAAGCTCAACCGTGCCAAGAAAAAACTTCTGCGCAAGACGGCTGACAAGATCAAAGATGTGTTGAGAAAATACACATCTACTTTGATCGGCTACTGCGTAGATGAAAACATTGGCACCATCGTCATCGGTGATATCAAAGGGATCCGTGAAAACATTGACTATGGCAAGAAGACTAATCAATCGTTGCACCAGTGGATTTTTCGCAGACTGACGGACATGATCGAATACAAGGCTGAGTTTGTTGGTGTTAACGTAGAATATATCGATGAAAGTTACACATCACAAACATGTCCTGCTTGCGGAAATCGCTACAAACCTAGTGGTCGCAACTACCGATGCAAAGAATGTGGGTTTGAATATCACCGTGATGGCGTAGGTGCTGTGAACATCTACAAAAAGTATACAGTTGGCAGCCTTGAGCGTAAGTCCGACTGGCTAGAAGGCGTATTGGCATCGCCCGTAGGTGTGAGATACACACCGCACCTGCGTTGCTCTGCTGATTGGAATGCTAGTCCGTTTCGGACGGGGCATTCCAAGGTTGCATCAGCAGAGAAGGCTGCCGTATGAGCAGTTAAGAATCCTCGTTCGTCGCCGAAGGCCACGGGCGGGGAGTATGATCAAGAGCGACAAAATATATTTGGAGCATATACTGGAGCGTATTGGGCGCATAGAAAAGTATACAGCAACAACAGAGAGTAGAAGACGTTTCCTTAAATCGGAGCTAATACAGGACGGTACACTGCACAACATGCTTATCATTGGCGAGGCAGTTAAAAATATCTTTCAAGAGACCAGAAACAAACATCCGCATATACCTTGGAAACGTATAGCTGGGATGCGAGATGTTATAATCCACGGTTACTTTGTTGTGGCAGGTGGTAGAAAAGGAAATACCAGTCTTAAAGAAAAATATAACTGATATATTGAAAAAGGGTGACCTTTAGCTTGAGAAGGTGACCTCTTTTCTTCTAATCTCGTATCGAAGATACTATCTGATCCTGAATCCAGTCCTGGTCGATCTCCTCACGGTTGTCCTTGGCATCGACCTGGATGTTAACCGGCGTCGGTGCCGTCTGTGAGACGGCGTCGGAGACGATCCGTGCCAGCTCGTCCGGGTCGCGGCCAACCGTTGTTTTACTCCTTATATTGAGGTCGTAACCCTGGTGCCCACCAGCAAAGTTTTGCCGCATGGACGGGTAGTCCCTGCGCTGGCTGGACATAGCACCCGGCCTGCGGATACCAACCGGCTCCTGTGGCATGCCAGCCATCATAT
>PWGU01000192.1 GCA_003554605.1 Halorubrum sp.
ACCGGGGCGTAGCCGATCCGCGAGCCGTAGACGGGCGTCACCGCGCGGGTGTGTCGGCCCACCTCACCCATACACATCGTCGCGACCGTGTGGCCGGCAGCGGTCGCCTCGTGGGTCGCCTCGAGTATCGCCAGCGCGTCCTCGGGCACCTCCGCGGTCGTCGCCAACTTGCCCACGTCGCCCTCGCTCGCGGCGTCGGCAAGCAGGTCGACGAGCGTCCCGACCTCGGGGGTCGAGCTGAAATCATGGACGGAGGCGATCACGACGACGCCCTCCCGCCGGGCCTCCTCTCGGAGCGCGGTCGCGTGCGACTGCTCGCCGTCAGGGGCGTTCCCACGCAACGCCGCCAACTCGATGTCGACGGCGAGGACCGAATCGTGCACGAGTGCGTCCGAGAGGTCCCCGAATCGACCGAGATCGCCCGCCTCACCGCCCTCCCACTCCGCGCGGTTCGTGACGATGAGCGGCAACGCGCCGTCGTATTCCGCAAGCCCGGCGAGCGGGTCGTCCGCGAGATCCATCCGGTACTCCAGCGCGTCCGCGTGCTCCCGAGCGGCCGGCTCGTCGGACAGGTCGGCTGTGGCGGCCGCGAGGACGAACTCGTCGAACATGGACGGCGGTTCTCGCGGCGACCGTATAAAAGGCCGTGGATGGTGTGGGGGTTATTCGGTGTCGGCGTCGCCGTCGGCGTGCTCCTCTCCGTCGAGCGTCCCACGTTTCCAGAGCGCGAGCGAGATGACGAGCACCACCGCTCCGACGAGGGCGACCGCCGCCGAGAAGCCGTCGCCGGCGTCGAGGAACCCGTCGACGCCGAGCGCAACGATGGCGACGCCGATGAACGCCTGCGCGACCGCCCGCATCCGGAGCCGCGTCAGCGTCCGGCCGCCGACCTCCCGGCCGATCGCGAGGTCATTGAACAGGTAGGTGACGCCCGCGAGCGCGCAGCCGGCGATCGCGACGAGATAGCCGGGGGTTGCCCCGGCGATCCCGGTCGAACTCGCGATCCAGCCGGCACCGAAGACGAGGAACAACCCGAGAAAGAGGTCACGCGATTCCATGGGGGTGAGTGAGGTGAATACTGAACGTGCTGTGGGAACGGGGTCGGATCAGGCGACGAGGCCTTCCTCGGCCTCGAGCAGTTCGTGATACCGGTTCCGGATGGTGACCTCGGAGATGTCCGCGACCTCCGAGACAGCCGCCTGCGTCGTCTTCTCGTTGGTGAGCAGGGCGGCGGCGTAGACGGCGGCGGCGGCGAGCCCGACGGGCGACTTGCCGGAGTGGACGCCCTTCTCCTTGGCGTTGCGGAGGAGCGATTTCGCGCGCATCTCGGACTCCTCGGAGAGGTCGAGGTCGCTCGCGAACCGGGGGACGTACTGTTCGGGGTCGGCGGGTTTCACTTCGAGTTTGAGCTCGCGGACGACGTAGCGGTACGTCCGGGCGATCTCCGCCTTCTCGACGCGCGAGACGTCGGCGATCTCATCGAGCGAACGGGGGACGCCGGCCATCCGCGCGGCGGCGTAGACACACGAGGTCGAGACGCCCTCGATGGAGCGGCCGGGGAGGAGGTCCTCGTCGAGGGCACGTCGGTAGATCACGGAGGCGGTCTCACGGACGTTGTCGGGAAGCCCGAGCGCGCTCGCCATCCGGTCGATCTCGCCGAGCGCCTGCTTGAGGTTGCGCTCCTTCGAGTCGCGCGTGCGGAACCGCTCGTTCCACTTGCGGAGCCGCTGCATCTTCTGTCGCTGTCGGGCACCGAGCGATCGGCCGTAGGCGTCCTTGTCGCGCCAGTCGATGTTCGTCGAGAGCCCCTTGTCGTGCATCGTGTTCGTCGTCGGGGCACCGACGCGGGACTTTTTGTCCTTCTCGCGGGAGTCGAACGCGCGCCACTCCGGCCCGCGGTCGACGGAGTCCGCCTCGACGACCAGTCCACAGTCGGCACAGACGCTCTCGCCGTGCTCCTCGTCGTTGATGACCTGTCCGTCACACTCCGGACAGGACAGCCCCGCGTTCGTTCGTTCCGATTCCTTCGTCGATTCCTGACGGGAGCGACTCCCCCGTAGATGCATTCGTTCGCTCATAGCAGTGAGACCCCCGGTAACTGAACGCGCCCGAGGATGGTCTTACACTCCGATCACGGGAAAAATACATAAAAGGCTCGAAACGCGTCGGCGACCGGTCGACGGAATTATCACGGTACTGCACGGTCATGCACGGTTGGTCATGAGCACGGATCACACGATGGCCGTCGCCCGCGGGCGACCAGGTCGGGAACCGACCGAGAACCCTCCGATCCACGTCCGTATCGAGCGAAACGTTTGGGTCGCTTCGACCCGGATCGATCGGCAATGGATCCGCCCCGGGTGGTCTCGCTCGCACCGAGTGCGACCGCCACGCTCGACGCACTGGACGCCGCGGACCTCCTGGTTGGGGTCACCCACCACTGTGCGCCGGGTCCGGACGCGGGGGGAACACACGGGGTGGAGCCGGTCGCGGTCGGCGGCTGGGTCACCCCCGATCTCAACCGTGTCGCCGAGCTCGACCCGGACCTGATCTGTACGAGCGACGGCTTACAGGCGGAGATCGCCGCGGCCTGCCGCGAGCGTGGCTGGCGCGTGACCCACGCCGAGCCGGCGACCCTCGATGCGGTCATCGAGCGGTTCAAAGCGCTCGCCGTCGCGGTCGACCGGGAGGACGCGGGCGCGACGTTGGTCGCGGACGCGAGACGCCGGCTGCAGGCGGTGACGGCGACCGTGGAGGGCGCGGCTGCACCACACCCCGTCGTCTACTGTGAGGAGTGGTCGGACCCACCCATGGCCGCCGGTAACTGGGTGCCGGACGCCGTCCGGGCCGCCGGCGGTCGCTATCCCTTCGTCGAGGCCGGCGAGCGGTCACGCGAGGTCAACCCGCGGGCGGTCGAGGCCGCCGACCCCGACCACGTCGTCCTCCACGTCTGTGGCCACGGCGAGCGGGTCGACCCGACAGTCGTCCACGACCGTGGGTGGGAAATCGACGCGCCCGTCCACGTCCTCGACGACTCGCTGTTGAACCAGCCGAGCCCGGCGCTGATCGACGGGATCGAGCGGCTGGCGGCGCTCCTGTATCCCGACGCCTTTTGCTGAGCGGGTCCCTTCATCAGGTGGATGAAGGAACGATCGGGAACGGTGCAGATTGGCGTCGGAAGCGGGAACCCGGTGAAACGACGCGCCGTCGAACTCGCCGTCGGGGAGGAGCCGCCGGCGGGGTGGAGTGAGGGGACGCGGGTCGAGGCCGTCACGGTCGACTCCGGCGTGAGCGAACAGCCGACCGGCCACGAGGAGACCCTCTCCGGGGCGCGAAACCGCGCGGCGGCGGTCCATGCGGTCGGCGAGCGGGACGGTACGCCATATGACCTCGCGGTCGGCATCGAGGGCGGGGTGGCGGGGTTCCCGGGAGCCGATGGGCGATTCCTCGTGATGTGGGCGGCCGTGAGCGACGGCGACCGCGTCGAGGTCGGCTCCGGGCCGAGCCTCCGGCTGCCGGACGACATCGCCGGGCGGATCGCCGCGGGCGGGGAGCTCGGGCCGGTGATGGACGAGCGGTTGGGTACCGACGGTATCGCCAGCCGCGGCGGGGCGGCCGCCGTGCTCACCGACGGGCGGTTTACCCGGGCCGACGCGCTGGCGAGCGCCGTGGCGGGTGCGCTCGGGCCGTTCGTCTCCGCGGAGTATGTCCGTCGGTGAGACGGCCGACGCCTCACCCTGGGCGCCGTCCACGTCAGGGGGACCGATCCGAGGCGACCCGCCTATGGAGTGGTTCCCGGGCGCTGACTCACCGAGCGGTGACTCACCGAGAGGCGGCGCGTTCGCGCTCGTCGTATCGGGCGACGGCGCGATCGGCGCGCTTCGAGATGCCGTACGGGTTCCGTGCGGGTGAGCGGTCGGTCGCGCGGGAGACCATGCCGTCGGAGACGCCAGCCGCGATCCCGAAGACGACGTCACGGCCGTTGCCGGCCCAACTCGATGGGGTGGCATCGCCACGAACCACCTCGCGGGCGACACCGATCGCATCGCCGACGGCGTGCGAGGCGGTCCGGAGGAGAACGCCGGGGCGGATACCGTAGTTCTTCAGAAGCCGATACGAGAGGGCTCGATACTTCCATCCCCAGTCGCGGGATTCGCGGCCGCCGTCGGCGGCGGTCGCGACCGACGGCTCGATGACCGCCGACATCGACGGCTCCCACCGAACGTCGTGACCGATCCCCGCCAACCGGTGGGCGGCGTCACGGGCACCCCCGGTGTGCAGGTACTCGTCGAAGCCGTCGAGGTCGAAGAGCGCCTGCCGTCGAAAGCCGACGTTGCCCCCGGGAAAGTAGGTCACCTCACGACGGCCGATGCGCCGGCGTTCCGGCCCGGTATCGTCGCCTTCGGTCCCGCTTTCGGCGTTCGACTCGCCCTCCTCGTCCGTCTCGGATTCCGGCCGGTCGTCGCCCGTGTCAACCCCGTCGGCGTCGGCATCGGCGCCGACGCCATCGGCTTCCATCCGTCTGACGGGGCCCGAGACGACGGGGCTCCGTTCAAGCCCGGACGTGACCGCCGCGTACCACGACGGGTCGATCCGGGTGTCGTAATCAACGAGCGCGATGGCCTCGCCGGTGGCGACCTCGATGCCGGCGTTACGGGCGACGTTCACGGTTCGATCGGAGATCTCGACGAGCACGTCGACGTCGTCGCGGTCGCGGACCATCCCGGTGGTACCGTCCGCGGAGGGGCCGTTGACGACGACGACCTCGGCGTCCGGCGCGTGGACCGCGAGCGCGTCGAGGCACGCGGCCAGTTGGTCCCGTCCGTTCAGGGTCGGGACGACGACCGAGAGGTTCATACGTCCCCGGGAGGGCCCGGAGACGTAAAAAGCAACCCGTACGGCGTCAACGGAGCGTTGGGACTCCCGGGTGGAGGTGGGTCCGGAACGCGAAACGCGCCGCCGGCCGTTCGTTATACCGTCAGGAAGTAGACCTGTTTCCGGGCGTCTTTAAAACTGTAGCGTGACTCGACGAGCCCCTCCTCCTCCAGCCGGTTGAGCGCGTATCTCACGGTTCGGTCGGGCAGCAATGACTCCTCGGCGAGTCCACCCTGCGAGAGGGGGGCGTCGCCCTCCAATACCTTCGCGACGAGCTTCGCACTCGGTGGAAGCTCGCGAAGCCGGTCGCGGAACTCGCCCTCCGACAGCTGGCCATCCTTCGGGGTCTCAACGGGACTGGTACTCATATTTCACGAAATTCGCCCACCAGATGGTAAAGGTTGGCTACATATGGGGCAATCCGATAGTGATTATATAAGGAAATAATATCAATTGTCTGGATCCTTCAATGACGATCGATCACTAACAACACGCCGGGCACGCGGTTCGATCGGTTCGTCCAGGGTGATGGGATGTGCGACCGTATCCAGTACGGTTTTGTGAGTTGGGCGATGAACCGAAGTAACGTGAAGGGACAGGACTGGTATCAGGCCGATGCGGTCGCCGAGGAGTACGACGACGTGCGGTTCTCCGGCGGCGGTGTGCTCATCGACCGGCGCGAGAAGGAGGCCGTCCTCTCGGCGCTTGGGCCGATAAAGGAGGGACATCGCGTGCTGGAGGTCGCCTGCGGGACCGGTCGGTTCACCACGATGCTCGCGGACCAAGGTGCCGACATCGTCGGGCTCGATATCTCCCGCGAGATGCTCGAACAGGGCCGCGAAAAGACGGCGGCGGCGGGGCTCTCCGACACGGTTGAGTTCATGCGCGGGGACGCCTCGCGGCTCCCGTTCCCGGACGATCACTTCGATTCGGTCGTCGCGATGCGGTTTTTCCACCTCATGGACGACCCCGAACCGTTCATGCAGGAACTTCGGCGTGTGAGCAACGAACAGGTGTTCTTCGATACGTTCAATCGACGAAGCCTCCGGGTGCTGTACAACTGGCTGCTCCCGATGGGCTCTCGACTCTACTCCGAGCGACAGGTCGTCGAGATGTTGCGATCGGCCGACCTCACGCTCGCGAACGAGGAACACGACTTCGTGTTGCCCTACGGCTTCTATCGCGAACTGCCGGGGCCGATCGCGAAGCCGTTCCGGGTCGTCGACGAGCTGATCGGGAACACGATTCCGGGCGATTACGTCGCGTCCGTCTCCTACTGGGACGCTCGGGTCCCGGACAGGGACGACGGCGAGGACGACGATCCGGAGTAACCGAGACGGTACCGAACGGCGATCAGATCGCCTCTTCGACGATCTCGCCGACCGCGAAGTTCGATTTGACCTCCGCCACCTCGATCTTTACCCGCTCGCCGACCGCCGCGCCCGGGACGATGATCACGTAGCCCCGCTCGACGCGGGCGATCCCGTCGCCCTGCTTCCCGAGGTCTTCGATCTCGACGTACCGCATCTCGCCGGGTTCGACGGGCGGCTGTGGCCCGTCGGTCGTGGTCGTCGACCGTGCGTCGCCGTCGGCGGACGTCTCTACCGTGTCCGACCGGGAGATAAGCGCGACTCGATAGGTGTCACCGGGCTCGATGCCGCCGGTTTCGATCTCCCGGCGGGGTACCTCAACGACGTAGCCGTCGTCGGATTCACGGACCTCGGCACTGAACAGACAAAGGAGCTTCTCGGAGATTTCCATAGCAGACTCCATCGGATGTGGGGCGTGGTTCGATATAGGTGTACCGCCGAGGAGAGGGCGGGAGAACCGAAACCTCTCGGCACGCCCGGCGATCACTCCGTGGGCTCGATCGGGCTGCCGTCAGCCCGCTTCGGGCCCTCCGAGTCGAAGACGACGACCGGTTCGTCGTGCTCGGTACCGGCTCGCGGGTCGTACCCGTCCCGGACCCCGATCGCCTCCTCCAACTCGCGGACCGCCCGGCGCTTGAGCGCGTCGGCGAGCGCCTCGGCCTCCGCCCGGTCGATGGCCCGCCCGAGCCCCTCGCACTCGTGGGCACGGACCATGCCGACCGCGTCGACCGGCTCACCCATCGGCTGGCTCGTCCCGCCGAGGGCGACGCTGAACGGGTAGGTGCGACAGACGAGCGGCCGATCCCCGTGGACGGTACAGGCACCCTGCCCGTCCGTCTCGGTATAAAACGTGCAGTCGCCGCAGTCGTCGACGGCGAGCGCCCACTCGAAGGTCTCCCCGACGGCGTCGCCGTCGGCAGTCTCCGAGAGGCCGTACGGCATCGGCCGTGCCACGTCGCGCCAGTCATAGGGCTCGCCATCGCCGTCGGCGGTGTCCGCCTCCATGAGCGTGCGAACTTCATCCGGAAAGACCGTCGCGGTGTGCGGTTCGCGATCCGCCCGGTCGTGACAACCGTCGTCTCCGGCCGCCGCCCCTTCGGACGTCCCTTCTCCGGCCGCCGTTCCTTCGGACGTCTCTCTTTCGGCCGCCGCCCCTTCGGCCGTCCCTTCTCCGGCCGCCTCCGGTCCCGGCTCATACCCCTTACAACAGGCCCCACAGCGGGTGCACTCGAAGCCGATCGACTCGATGGCGTCGGCGAGCGAGGGGACATCGAGGTCGCGGGCGCGGGCCAGTTCGGCTTCGAGCGACTCCATACCGTCCACCGGGGGCCGACGAACTAAAGCGATCCGCGAGGAACGCCAACCCTTTGCGGGGGGACGGCCGAGACGCCAGCATGACTGACGATCGGCTTACCGAGGTGATCCGGGCGACGGGTCACGAGCACGTCACCGCCGAACACGCGAGCACGTTCGAGTTCACGACCGACGACTGGCTCACGCCCGCGGGCGACTGCATCCTCGGGGTCAGCGCCGATCGAACACCGCGCGAGTTCGGCCCCGAGTTTACAAACGCCTGCCGGGACGCCGAGGCGACGATCACGGCGACGATCGCTGTCGAGGGGCCGGGGAAAACCCACGAGGAGACGATCGTCGGCCGAGGGGACCCGGGATTGACGCTGCTCGACGACCGCTCGATGGTCGCACGGACGAGCGACTACACCGACGACGAGCGAACGATCCTGATTGAGGCCGACAAGGCGGCCGCCGACCTCGACCGGGACCTCGTGGCCGCGCTCGCGGACGGCGCGGCGGTAACGCTGCGGCTCACCGTCGAGCGGTGAGGTGACTCGCTCAACCCTATTTATAACGGAGTCGGGGACGGCGAATCCGCCGCTACGCTCTTGTGGGTGTGTGTCGATCGGACGGGCATGACGGAACACGCCGACGCGAGCGAGGCGGTACGCGACGCGGTCCTTGAGGCCGCCGACCGAATCGAGGAGAACAAAACACACCTCACGGACCTCGACTCCGCGATCGGCGACGCCGACCACGGGGCCAATATGTCGCGTGGATTCGGGGCGGTCGCCGAGCGGGTCGCGGAGATGGACGACGCCGAGCCGCACGAGATCGTGAAGACCGTCGGGACGACGATCATCTCGGAGGTCGGCGGGGCGGCGGGGCCCTTATACGGCGGGTCGATCATGAGCGCGAGCACGGAGCTCGCCGACGGGGTCACCGCGGAGACGACCGTCGCGTTCGCGGAGGCGTACCTCGAAAAGCTCACCGACCGCGGCGGAGCCCGCGTCGGCGACAAGACGATGGTCGACGCCCTGACGCCGGCGGTCCACACGTATAAAAAGTCGATCGAGGTCGACGGGCTCGACCCGCTCGCGGCGCTCGCGAAGGCCGTCGACGCCGCCGAGCGCGGCGTCGCCTACACGGTGCCGCTCCGGGCGCGGAAGGGACGCGCGTCGTACCTCGACTGGCGGTCGGTCGGCCATCAGGACCCGGGTGCGACGAGCACGCTGATCCTCGCGGAGGCGATCCTCGACGTCGCGGCCGAGCATCTCGATGGCGACGTCGAGCGTGACGCCCGCGACCCGGCCGTCATCAGGGCCGAGAAGGAGGGACTAGACCTCGCGGAGGCCGTCGACGGGGAGGAACCCGAGGGGGCGGAGTGATGGTAGGATTAGTTGTCGTCTCCCACAGCCGTGACGCCGCGGCGGGGATCGTCGAGGTGGCCGCGCAGATGGCGGGCGAGGACGCCCCCATCGTCGCGGCCGGCGGGGGGCCGGACGGGGAAATCGGCACCTCCGCGCCGCGGATCGGCTCGGCGATCGAGGAGGCGGACGACGGCGACGGCGTCGCCGTCCTCGTCGACCTCGGCAGCGCCGTAATGAACGCCGAACTCGCCATCGAGACGGGCGAGGTGACCGCGCGGATCGCCGACGCGCCGGTGCTTGAGGGGGCCGTCGAGGCCGCGGTCGCCGCGACGGCACCCGACGCGTCCCTCGATGACGTCGTCGCGGCCGCCGAAGGGGCCTACGACAGCCGGAAGCTGTAAAGAGGGCCGATAACCGACGAACGGCCCGGTCCAAGCGGGATATAAGCGACGAACCGTCGCGCCTGAACGGTAGAGACGGGCCGGCACCTCCGGATGCGACCGAGTATCGTGCGGCCGGTGCTCAATTCACTGGATAGAGAGGGCGGAGCGGACCTGTTCCGGCGTCTCCGCGTCGAGCGCCGCCTCGGCGACACGGCGTGCGTCATCGTCGTCGATCGCGGCGACGGCGGCTTTCACCGCCGGAACCGAGGGCGCGGCCATGCTTAGCTCCTCGACGCCGAGCCCGATGAGGAGCCGCGCCAGATCCGGATCGCCGGCCATCTCACCACAGACCCCGACCCACGCACCCTCCTCGCGTGCGCCGCGGACCGTCCGGTCGATGGCGCGGAGAACCGCCGGCTGGAGCGGGTCCGCAAGCGACGAGACGGCGTCCACGTCGCGCTGGGCGGCCATTACGTAGCCGGAGAGGTCGTTCGTGCCGAGCGAGAGGAACGAGACCCGGCGGGCGAGCGCCGCGGCCGAGAGCGCCGCCGCCGGCGTCTCCACCATCACGCCGAGTTCGGGGCGGGCGCACTCGACGCCCTCGGCACGGAGTCCATCGAGCACGTCCTCAAGGATCGCCACCGCCTCGTCGAGCTCGCCGGGCGTCGACACCAATGGGAACATCACCGCGAGCGGCCCGGCGGCGGCCGCCCGGCAACACGCCCGAAGCTGCGCCTCGAAGAGGTCACGCCCCGGGCCGAGCGAGAACCGGATCCCGCGGACGCCGAGGAAGCCGTTCTCGATCGGGTCGAGGTCGAGATAGGGCACGTCCTTATCGCCGCCGACGTCGAGCGTCCGGACGATCACGCGGGCGTACGGGTCGTGCGGGTCACCCGCGTCGCTCGCTTCGGTTCGTGTGAACGCCGCGAGCGCGTCCCGATACGCCTCGTATTGTTCGTCCTCGTCGGGTGGGGCCTCCCGGTCGAGAAAGAGGAACTCGGTACGAAACAGGCCCACGCCATCCGCCCCGCGCTCCATGGCCGCACGTGCCTCCGCGGCCGACCCGACGTTCGCCGCGACCGTCACCGCGGTGTCGCCGCGGGTGGTCACTCGGTCGTGAACGACCGGCGGGCCATCGCTCGATTCGAGCCGGTCTCGAACCTCCGGATCCGGGTCGACGTGAACCGTCCCCGTGGCCGCGTCGATCCCCACGACCACGCCGTCATCAACGGATCGAAGGTCCTCCCCGACCCCGACGACCGCCGGGGTCCCCATCGACCGGAGGAGGATCGCGGCGTGGGCGGTGCCGCCGCCGAGGACCGTCGCGACGCCCGCGACGCGGTCCGGGTCGAGTCGCGTGACCTCACTCGGGGTGAGCCGGGTCGCGAGGACGACCGCGCCGTCGGGCGGGCCGGCGGTCGCGTCCGCGTCCGAGAGCTCGCGGAGCAGGCGGTCGCGAACGTCCCGAAGGTCGTCGGCGCGCTCGGCCATCCGCCCCTCCATCGCCTCGAACGTCTCGATGTGGCCGGCGAAGGCGTCGCGGACGGCGTGGGGGGCCGGGTGCCCCGCCTCGATCGACCCGTCGACGGCCGACTCAATGGCGGGGTCGGTCAGGAACTCGACGTGCGCGTCGAAGACCGCTGCCTCCTCCCCGCCTACCTCCCGCGCGGTCCGTTCGCGCTCACGCTCCAGCGCGGCTCGAACGGCCTCACGTGCGGCCCCGAACCGATCGCGCTCCGTCGACGGGTCGATCGTCTCCGGGTCGGGCCGGGTCGGGAGGTCCGCCGGGTCGCTCCCGTCGAGCCACCAGGCCGGCCCCACGCCGGTCGCGGCGGTGAGCCCGGTTCCGTCGAGCCGGCGGCTCATGAATCGACAACGCCGTCGCCGTCCCTTTCGGACCCGGACTTACCGTCCCCACCCTCGACGGACGCCGTCAGGATCGCCTCGACGGCATCGAGCGCCGCCTCGGCGTCGGGACCCTCCGCGACGATCCGGACGCGCTCGCCCTGTTTCACGTTGAGCCCCGTCACGCCGAGCATGCTCGCCGCGCTCGCGGGCCCCGCGTCGCTGTCGATCGCTTCCAAGGTGACCTCCGCGTCGAACCCGTTCGCCGCCCTGACCAACTGCGAGGCGGGCCGTGCGTGCAATCCGGCCTCCGGGACGACCGTGACGATCCGTTCCATGCGACGGCAACGACCCGACGGGGTGAAAACGTTGTCCACGACGCCACGTTCGATCGGGTGATGCGGGCGGCGGAGTGTTCAACGGACGGATCGGAAACGAATCATTCGTCCGATAAATCGACGCCCTTCGGGTCGTTCCACTCGTTCTCGTCCTCCTCCCGTTCGGTGCCGGCGGGCCCGAGCGGCTTTTCGCCCTGCCGTGACTCGTGGATGGCGAACGGTGCCTCCCCGCCCGCATAGGGGTCCTCGGCCGGGTCGTAGTCCTGTTCGCCGCGCTCGAAGAGGTACGCGAAGAAGCCGAAAAAGGGGATGAAAAACGCGATGGCGGCCCACTTTCGGGGGTTCATCCCGTTTTTCGGCGCGTCGACGTAGACGTAGGCCGCGAAGCCGACGAGCCACAAAAGCGGGAGGCCGACCAGGATCGCGACGATCAGGAGGTCCATGCCCACGATACGGAGAGGAGTCGCCTAAACCCTCGGTCCGTGCGGAGTGGGCTCAGCGGATCGGTCTCATTGGCGACGCAGTCGGTGCCGGTCGACGAAGAGGTCGATACCGTCCCCGCGCTCGACGAACTCAACCGGCGTGGATCGTCCTGGTTCAGGCGAGAGGAATCGGAACGAGGCCAGCGAGGGGTCCTCGGGCACGAGCGTGTACGTCTGCTCGATCGGACCGACCGAGAGCGCCAACGAGAGCGACCCACCCTCGTCCGTGGCGGTCGCCGTAGTGATGCCACGATACCCCTCATACTCGCCGGTCAGTTGCCCCACCCGTTCGCGATAGGCGATGGCGGGAACGACCTCCCGCGGCTCCTCGTCACACAG
>PWGU01000076.1 GCA_003554605.1 Halorubrum sp.
CGGCCTCCATCGCGACCAAATAATTTCCCATACACTCGTGGACGCGCCGCAGGGTTTCGTGTCTTATGGTTTCGGCGGCACCCCCACCAGGGTGCCGACACGACCTCGGCGGGAATCCCCATGAAACGCCACAAGAAGTGGACCCTTCAGAGACGGTCGACGACGGCCTCGGTAACCTCGACGGTCGTCGCCGATCCGCCGAGGTCCCCGGTCCGTGGGCCGTCGCTGAGCACGCCCTCGACGGCATCACGGATGCGTCGACCGTCCTCAGTATAGCCGAGGTAATCGACGAGCATCGCTGCCGAAAGGATCGCCGCCGAGGGGTTCGCAACCCCCTGGCCCGCGATGTCCGGCGCCGTGCCGTGAACCGGCTCGAACAGGGCGTTGTCATGCCCGATGTTCGCCGAGGGCAACAGTCCGAGCCCGCCGACGAGCCCGGCCGCCAGATCCGAGAGCACGTCGCCCGCGAGGTTTCCGCAGACGACGACGCCGTACTGGGTCGGATCGAGCGGGAGTTTGGTCGCGAACGCGTCCATCAGCTCCTCGTCCGCGTCAACGCCGCGCTCTTCGGCTACTGCGAGCACCTCCTCGCGGAAGCGACCGTCCGTCTCGCGCATCACGTTCGCCTTATGTGCGACGGTGAACCCCTCGCTGCCGTCGGGTCCGCGGCCGTCCTCGACGAATTCGCAGGCGAACTCGGCGAGTTCTCGCGAGGCAGAGGAGGTCACGACACGTGTCAGCGTCGAGAGGTCGTCGCTCAACCGATCCTCGTGACCCGAGTAGACCCCCTCCGTGTTCTCACGGAGGAAGACCACGTCCGTCTCCGGACGGACCGCGTCGACGCCGGGGTACGCGCGCGCCGGCCGCACGTTGACGAACGATCCGACCGCGTCCCGCAGCGGGAGGATGACGTCTGCGGCCGTCTCGCCGGCCGCGCCGAACAGCGTCGCGTCCGCGTTCGCCGCCGCCTCGTAGGTCTCCGCCGGGAGCGCCTCGCCGGTTTCTTTGGCGACCGCGTCGCCGGCGTCCGCATAGGTGTATTCGAACGCACCGATCGACCCCGTCTCGGCGATCGCATCCAACACCTCGACGGCCGCCGGCACGACCTCCTTGCCGATCCCGTCGCCCTCGATGACGGCGATCTCGACCGACATTCAGTCGTCCCCTGCCGCACCCGCCGCGTCTTCCGAGCCGTCCCCCGGGATGTGATCGGCGGGGATGTATGGGAGCGAGCGTGCGGTCTCCTTCACGGCTTCCGTGTTCGCGCCCATGAGCGCCGTCGTGTCCCAGACCCCCTCGACGAGCGCCCGTCGCTGGGCCTCGCTGACGGTGGCCTCGACGGTCTCGCCGCCGTAGGTCACGGTCTCGTTTTCCACGTCGATCTCGATCTCGGCGTCCGGGTTGGCCGCGACGTACTCCTGGAGGGTCTCGACCGTCTCGGCGTCCGCGGTGATCGTCGGGATCCCCAACGCGAGGCAGTTGCCCGCGAAGATCTCCGCGAACGACTCGCCGATCACGGCATCGATCCCCCAGCGCATGAGCGCCTGCGGGGCGTGTTCACGCGAGGAGCCACAGCCGAAGTTGGCGTTGACGACCAGCACGTTCGCCCCCCGATATTTCTCCTCGTTGAACGGGTGATCCTTCTCCTCGTCGTTGTCGTCGAAGCGCTGATCGAAGAAGGCGAACTGTCCGAGGCCGTCGAAGGTGACGACCTTCATAAACCGCGCCGGGATGATCTGGTCGGTGTCGATGTCGTTGCCACGGACCGGAATACCGGTCCCTGAGACCTCGGTCACTTGCTCCGCTGGGGAGTCGCCATCGGCGAACCCGTCGTGATCGATACCGCTCATGCGACCGTCACCTCCTTCATCTCCCGAACGTCGGTGACCTCGCCGGTCACCGCCGCGGCCGCGACCATGATCGGACTCATCAGCACCGTCCGGCCGTCCTTCGAGCCCTGTCGGCCGACGAAGTTCCGGTTCGAGGACGACGCGCTCGCCTCGTCGCCCTGTAGCTGATCGTCGTTCATCCCGAGACACATCGAACAGCCCGGTTCACGCCAGTCGAAGCCGGCCTCTTTAAATACCGTATCGAGCCCCTCGGCTTCTGCGGCCTTCTGGACGCGCTGGCTCCCGGGGACGACCATCGCGCGAACGTCCGGGTGGACATCGCGACCCTTGATGAACGCGGCCGCCTCCCGGAGGTCCTTCAATCGGGCGTTCGTACAGGAACCGAGGAAGGCGACGTCGATCTCGTAGCCCTCCATCGTCTCGCCGGGCTCGACTCGCATGTGTTTTTGTGCGCGCCGGGCGGTCTCTACCTTCTCCGCGGGAAGATCCTCCGGATGCGGGATCGGCTCGGTGATGCCGATCCCCTGTCCGGGCGTCGTCCCCCACGTGACGGTCGGCTCGATAGCCGAGCCATCGATGGTGACAATGTCGTCGTACTCGGCGTCGTCGTCGGAGGCGACCGACTCCCAGTAGGGTTTGAGCCGCTCGAACGTCTCGGGGTCGTCCGCGAACGCGTCCGTCTCACGGAGCCATTCGTAGGTCGTCTCATCCGGGTTGACGTAGCCCGCGCGGGCCCCGCCCTCGATGGACATATTACAGATCGACATCCGACCCTCCATCCCGAGGGCCTCGATCGCCTCGCCGGCGTACTCGTAGACGTATCCGACCCCGCCGTCGGTGCCGAGTTTCCGGATGATGGTCAAGATGACGTCCTTCGCCGTGACGCCCTCCCCGAGTTCGCCGGTGACCTCGATGCGTCGGACCCGCTGTTTCTCCATTGCGACACAGCCGGTCGCCAGCACGTCGCGGATCTGTGAGGTACCGATCCCGAACGCGAGCGCGCCGAACGCGCCGTGTGTCGAGGTGTGTGAGTCGCCACAGACGATCGTCATGCCGGGCTGGGTGAGCCCCTGCTCGGGACCAATGACGTGGACGATCCCCTGGTCGCCGGAGTCGGGATCGGAGAAGTCGATCCCGGAGGCGCGAACGTTCTCCTCTAACTCCGCCATCATGTTTTCGGCGGCCTCGTCGCCGAAGGGACGCGCGCGGTCCCCGGTCGGGACGATGTGATCGACCGTCGCGTGCGTCCGCTTCGGGAACGCGACCGTGCGGCCGCGCTCTTTTAACATTCCGAACGCCTGTGGGCTCGTCACCTCGTGAACGAGGTGGAGCCCGACGAACAGCTGATCCTGCCCGGTCGGCAGCGACGCCACCTTGTGGTTCTGCCAGACCTTGTCATACAGCGTTCCCCGGCTCATGGACGGTCCTCCCGCCCACGGCTCCAGACGCGTTCGACCCCGCTCCGGTCACCTTGACGCGCCGTGTGGTCGACGTCCGCCATCGAATCGCGGTCCGTGGGCGGCTCGTCGCCGGGAGTCAGCCGCTCCTCCGCCGAGTCCTCGTCGCCGTCGGCGGAGCGCTCGTCGATGGACTCGCCACCGTCGGCGACCGTCGGACCCCGGCGGAAGATCTCCCCGAGCGTCGACCCCGTTCGTGGGTTCTCATGGGAGACGGTCGCCATCGTCGGTCGTTCCTCGTCGCCGTCGGCTCCCATCAGGCTTTCACCTCGGCGGCTTCCTCCTCATCGCCCTCGTGTTCGGCGTCCTCGGCCCACGCAAACAGCCCGCGCAGCTCCTCACCGACGGCTTCGATCTCGTGGTTCTTCTCCGCGGTTCGGAGCTGATCGTAGTTCGGCCGGCCGGCCTGGTTTTCGAGGATCCACTCGCGGGCAAAGGTGCCGTTCTGGACGTCCGCGAGGACCGCTTCCATGTTCTCGCGGGCGTGATCGTCGATGACGACGTCCCCTTTGGTCAGCCCGCCGTACTCGGCGGTGTCGGAGACCGAGTCCCACATCGCGCCGATCCCCCCTTCATACATTAAGTCGACGATGAGCTTCATCTCGTTGAGACACTCGAAGTAGGCCATCTCCGGCGAGTAACCCGCATCGACGAGCGTCTCGTAGCCGACCTTGACCAGTTCGGCGATCCCGCCACAGAGGACGGCCTGCTCGCCGAAGAGGTCGGTTTCGGTCTCCTCACGGAAGCTGGTCTCGACGACACCGGCACGCGTACAGCCGATCGCCGCGGCGTACGCGAGTCCCTCCTCGTGGGCCTCGCCCGTGGCGTCCTGATAGATGGCGAGCAGCCCAGGCGTCCCCTCGTCGTTCTCGTAGTTCCGGCGGACGAGGTGGCCCGGCGACTTCGGCGCGACCATCGTCACGTCGACGTCCTCTGGCGGGCGGATCTGGTTGTAGTGGATGTTGAACCCGTGTGCAAACTGGAGCGTGTCACCGGGCTCCAAGTTGGGCTCGATCGCGTTCTCATACACCGACGGCTGGATCGTGTCGGGGACGAGGACGCTCACGATGTCGGCCTCCGCACACGCCTCCGCAGGTGTCGCAACCCTCAGCCCGTCGTCCTCGGCGGCCCCCCACGAGGAGCTGTCCTCGCGCAGGCCGACGATAACGTCTACGCCGCTGTCGGCGAGGTTCTGTGCGTGGGCGTGGCCCTGTGATCCGTAGCCGAGGACGGCTACCGTCTTCTGGGCGATGTAGTCGCTGTCCGCGTCGTCGTCGTAGTATACCTTCGAGGTGAACGTCTGTGTGTCGTCTGCAGTCATGTAGTGTGATTATCGCTGGTCTGGTTTCGTCGGTTCGCCGGCCGTGCCGGGTTTCTCTCCTGGTGCCGTGGGGACGTCCCCACGTGCGAGCGCCGTCTGTCCGGTTCGGGCGATCTCAAGGATCCCGAACTGTCTGAACGCATCGAGCGCGTCGTCGATCGTCGACTCGTCACCGGTCAGCTGGACCGTGATCGTCCGCGGGCCGGCATCGAGGGTTCGTCCGTCGTACATCTCGGTGACGGCGTGCACCTTGTCCGGCTCCTCGCCCCTGACTTTCAGGAGAACGAGTTCGGTACACACCGCGTTGCCGGAGACCTCCCCGACCGAGATGACCGGCTTCAGCTTGGCCATCTGTTTTTCGATCTGGTCGATCCCGGGATCGGTCTCCTCGACGACCATCGTGATCCGCGAGTGGCCGTCGACGGTCGTCGGCCCGACGGTGAGGCTCTCGATGTTGAACTGTCGCCGCGAGACGAGCCCGGAGACCCGTGCGAGCACGCCGGGTTCGTCCTCGACGAGCGCCGAGATAACGGCCCTTCGGGGCGTGTGTTCCGCCTCGACGACCGGGTCGATCCGGATCCCCTCGGTGTTCCGTCGTCCCTCGGGGTGGGGACGCTCCTCGGGAGCGGGGCCGGGCATGGCCGCCATGCGTCCCCCGTCCGCGCGGGCCCGTCCCGACGGGCGGTTGGGGTTCGGATCCGTCACCGGTTCCGCCTCCACGTTCGATTTCGAGTCCGCTTCCGCCTGCTCGGCGGGATCGGGTCGCTCGGAGTTCATAGCTGGTCCTCCGCGAGCGCGAATCGGCCGTTCGCCCCGCCGCTCGGAACCATCGGCAACACGTTCTCCACCGGGTCGATGTGGAAGTCGATCACGGCGGGTCCGTCGTAGGCGAGCGCCTCCTCGACGGCGGGCGCGACCTCGTCGTACCCGTCGACTCGAATACCGAGCGCGCCGAACGCCTCGGCGAGCTTGTCGAACTCGGGCATCCAGTTGTACTCCGAGGCCATGTGTCGCCCCTCGAAGAAGGCGTCCTGCCACTGTCTGACCATACCGATATACTCGTTGTTCAACACGGCCACCGTGATGTTCAGGTCCTCCCGGACCGCGACCGATAGCTCCTGGAGCGTCATGAGGAACGACCCGTCGCCGTCGAAACAGATCACGTCGCGGTCGGGTTCGCCTCGCGCATCGGCCGCGAACCGCGCACCGATCGCTGCGGGGAGCCCGTAGCCCATCGTCCCGAGCCCGTGTGAGGAGACCCACGTCCGGGGCTCCGTGTAGGTCCAGAACTGGGCGGCCCACATCTGATGTTGCCCGACGCCGGTGGTGACTATCGTGTC
Organism: Halorubrum sp.; assembly: GCA_003554605.1. Classification (GTDB taxonomy): domain Archaea; phylum Halobacteriota; class Halobacteria; order Halobacteriales; family Haloferacaceae; genus Halorubrum. Next base: position 5,969 of record PWGU01000076.1, read on the forward strand.
CGCGTCGGTCGCCTCGTCGAACGCCTCGACGACGAACTGCGGCTTCAGCGGCTCGTCCTCGGGCGTTGCGTACGTCAGCGGATACGTCTCCTTCCACTCCTGACATCGCTCACGCCACTCGTCGGCGTCCGGAACCTGCCGAAGCGCGGCCGTCAGCTGGTCGATCACGGTACCGGCGTCGCCGATCAGCGGGTAGTCCGCGTAGACGTTCTTCGAGATCTCCGCCGGGTCGATGTCGACGTGCACGACCTCGGCTTCGGGCGCGAAGGTGTCGATCCCGCCGGTGAGTCGGTCGTCGAAGCGCGTCCCGATGGCGATCAGACAGTCCGTGTGCGTGATCGCCATGTTGGCGTAGCCGGTTCCGTGCATCCCCGCCCACGAGAGCGCGAGTTCGTCGTCCTCGGGGAAACTCCCGATGCCGGGCATCGTCGTCGTGACCGGTATCTCGTACGTGCGCGCGAAGGTCCGCGCCGCGTCGCTCGCCTCCGCTTTGATCACGCCGCCGCCGAACAGACAGAGCGGCCGTTCAGCGTTCTCTATCGCGCGAGCGGCCCGCTCGACCGCCTCCGGATCGGCGCTGGGGTCCGGATCGGGGCCCGCCGGGGCCTTCGCGGGGCCGGGCGTCCGGTCGGTCTCGGTGAGCGTCACGTCCTTCGGGAGGTCGACGAGCGTCGGGCCCGGGCGGCCGACCCGCGCGAGCTCGAACGCCTCGCCGACGACGTCGCCGACGGCGTCGGCATCCCCCGCGAAGTAGTTGTGTTTCGTGATCGGTCGGGTGACCCCGACGGTGTCCGTCTCCTGGAACGCGTCGTTCCCGACGAACTCCGTCGGCACCTGCCCCGTGAGCGCGAGCATGGCGTCCGAATCCATGTCCGCATCCGCGATCCCCGTGACGAGGTTCGTCGCGCCGGGCCCGGAGGTCGCCAGGCAGATCCCGGGCTCGCCGGCGACGACGCCGTACGCGTCGGCCGCGTGCGAGGCACCCTGTTCGTGTGCCATCGTCACGTGTCGGATCGAGGAGCTATATAAGGCGTCGTAGACGGGCATGATGGCCCCGCCCTGGACCCCGAACGCGGTCTTCGCGCCGGCCGCCTCGAGGGCGGCGACGACGGATTCCGCGCCGGTCGAAACGGGCGTATCGCTCGATCCCGTATCCGCTGCCGCATCGTCGGTCGACTGCGGCGCGTCCTGCTCGGGGGCGTCGTCCCCCGGCTCCTCGGGCTCTTCCTCTCGTGACCGTGCTGCTGTGTCGCTCATGTGCGTGGTGTCGTGTCGTGTGGGCGGGTATCGACCGGGACCTCGTGGTCGGTCGATGGCTGTTGGGTTGTCGATACGAACGACGCGCGAAGCGGCCGTATCGGGTCACTCCGCTGGCGTTCGTCGGAATGTCGTGTCGGTGAGGAAAGTGGTATGTAGGGGGCTACACCCCTACAATAATCGCGGCGGCGGCTCGGCGTCCGTCGGCGGACCGGGCCATGTGGTGCCGTCGCATCTCGTTCGATACGAGGAAATCCACCTATAAATCCCTGTCGGGATCCGGCTCCGAAGGGGAGATCCGTTGGTTGAGACCCCCGATTCGGCGAGGGATCCACAGCGACTGGGCGTTCCGCGACCGAACGCGGCCGCTCGGTCCGCGGTGCCGACACGGGGGGTGCCATCAGATCCGAACCTCCTCCTCCTCACGCTCAACGTTCGCCTCGCGGGCGAACCGTTCGACGTCGCCGGCAGTCACCTGCCGCTTGCCCGCGCCGTACTCCTTGATTCGGCTGGTGAGCGCGCGAACCTCGCTTTCGGTCGGGTCGAAGCCGGCCTCGACGAGGTGTTTCCGCACGCTGTGGGTGCCGGTGTGTTTGCCCAACACGAACTCGCGTTCGGCACCGACCATCTCGGGGGTCATAACCCCCGGCTCGAACGTGTCCGCGTTCTCGATCACGCCCGCGGCGTGAATGCCCGACTCGTGGGCGAACGCGTTGCGTCCGGTGATCGGTTTGTTCGCCGGCACCGGGATATCCGAGGCCTCCTCGACGATCCGTGCCAGTTCGATGATCTGTGTCGTGTCGATGCCGGTATCGACGCCGTAGACCGATTCGACGGCCATCACAACCTCCTCATAGGCCGCGTTGCCCGCGCGTTCGCCGATCCCGTTGACCGACACCTGCGCCTGGTGGGCACCGTTCTCGAAGCCGACGACGGCGTTCGCCGCCGCCATGCCGAAGTCGTCGTGGGTATGGACGTCCACGCGGGCGTCCGTCGCCTCCACGACCGCCTTGACCGTCTTCCCGAAGCTGGTCGGCATCCCGACGCCGCAGGTGTCCGGGATGTTGATCCAGTCGGTGCCCGCGTCGCTTACGGCCTCGACGATCTCGATCAGGTAGTCCGGGTCGGTCCGGGTGGCGTCCATCGGTGAGAACATGCACTCGACGCCGGCGTCTTTCACCTGCTCAACGGCGGCGACCGCCCGCTCTTTCGCCTCCTCGCGGGTGGCGTGCATGGAGTCCTCGAGTTGGACGTCGCTGGTGGAGACGAACACGTGTACCATCTCCACGCCCGAGTCGATCGCCGCATCGATGTCGCCCTCGACGACGCGGGCGAGCCCGCAGACGGTGGTGTCCGTCGCGGCGGCGATATCGCTCACGGCCTCGAACTCCGCGTCCGAGTTGACCGGGAAGCCCGCCTCGATGACGTGCGTTCCCATGTCGTCCAGCTTGGCCGCTATGCGGCGTTTCTCGTCATAACTGAACGACGTCCGTGGTGACTGTTCCCCGTCCCGCAGGGTCGTATCGAAGATCCGTACGGGACCAATGTCGATGTTAGAAGCTATCGTGCCCTGGAAGAACTCGATCCGCCGGGGTGTCCGACGAAGCCTCCGTGATGTCTGTCATCGCCTGTCACCAATGCGTTTGATTACTTAAAGTTGTCGTCGTGGGGCGAACGAGGTGCACGAATGGGACGGGACAGAACTGACGAATTCAGAAAAATCGACAGCCCTCAACGACCTGATATGGATATATATTATTTGAACACACACCTACACCGGGACGTCGTTCGGGGATCGGTGTCGTATTCATATACCCATTGCACGTTCGTTTCATAGCGGACGTCGCTCGCGCGCGATTTCGATCGAACGTTTGTCAACGGAAGCACATGCGCTCGATCGCCGATGGATCCTCGCACAAACCCTTTATCGAGGAACGGATTGACGCCTGAGAGGCCGGTTCGCGAGAACATTCTCGGTCTGGTTTCCGGCCAGGAACGGGATGTCGGCCGCCAAGCGGAGAGATGCCACCCCATCGCCCGTATCGGAAGCGGCGGAACTCGAAGTGAATAATACACGCTGAACCTGCCTCCGCCGTCGAATTATAAGATATCGACCGCATCCTCGACGGACAGGTGGCCGTCACGGACCGCCTCCAACACTTCGCGCGTACGGTCCGTCTTCGCGTCCTCGCCCGCTGCCCCGGCGTCGCGGCCGACCTCATCGAGCGTCACCCGGCGTGTTTCGCCGACGAACTCGGCGAAATCCTCCCCCTCAGCGAGCGCGGTCTCCTTTTTCACCCGATAGGAGCCCGCGTCGGTGGTGTAGAGCTCACCGGGGTGGAAGAAGTACCAGTCCTCCCGGTCGAACCGGACGGCGATCCGCGCCTTCGCGCCGAAGTTTTGGGCGAAAAACAGCAGCGCCTCCACCTCCTCGCCGTCGAGATAGATCGGGTTGCCGGCGCTCGATTTGGCCTCGATGGCGTAGAACACCTCGCCGTCACCGGCGAGCACGTCGGGCAACTCCCGCGTCGTGGCCGCGCCGCTGGCCGGGGCGCGCATTACCGCGAATCCCGCCTCATCGAGAGCGTTGACCAGCTCACGTTCACGGCGGTCGCCCTTTCGATTAGCGGCCATCGATCGGACCCCTCCATCCCTCCGTTTTCAGTCCGTCCACAGCGCCCGAACCCGTCATCATCCACCGATAATACGGATGGGCACAAAAGGGGTCCGACCCGCCGCCCCGCCGTGGCGTTACATCACTCATCGACGCCCTCACGGTGGATCAGGAACGTTATGTATCACCAAGTACGACCACCGGGTAATGCACCGACGCGCGTTTCTCGCGACCGGCGCCGGCGCCGTGACCGCAGGGTTGGCCGGCTGTACTGCCGAACAGACAGGTGGGGATGACGACGGTGGCGATGATGGAGCCACCGACGGCGGGACGACTGGCGAGGTCGAGGAGGACCCGACGCTCACCGTCGCGACCTACGACACGCTCATTGACGCGCCCACGACGAGTCCCGGCGAGTGGATCAAAGACGAGTTCGAGGCACGCCACGACGTCGAACTCGAATGGGCCGTCCCCGACGGCGAGGTGAACCACTACATTCAGGAGTACGACGCGGGCGTCGACCTCGAACCGGAGGTCTACTTGGGGTTGAAGCCCTCGGACCTCTACCGCGTCGACGATTCGGGGGTCGACCTGTTCAGCCCCACCGACCGCAACGTCCTCGAACACGCCGCCCGGATCGACGAGTCGTTCGAGTTCGATCCGGACGGACGCGTCATTCCGACCTATCAGAACTTCTGTGCGATCGTCTACGACGGGCGCAACATCGACGAGCCGGAGGGGTTCGAGGACCTGCTCGACCCTATGTATGAGGGCGAGATCGGGATCCCCAACCCGATGGACAGCGACACGGGCGAGATGTTCCTCCTCTCGACGATCAAGGAGTTCGGACCCGACGGCTACCTCGACTACTGGGAGGATCTGTTGGAGGAGAACGCGGTCGTCCTGTCCTCGTGGTCGGAGATGTACCCGCAGTTCGAGGCCAACGAACTGAACGTCGTCGTCTCCTTCTCGAACGACCGCGTGTACGCCGACATGGCCGGAAACGACATGGACAAACACCGAGTCACGTTCTTAGAGGACACCGGCTACGCGAACCTCAACGGCATGGCCCGGTTCGCCACCGGCTCAGACGACGAGTTGGCCCACGCGTTCATGGATTTCATCCTCGAAGACGAGACCCAACGGGCCATCGCCGAACTCAACGTGACCGGCCCCGTCACCGACGTCGAGCCCCCCGAAACGTACCGCGAGTTCGCCAAGGAGCCCGGAGAGATCGTCCACTTCGAGTATCCCGAGCTTCGGGAACACCGCAGTACCTGGCTCGAAGACTGGGAACGACAGGTCGCGGGCGGTCGGTAACAACCGCACGGACACACTCCCCGGTTTCGGCCCTCCCCGACCGCCCCGCAGATCGACGTCTCGAGCGCGGCTATGTCGTCTCGACGATCGCTTCCCGATACGATTCGACCGCTTCCAACACCGCTTTACGGTCGGCATCCGCCACGTCGAACTCGCCGAGCGCGTCGTCGAGGTGTGCCGCGATCGCGTCGTAATCCGCATGGGAGATCCCCATCCCCTCGTGAGCGGTCCCCATGTCGTCCCCGTCGTACTGGATCGGTCCGCCGGTCACCGAGCTCAAAAATCGGGTCTGATGGGCCCGTTGCTGGGACATATCGGTGTCCTCGAAGTACGGTTCGAGTCGTTCGTCCGCGAGCACACGGTCGTAGAACTCCGTCACGACCGCGCCGATAGCCTCCTCGCCTCCGAGTCGATCGTACAGCGTGGTGTCGGTCATATCCGGACCTCTCCGGCCGCACGGATGGTTCTTTCGCCGTGAAAGAGCCCGAGACTCGCGGACGAGAAAACGGGAGAAGCGCCGAGGGTGAGATTTGAACTCACGTGTCCGAATGGACAGCAGATTTCGAATCTGCCGCCTTGGCCGGGCTAGGCTACCTCGGCTCGTTTGAGGATTCGCCGGTTTCGAGTTTATGGGTTTCGATCGCCGTCGATCCCCATCGCCTCCGTCGATACCTGTCTGCCGGCGTCGTCGAAACCCCCCTTCTGAGTGAACCCGCGTCAACCCGTCACCCCTCCCAGAGGACTCATGTGGGTCGCCCGGCTATCGATCGCTCATGAACGTCCCCGATGCGGCGGCCGCCTGTAGCCGGGTGATGGACGAGGTCGGCGGGGCGGTGGTCGCCGACCCCGAGTTCCTCGAACGCGTCACGCTTGGCATCCTCGCGCGTGGGCACGTCCTGTTGGAGGACGTCCCCGGCACCGGAAAGACCCTCTCGGCGCGCTCGTTCGCGACCGCCCTCGGGCTCTTGTTCTCGCGGATCCAGTTCACGCCGGACCTGTTGCCCGCCGACGTCACTGGAACCAACGTCTTCGATGAGTCCGACGGCTCGTTCAGCTTCGCGCCCGGGCCCATCTTCGCGAACGTCGTGCTCGCCGACGAGATCAACCGCGC
>PWGU01000042.1 GCA_003554605.1 Halorubrum sp.
GGTTGATCTACCTGGTGGCTCCTGGGTCCATACGGCCGATGAGACTGCGCAAATGATGCGCGACCCGGTTACGAAGGCCATCCCCGGGTTGCTCTCCGAGGAGCCGGCCAATGATGCCAACCACGCGGTGGACATCGGGCCGGCGCCCGTCGAAGACGACCGTCGCGATGACGAGATGATCGAGCGCATGGATGCCACCAACGAGCGCCTGGACCGGATGCTGCGCGCCATGGTCGCCAAGGGGGACGTGGATAGCCAGGACGCCCAGGCTCTGCGTCGGGAGGTCCGCGAGATGCGGCGGCGTCAGCGGCGCTCGGCCTAAGGCCAGCGGTAGGTGTAAGCGAGCTCGTACTGGGCGAAGTCCTCCTCGTAAGTGTATGTCACGCCTACACGGTGCTCAGGAGCTACGATCCTTTGGTGCAACCCAACGCTGGCTGTCGGATCGAACTCTGAAACGCGGCCTTGGAGGGTTAGCTCAGTTGACCCGGGAACAATCCAGGCCCTCAGGCGAAGTGCAAACATCAGGGAGTCCCAGTCCTCCTCTAAGCAGAGGCTCCCCACGCACTCTTCGAGCCGTCGCGCCTTGATGCCAATCAACGGCGCAATATCAACCCACGTCGATACTGACTGCGCACTACCGAAAGCGACAATCGTTTCGGTTAGCGTCGCTTCGGCGATGCCGACCTCTGTCGAATAGCTCTGCACGGACGCTTCGACAAAACCAGGGTCCCAATGGTAAGCGCCAGTGATCCCGGCCCCGGTCCATGTGCTCATGAGGTCGTCGGCGATGTCGTCGTCGATCTCATCTTCGTGTTCCAGCTCATCGAAACTCATGCCCCCAAATGTCACGCCGACGTGGGTGTAACGGAAGTCGTGCGCAGCAGCCGGGACGGCGACAACGATGCCAAGAAGCAGAACGAGGTAGCGCATGGCACTTCTCCTAGTCGAGTTTGAGGCCGCTGATCGAGACGGCAATGTATCGACATGGCGTGCTGCTACTGAGGGATACAACCACAGCACAGCTCCAGGATTCTACCCGGAGGCCATCGAGGAGACGGTCGGGATCCGCAGGGAGATCCGCGGTGCAGAGTCGCGGCGCCGGGCTGTCGGGACGGATTTTGACGATCTGGTCCTGATCAACGCGGATGGCCGCTTCGACGAGCTCATCGACTACGGGATCGATGGCCGGGAGATTCGCGGATTCCTGGTTGAAGGCCCCATGAGTGCTTACGACGAACGGTTGCCACTGTTTACGGCGACTATGGGACCGGCCTCATTCAGCTTGGAGACCATCACGATCCCCATCCAAGACCGGCTCTCAGAGCTGGAGCGTCCTTACAGCGAGGATAGCTACGACGGTGAGGGAGATCTGGGCGGTTCCCAGCACACACAGGGCAGGCCCAAGCCGAAGCCCGAGGGCGAGGTCTATAACGTCGAGCTCTACTTGGTGAACTCCGAGAAGGGCATCTACCAGTTCACTGCTGGGACCGATGCGGATGTGGCGGACGTCTTCATTGGGGGCGTGCCGTTGGTCCGGTATGACCCTGACTACGAGTCCGAGGAAGAGTTGCTGGACAACGACGAAGCGCCTCCGGCGGACATGGCGTACTACCGGTGCTGGCCCCGTTCGGATGGTGAGGGTGGGTATATTCGCCTGCCCTGGGACAGCGATGAAGGCGAGCCTCGAGAGCCGTCATCGACGCTCACCGCGAACATCATCACATCCGAAGATAACCGCATTGGCTCCGTGCTCAAGCGCCTCGCGCTTCGCGCCCTCGATGAGGATGACATCGAGCAGGGGGACATCGACGCGCTCAATGACGAGTTTGGAGAGCCGGTCGGTGTCCACCAGGACAGCGAGCGGGAACTCTATCGCGCCATGGAGCGAGTGTGCCAGGGCGCGGGCCTGTGGTTCGGGTTCGATCGGTTCGGCCTGCTGCGTTTTGGTAAGTGGGAGAAGCCGGAGGCTGGAGGGCCTCGGTTTGTCCAGGCTAACCCGACTTCGCAGCCGCTCGCCGAGGGTGACTACGACATCGAGGAGTTCGAGTCCGAGGATACGGAAGAAGAGGATCTCCCAGCCTACTCCGTCGCCATCTTCTGGGGGCGTAACTACACCGTCCAGGATCACCTCGACAAAGAGATCCTTGAGGAGCAGGGAGTCGACAATCCCGGAGATCGACTCGACTTCATCTCCTCCGAGTGGTCCGAGCACCGGGAAAAAGACGAGTCCGTCAAGGACAAGCACAAAAACGCCAAGGAGCTCGAGATCGAGTCGGCGTGGGCAACCCGTTATGCGGCGAAGGACGCCGCTGAGAGGATTCTCGCGCGCGAAAAAACGCGCGCCGTGCGGGCGGTAGTTAGCACCTGGATGACGCCCGGGATCATCGAGGAAATCGAAATCGCGGACTCAGTGGAGGTCCAGCTTCCGCGATACGGGATGGATGACGGAAGGGCTTTCCGGATTCGCTGGATCGACCTTGATCCCGTCGAAAACCGGATCGAGCTGGGGGTGTGGGGATGAGGCAGAACATGAAAATCGGCTTCCGGGACTGGACGTCGACCGCGACGTTCTCCGGCGGCTCCTGGCGTAGCGAGTACCCCGTCGACAACGTCGGCATCCCGGAGATGGCGCGCGTGGCCCGCTCGACCGACGCCTCCCCGGAGTCGACGCAGATGACGCTCACGCTCAA
>PWGU01000057.1 GCA_003554605.1 Halorubrum sp.
AACCTCGGTCGCAGCGAAGCTGCTCCCTGCTTCGAATCCGCTGAACATAGCTGTCGCTCGCGGAGTTGCTCGCGACAGAGTAGTCCCGGGCGGATTCGAACCGCCGTCAATGGCTCCAAAGGCCATTATGATTGGCCGCTACACCACGGGACTGCAAGTACCACTTTCCGGTCGGGCCTCAAGTAGGTTACTTTCCGCCGCCCGGAGCGATGTCGACCGACTGCCGCTCGGGCGTCGACAATCGGATCCGGATCACGTTCCGATCCTCGACCCGCTCGTATTCGATATGCCCGCCGGAGAGGTCGATCACCCAGTAGACGAGCCACAGGCCGACCCCGCTGCTGTGGTGCACCTCCGGCATCTCCTGTTCGCCGGTCAACACGCGATGGTCGTATTCGGGTATCGGCGGGTTGTGATCGACGATCTCCAGCACGACTGACCCATCCTCCCGATCGGCGAATACCCGAATCCGTGCACCGTCGCGGTCGGGGTCATACGTCGCCGCGTTCTCGATCAGCTCCATCACCGCGATTTCGACGGCCGGAATCGCGGCCACGGGCAGCGACGACGGGACTGCCGCCTCGATCTCCACCCCGGGGAACGACTCCGAGACGGCCTCGATCGCCCCCTCCGTCGCGGCGACGAGGTCAACCGATTCGACCGCCGGCCGGTCCGTGAGGATCCGGGTGATCTCCCGCTGTTTGTCCGCCTTACACAGTAACCCATCGCTGACCCGGTACACGACCTCCGCCCACTCGGCGAGGTCCGGGTCGGAGACGTCCGCTCCCGCGTTCGAGCCCGAAGCAGCGAGTTCCTCCCCCGGTCGGCCGCCCGACCCGTCGAGGCCCTCCTCCTGGGCCGTTTCGACGTAGCCGAGGATCTTGTTCAGGTCGTTGCGGAGGTTATGCCGCAAGACGGTATCGAGCATGGAGAGATGCTGCCGACGGCGACGGCGGTCGGTAATGTCACGGGAGAAGCCCGCGACGCGGACGACCTCGCCGTCCTCGAGGATTGGGCGACCACGCGCCCATGCCCATCGGTGGTATCCCTGATCGGGGTTCACCCGGTACTCGATATCGAGCGGCTCCCCCTCGGAAAGGCCACCCATCGCCTCCAGAACGCCGGCACGGTCGTCGGGATGGATACACATGAGAAACGCCGAGGGGTCCGCACGGAGCGCCTCGATCTCGCCACCGTACAGCGATTCGTACGCCTCGTTGATGAACAGGACTTCGGACCAATCGCCGGTGAATAGCCAGAGGACGTCCTCCGCGCTTCCAGCGACCTGCGTGAGACGTTCCGCCGTCTCCTTCCGGAGGCGCTCGGCCTCGATGCGGTCCGTTACGTCCCGGGAACTGACGACGTACCCGCCGAACTCGGGGACGGCCTCGTTCGAGAATCGGCTCTCCAACCAGACCCACGAGCCGTCGGCCGTTCGATGGCGATATTCGACGGCCGTCTCCGTCGGCGAGCCAGCCGATCCGATCGTGTCACGGAACGCCCCCCAAACACGCTCGCGGTCGTCCGGGTGGACGAGATCGAAGGCGTCCCTGCCGAGGAGCGCCGAGGGCTCGAAGCCGATCACCCGCCGGGCGGCGGCGTTGAGATAGGTGAACGCGCCGTCGGCATCGAGAACCACGACGAGGTCGTGGGTGTGATCGAGAAGGAGGTCGCCCGGCGGTTCCTCGGGCATATTAAGCCGATAGAAACGCGAGGCGCACAATAAAGCTCCGATCAGAAATCTTCGGATTCAGTGACAGATCAGGCACCCTCGGCCAGCCGTTCGTACCGATCGACGAACTCACCGTGGCAGGATCCACAACAAAAGTGATACAGGGTGCCGTCGATCCGAGCCGACTCACCCTCGGCGGTGACCGTGTTCTCACAGACGACACAGTCGACCGCGAGGTCGACGTCCCCGAGCGTCGGCGACCACTCGGAGCGCTCGATCACCTGTATCGAGAGGTCCCGAACGGTCTCCAACCCGACCGTCTCCGCGAGGAGACCCCGAACTCCACCGGGGGTGTCGGCCGCGTCACCGTCCGCTTGTGAACGGCTCTCACCATCGAGCGTCGCCGAAAAGACGACCGTGCCGTCGGCAGTGAGAAGGACGTGCTCGACCCGCCGGTGTGCCGAGAGCGCAGCGTATGTTCGGTCGGCATCCGCCGGCGGCACCGACACCGTTACGAGCATCTCCAGCCCGCCGGTCAGTTCGCTGTCGTCGATGCGGACGGTAAACCCCTCGATCACGCCGATCTCACGGAGCCGGTCGATACGATCGGAGACCGCCGGCGGGGAGAGACCGACTCGCTCGGCGATGTCGCTGTATGGTCGTCTCGCGTCCGTGAGGAGGAGCCGAAGGATCTCCCGATCGGTGCCATCGAGCGTACGCATGAGGATGGATATCGGCGCACCAATAATAAACGCGCGGTACTCGGACGATCAACGAACGGCTACGTGGCGATCAATGAACGGCTACGGGGCGATCAGCGAACGATCACGAGATGGTCAGTGCGCGACTTCGGATGGTTCGTGCGCGACTACAGGTCGGCGGACCGGCCCGGGCGGTCGATCCGGGGGTGTCAACGCTTTCGTAGCGTTCAAGCCGCGCGGCCGAGAGCGAATGGATATGACACGCACGGTCTGGATCAAAGCCGATGGGAACGTCGGCGACTGGGAGACACG
>PWGU01000039.1 GCA_003554605.1 Halorubrum sp.
GCCGCCCACGAGCGAGTGAACTACGAACGCTTACGGCGGGCGTTCGACGGCGAGCCGATCCCGACGGCACCGATCGACCCGCCGGCGACCCTCTCGCTGTCGGCGGACGAGGTCGCCGCCGTCTCCGCCTTCGAGGCGGAGCTGTCGGCGCTCGGGTTCGAGACGGAGCCGTTCGGCGGGTCGACCCGTCGACTTCGGACGGTTCCGGCCCCCTTCGGCCACGTCGCCGACGTCGGGGCGTTCCGGGACGCGCTCGCCGCGCTCTCGGGGACGGGAGGCGGTGGAACGGACGGCGGGACCCCGGATCCCCGCGAGGCGCTCCTCGCCGACCTTGCCTGTCACCCGTCGCTGAAGCGGGGTGACGTGGACGCCCTCGGGTCCGACGACCTCCGTTCGCTGCTCGATCGGCTCGGGGAATGTGAGCGACCCTTCGCCTGCCCGCACGGCCGGCCGACCGTGCTCTCGGTCCCGGAATCGACGCTCGCGGCTGGGTTCGACCGACGCGAATAACTCGGTCGTCGGGCGGTTCGCCGCACCGACCTCCCGACTCGACGTGATACGGCGACCGCGGCCGAAGCGCGTGAAGCTAAGTGCGTCGGGTGTCGTCTCTCGCGTACCGAATGGGCCTCTCCGAGAACGATCGGTCGATCGCCGGGTTCACCATGACCGGGCACGCGATGGTCCACTGGTTCGAGACGTCCATCCCCATCTTCCTCGTCGTCTGGCTCGCGGAGTTCGACGTCTCCGTCGCCCTGCTCGGGCTCGTGATCACGCTGGGCTACGCGCCGTTCGGGATCGGCGCGCTTCCGGGCGGTATCCTCGCTGACCGGTACGGGACGAAGCGGCTCATCATCGCCTGTCTGCTCGGGATGAGCGGGGCGTTTCTCGTGCTCTCGCTCGCCGACTCGATCGTCACCATCGCGGTCGGGCTCCTGATCTGGGGGGTCGCCGCCAGCATCTACCATCCGGCGGGGCTCTCGCTCATCTCGACGGGCGTCGAGGACCGCGGGACGGTCTTCGCGTGGCACGGGATCGCCGGCAACACGGGGATCGCGCTCGGGCCCTTCGTCGCCGCCACCCTGTTGATCTTCCTCGACTGGTCGCTCGTCGCCGCCGCGCTCGCGGTCCCCGGCCTCCTCGCCGCGCTCTGGGGGCTCTCGACCGACTTCAACCCCGTCGCGGCGACCGAGGAACTCGACGAGGCGACCGTGCAGGCCTCGCTTTCCGACTTGCTCGCCGACTCGCGGACGCTGTTCGCCAGCGCCTTTGCAGTAGTCTTCGTACTCGTCACCTTCGAGGGACTGTTTTATCGCGGCATCCTCACCTACCTGCCTGAGATCCTGCAGGGGCTGCCCGCGCTCGCCGGCTTCGACCCCGGGCTCGGCCTGGAGGGGATCGAGCCGGGAGATTACCTCTACGTCGGCCTGCTCGTCATCGGCATGGTCGGCCAGTATGCGGGCGGTCGGGCGACGAACTACGTCGCCGTCGAGAAGGGGCTCATGGGGATCTTCGTCGTGCTCGCGCTGCTCGCGCTCGCGTTCGTGCCGGTGGCGTCGCTCGGGCTCGGTCCCCTCGTCGTGCTCTGTGCGGTCATCGGCTTCTTCCTCTTTGCGATCCAGCCGTTCTATCAGCTCGCGGTCGCGGTCTACACGCCGGCCGAGGGACGGGGACTCTCGTACGGCTACACCTACCTCGGACAGTTCGGGCTCGCGTCCAGTTCGATCGCTGTCGGCGGGTTCGTCCTCGGATCGTTCACCCTCGCGGCCTTCTTCGCCGTCCTCTCGTCCTTCGCGCTCGTCGGTGCTGGCCTCGCGGCGCTGTTGTGGGTTCGGTATTCGAAGCGGGCGGTGACGTAGGTGGGTCGCTCGGGGTTCCTCGGAACAGTCGTATATAAATTATGCAACGAGATGGTCACCGAATCGGGGATCGATCACACTCGATATTCCTCGACGTCGATAACTTGCTTCGTCGTCTCGTGCGTGAGATCACCGTCGCTTGAAACGACCGGTGCGTCCAGCTCGCGTCCAACCGCGGCTATCAATGCGTCGGGGCCGTCGAGATATGGCCCTCCAGGTTGGATCTCATCAGCGATCTCGCCCGCGACGATGGCAGTCTCCTCGTTGACGGGATATATTTCACTCCACGCAAGGTCTTCACGAGCCCCGTCGACATCACCATGTGGAAGATTTCCCTCGCCAACAAGTACTTCGGCGAGCGCCGGCACAGGAATCACCCACCGAATATCGGGACCGCCACTTACCTCGTAAAATTCGCGTGTCGCCTCTACGCCATCGAGATAGTCGATCAGAAACGTCGTATCGAGGACCTTCATGCGGCGTCTTCGGCCCGCTCTCGCATCCGACGTTTTCGATCCTTCTTCCCCCGCTGACGACGGTCACGAACGCGTTCTGCGTCCTCGGCTGACCAGCGCCCGAACCCGTCCTCGAAGTCACCGGCGTCCTCCGTCATGAGGAGACGTTCGAGGACGTCGTTGTAGCTCTCACCTTCTCGGCGATAACGCTCGATCCGTCGCTTCACCGTACTACTCACACGGATCTGCTCGTCTGCAACACCCATTATACGTCAACGTTGGCGTTGACGCTACTTTGTTGTTTGGCCGCAAGGGGCACGGACGCCCCACGGAGGAACGTTTTATTATTTGCCCCAGAA
>PWGU01000095.1 GCA_003554605.1 Halorubrum sp.
ACGGCGAACAGCCCGAGGGCACGGTCGTCGTGAAGGACCGCATCGCGGACAACATGCTCCAGCAGCTGCTCACCCGGACCGATGACTACTCCGTCATCGCGACGATGAACCTGAACGGCGATTACATGTCCGACGCCGCCGGTGCGCAGATCGGTGGACTCGGGATCGCGCCCGGCGCGAACTTCGGACACGGTCGCTGTCTCGCCGAGCCGGTTCACGGCTCCGCGCCGAAATACGCCGGCGAGGACAAGGTGAACCCGACCGCGATGATCCTCTCGGGCCGTGAGATGCTCGATTATCTCGGATGGATGGACGCCGCGGACCTCGTTCGCGACGCCGTCGAAGAGACCATCTCCTCGGGGAAAGTCACCTACGACCTCCACCGCCAGATCGACGGCGGCGAGAAACTCGCGACGAGCGAGTTCGCCGACGCCATCGTCGAGAACATCGAGAAGCTGTCGTAGACGGCGTCTCCGACCCTCAGCACCGCTGCGACCGTCGAACCCACTTTTTACCCGGGAGGTCTCCTGGACGCGTTCTGTCGGGCTCGATCGCTATCTATCAGTATTGTTATTGCATCGTCATTTATACCGGTCGGGAGCTGTATGCTACTTGGTGACACCTCCGTGATGTCCGAATCCGAACCGATCCACACCAGTACGCGGGTCCCACCCGTCGCGTCGCCCGATCGAACGACCACAGCCCCCGACGCGGCGGCTTCGCGCGATGACGCTCCCATCGCCGTCGCCCGCATCGTTCCGGCCGTGCGGGACTGAATCGGTGGCGGCGCTCCCGCCTCCATCCTCGCTTTTTATATCCATTGCCGGTTAGAAGGTGTCTTTCAGACCACGCCGGCGGCGGCGCTCGCCTACCGAACGGTGAGCAGCCGTCGAAGGATGTCGCCGTACGCCGGTCGGGTGATGAGTACGCCGATGAGCACGCCAAGGATCGTGAAGATGGCGAACCCGGAGAGGTCACCGAGGCTCAACACCATGAGCGGCGACATCGCGATGATCGTCGTCGCGGCGGCCGCACCGATAACCCAGAAGGCGCGCCTGAACCGCGAGTCGAACACCTTCCGGGATTTGACGTCGCCCTCGCTCATCACCTCGTCGGCGATGATCACGAGGTCGTCCACCCCCGTACCGACCACGGCGATGAAGCCGGCGATGACCGCCAGTTCGATCGGGTAGCCGACGAGCGCGGCGAACCCGAGCAGCGCGTACACCTCCGCGAGCGCGGTGACGATCATCGGCAGGGCGACCTTCGGCTCGCGGTATCGCAGGAAGACCATCCCTGCCACCGCGAAGATGGCAAAGAGCCCGGTGAGCATCGAGTAGAACCGGAAGTTCTCACCCTGCGTCGGCGAGATGAACGCGGACGTCCCCTCGCCGGCGATGTCGAGTTCGGCCGGGAGCGCGCCAGCGCGCAGGTTGATCGAGACCTGCTGGGCGTCCTCGAAGGAGGTCGTGGTCAGCCGGAAGTTCCCGGATTCGGCCCACGAGCCGCTCACCATGCTCTCTGCGAGCCCGTCGTCCATCCCGAACGCGTTGACGACCTCGCCGTCGACGACGAGCAGTAGACACGCGTCGCTGCCCTCGTTGAGCTCGCCTTCGTCCAGGTCGAAATCACAGCGCGCCCCGCCCGTGTCGGAGGCTACCTCGCGCTCGACGACGGCGTCCTGGAAGCGGTGTGCCGGTGAGTCCTCGCCCTCGGGTGCCTCGTTGATGACCGAGACGGGGACGTACGGCTGGTCGTTCTCGTCGCGGCTCGCGGTCCCGATGTTCTCGAAGTCGTCCTGAATGAGGACCTCCTCCTCGACGCCGGTGCCGTTCTCGGCGTCCGCATCCGGATAGCCGATGTCGATCTGGACCGTCCCACGCTCCTCAAGCAGGTCGATCACGTCCTGGCGGTCCTCGCCGGGCACCTCGACAAGCATGAACCACTCGCCGGTGATAGATTGCACCTGCTGGACGCTTCCACCGGAGAGGCCCGCCTCGTTGATCTTTCCGCGGATGACGCCCTCGGCGGCGTCACGGGTTTCGGCGGTGACGCCCCGTCTGATGTCGTTATACGTGTAGCCGGAGGCGTCCATCGCGGCGCGGAACTCATCCTGGGTTACGTCGGGGTCGGTCACCTCGACTTCACCGCCCTGTTCGTCCTGTTCTTCGGCGTTGACCTCCCTCGCGGAGACCCCCTCCAGCTGCTCGGCGACGTTCGCGGCCACCTCACTCGGGTTGTCCCCGCCGAACTCGACGTTTGTGGCGGTGTAGCCCATCAGCGGCGCACGGATGCGCGTCCCGCCGGCCAGGTCAAGGCCGTACTGGAGGTTCGTGAGTCCCTGTCCGGCCTCATCGGGGTCCTCGCCGGGCGCGGTGTCGGGCGCGAACTGTGGCGCAAAGAGCGCGACGGACGCGGCGATGATCACGACCACGAGCAGCAGCACGCGCCAGTTCCGTTTGATCGGGCCCAACATCAGCGGCTCACCCCCTCGAATTTGTACCAGCGAAGCAGGGTCACGTTCATCAGATAGGTGTTCATCAGGTCCGCACAGAGCCCGATCGCGAGGATGATCCCGATGTCTCGGAGCAGGTCGATGCCGAAGAGCGTCGCGATGATCGCCATCACGATCATCGCCGACATCGACGTAACGGTCATCGTCAC
>PWGU01000160.1 GCA_003554605.1 Halorubrum sp.
TATTGCAGAAAACCGGGCCGCCCTGGCTGCTTCCGGAACCTATGTCCGGGATATAATTGACGGGGATGAGGGTCAGGGCCTTTTTGTGGCTGCCCTTGACCCCGAAGCGGAACTGGAATTTGAGGAAGGGACGGAACTGGGTATAAGTGTTGATGAAAATCGGGTTACAGTAACCCTGCCTGCAGAGGGAGCAACTTATGAACAGGTAGCTGCCCTGATTAATGACCACGAAGAAGCCGGCCAATTGTTACAGATTTCCTTTACCCCGGGACAGGAAGAGGTAGATCTGGATATTGAGGAAGAATTTACCGACCTGACCTATCCTGCGGGAGTTCCTGCCGGCAACTCGGATAATGTGCGGGCTTTACTGGATCTGCGGGAGGAAAGGATCATGGACGGGGGAAATGCTACCATGGAGGAATATTTCCGGGCCCTGACCGCTGAAGTGGGAGTCCTGGGGCAGAAAGCCCAGCGTATGGGCAGCAATCAGGACAATCTGCTGCGGAATATTGAGCAGAGACGGGAAGAAGTCTCCGGGGTTTCCCTGGATGAAGAAATGGCCAATATGATTCGTTTTCAGCATGCCTACAGCGCTGCTTCAACCCTGATTAACCGCGCTGATCAGATGATGGAATCCCTGCTGGGCATGGTGCGCTAGCTACAGGGAGGGGATAATAATGCGGGTAACCAATAAGATGATGGTGCAGAATATGTCCTGGCAGCTGAACAGCAGCCTGAGCCGCATGAGTGAGCTGTCGGAACAGCTCTCTACCGGCAAAAGATTTTCCCGGCCCTCTCAGGATCCGGTGGGAACGGTTTTTTCCATGCGGGCCAGGAATGATCTGGGCATTAATGATCAGTTTCGAGAAAATGTCCGGGCAGCCCAGGACTGGCTCAATCTTACCGATAATGCAATGAATAATATGGGGGAAACAATTCACAGGTCCCGGGAATTAATGACCCAGGCCGCCAGTGATGTACACAGCCCGGGGGGGTTAGAAGCTATTGCCCAGGAGGTGCGGGAACTCCAGGATGGAATAATGGAGCTGGCCAATACCCGCCTGGGAGAACGCTATATCTTCGGGGGGCAGCGTACCACCGAACCGCCCCTGGAGAGGGTAGTGGACGAAGAGGGCCAGGTTCAATACCTCTATAACGGGGATGAGGGCCCTATTAACATGAGTCCTGCTCCCGGAACCGAGGTTGATATCAATATGAATGCAGCCCAGGTGTTCCAGCCCTTTATTGAAGAACTGGAGCAGTTTATCGGGTTCCTGGAGGAGGGTGATATTCAGGGTATTTCTGAACTCAAGGGTAGTCTGGATGAAAAGCAGAGTGATTTTATGGGCATGTGGGCCCAGGTGGGCGCAGCTGCCCGGCGCATGGACCTTTCCGAGCAGCGGATTATGGATCAGGATGTGTACCTGCAGAAGGTTCTTTCTGATGCCGAGGATGCGGAAATTACTGAAGTTATCACCCAGCTCAAGATGGAGGAAAATGTTTACCGTTCTGCCCTGGCTTCTGGAGCCCGTATTATTCAGCCGACCCTGATAGATTTTATGAGATAGGGCCATGTTAATTCATAGTGCAGCACCGGTCCGGCTGGAAGTGAATATGAGGTGGGGCCAGATAGAGGTGGATAATACCCCGACCCGGGAGGATATGGGCCTGAAATCAACACTCCCCTACATTCACAGCAAGGCCCGGGAGGAACGGGCTGAATTTCTGGAGATAATTGGGGATATAGCCTGGCGGGGCGATCAACTGGGACGAATTGAGGGTAATTATACCCCGGGGGAAGATGCCCGGCATGTTACCCGGCCCCGGATTAAAGAGGTCAACATCGGTTACCGCCGTCCCCCCCAGGTTCAGGGGAGCCCGGGAAACCTGGAAATGGAAGTGGTGCCCCGGGGCAGCCGCCTCAATGTTTTAATTTAAGGAGGGATCTCCTTTGCGTTTTAAGACTACACGCTTTGGCGAACTGGAAGTACCGCAGGAGGGAATTATTAATTTTCCAGAGGGGCTTCTGGGTTTTGAAAAATATAAAAAATATGTCCTGCTGCCCACCGAGGAAAATTCTCCCCTGCTCTGGCTGCAGTCCACGGAAGAGCCGGACCTGGCCTTTATCGTGGCTGAGCCCGGATTTATTGTTAAGGGCTATGAATTTGATTTACCCAGCGAAGCCAGAGAAAAACTGGAGGTAGAAAAAGAAGAAGAGGTCCAGGTGTTATGTCTCCTGGTAATACCCGAAGATCCACAGCAGGCCACCGTAAATCTCAAGGGCCCCCTGGTGTTAAATCTGGGGAGGGGCCTGGCCTGTCAGGTGGTTTTGAAGGAGGATTACAGCACCCGGCACCCGGTTTTTAATGAGGCTTCGGTATCTGCTTAGGGGGGGTGAAGTTTTGCTGGTTCTTACCCGCAAAAAAGGGGAAAAAATTGTAATTGGGGATAATATCTTCGTTACGGTCCTGGAGGTCAGGGGAGATCAGATCCAGCTGGGAATTGATGCCCCGCGGGCAATAACGGTTCACCGGGAAGAGGTTTTCCGGGAAATCCAGGAAGAGAATATCAAGGCCCGCAGGGCCAGCACCGTAGAACTGCAACAGGTTCAGAAATTATTGGGAGCCAGAAAGACTGAAGGTGAAGAAGAAGGAGAAGGAGA
>PWGU01000003.1 GCA_003554605.1 Halorubrum sp.
CCGACGATCGCGCTCATCTCGACCGGCGGCACCATCGCCTCGACGGTCGACTATCGGACGGGCGCGGTCACCGCGCAGTTCGACGCCGAGGACGTCCTCCGGGCCGTCCCCGAACTCGCCGGCCGCGCGAACTACCGCGGGCGGGTCGTCGCCAACATTCTTTCTGAGAACATGGACCCCTCCATCTGGCGCGACCTCGCCGCGGCCGTCGCCGAAGAGGTTGAAGCCGGCGCGGACGGGGTCGTGGTCATGCACGGCACCGACACCATGCAGTACTCGGCGGCCGCGCTCTCGTTCCCCCTCGACCTCCCGGTTCCCGTCGTCTTCACCGGCAGCCAGCGCTCGGCGGACCGGCCCTCCTCCGACAACGTGATGAACGCAGTCTGTGCCGTGGAGGCCGCCAAGGCCGATCACGCCGAGACGCTCGTCTGCATGCACGCGAGCTCCGACGACGACGTCTGTGCGCTCCATCGCGGCACCCGCGTCCGGAAGAACCACACCTCCCGGCGGGACGCCTTCGAGACCGTCGGCGCGAAGCCGCTCGGGACCATCGCGTATGAGGCCGCGAGCGAGGCGGGCAAGGACGGCGGGTCCGCGGACGGGACCATCACCTGGAACCGGGAGCCGATCCCGCGTCCGGAATCCGAGGACGGAGAGACCGCGATCGAGACCGCACTCGATCTCGAACGCGACGTCGAACTGGTGAAGTTCACGCCCGGGATGGACCCGGCCGCGTGGGACTACCTCGACGGGAAGGCGGGGGTCGTGATCGAGGGGACGGGCCTCGGCCACGTCCACACCGACCTCATCCCGCGGATCGAGTCGCTCGTCGCGGACGGGACCGTCGTGGTCATGACGAGTCAGTGTTTGGAGGGTCGGGTCTGTGACCGCGTCTACGACACCGGCCGCGACCTCCTCGATGCGGGCGTGATCGAGGCGGGCGACACCCTGCCCGGCACCGCGAAGGTGAAACTGATGTGGGCGCTCGCGAACGTCGCCGACCCGGCCGACGCGATGCGGCGCGACCTCGCCGGCGAGCTCACCGCGGAGTCACAGCCCTGGCGGTAAGCGATCGGAGCCATCCGCTTCGCCGGTAGCCCGCGGGACCGATAGTGCCACGGGCCGCATAGAATCGATCGCTACGCTCTTTTTATTCGCCGTGTGACTCCACGCATGGACCCGGTCCTCGTCGAAATTGGGGTGATCTGGTCGCTCCCCGTGACGGTGGCGGTCTACGGCATCCTCGTGTTAGTCGCCATCTGGATCTACCGGGACGCGAAGGCGCGCGGGAGCAGGTGGCCGATCCTGTGGTTCCTCGCGACGCTCGTGTTCACCATCATCCCCGTCCTGATCTACCTCTACCTCCATCGGGAGGATAGCCCCCTCGGTGGGAGCAACGGGGAGTGAGTCCGGGCGGGCGGTCGTCCCCCTCTCGAATCGGGCTATTCGTCCACGGTCGGCAACACGACGGTCGGAAGGGTGGGCTCGGCGATGAGCTTCGAGCGCACGTCACCGGAGAGGAACCGGACGATCCGACTGCTCCCCCGCGAAACGAACGCGATGGCGGTCGCCTCATGTTCGGTTGCGGCATCGACGATGGCGTCGACGACGTCGGTATGGTATCGGATCTCCTCATCGACGGAGACGCCGTCGGCGGCGGCGAGTTCGGCGAAGGCCCCGAAGGCCTTCTCGGCGACTTCCTGACGCTGCTCGACGCCGGCTTTGTCGGGTGCGCCACCCGCCTTCTCGATCACGTTGACGAGCAGCGGGCGCGAGTCGGGGTCGAGATAGGGTGCCGCCGCCGCGTAGGTCGTCTTCGCGTCCGTCTCGTTCGCGATCGGGATCACCGGTCGCGCCATCAGGTCGGTCATGCCGGACCCACTCGCCGCCATCATAAAGTGGTTTCCGACGAAGGGCTCGGGCGGTCGCCTCAATCCGTGGCGGTCGACTCGACGGCGTCGTCGTCGGATCGGACCGTATCCTGATCGCCGTTGCCGTCGGTCAGCGTCATCTCGGCGTGGGTGGGAAGCGGGTCGGCGGTGACCCGGACGAACGCCCGCGGATAGGTGAGCACCGTGCTACAGACCTCGTCGTCCTCGGCGCTGTCGGCGACGGCGGCCTCGCCGCTGACGGGTTCGTTCTCCACGGAGAACTCACCGAACTCCAGCCGGTCGTGACACGCGTCCGGACCGATCGACTCGACGTATAACAGGACCGACTCCTCGAAATCGGTCTCGCGCACGAACGCCTCGGTTTCCTCGCCGACGTCCTCCAACAGCGGGTCGGCGTCGTCCGCGTCGTCGATGAGGAGACAGATCCCCGGGCGCTCGCGGTAGTCCCACTCAAGCCCGACCGAGCGGGCCGCCGCGTGATGTACGTCAGTCGTGAGCGACGCTCCCGGGTCGCCATCGTCGTCGTCCGATCCACCGCCATCTCCCGGCTCGTCGATACAGGCGGCAAGTGGGAGGGCACAGAGCGCGGCCAGCCGCCGGACGCTCGCTCGCCGTGTGAGCCGTGTCATGGGCGGCGGTACGTGGACCGAGTATAAGTGTTTCCTGCTGGGGTGTGTGATGAGGAGGGGCGGATTCGGGCGGTACGCGGGACGCTCTCGAAGCGCTTACCCGCGGGCGACCCCGACCCGGTGACATGACTGACGGGACGTACGTCGAGTGGCGTGAGTGGGGCACGGAGGCGTTTGCCGAGGCGGACGAGTCGAACCGCCCCGTGTTGCTCTCGCTGTCGGCGACGTGGTGTACGGGCTGTCACGAGATGGACGCGACCACCTATGCCGAGCCGCGGATCGCCGCGAACGTTAACGAGGGGTTCGTCCCCGTCCGCGTCGACGTCGACCGCAACCCCCGCGTCCGCGAGCGCTACAACATGGGTGGGTTCCCGACGACCGCCTTTCTGACGCCGACGGGCGAGCTGCTCACCGGTGCCGGCTACCTCACCCCCGACGGGATGCGAGGGGTGCTCGAATCGGTCCGGGAGATGTGGGCCCAAAAGGGCTCCGAGGCCGGGCGCGTTCCGCGGGCGCTCGACGCCGAGTTGCCGCCACGTGGGGAGGTGAGCGAGGCCATCGAGAGCCACCTCGCGGGGCAGTTGGAGGTCAAATACGACGACGAGCACGCCGGCTGGGGGACGGACGCGAAGTTCCCGTTGCCGCGAACCGTCGAGTTCGCGCTCAAACGGGACCGACAGCGGGCGCTCCGGACGCTCGATGCCGTCCGGGACCACCTCGCGGACGACGTCGAGGGCGGCTTCTTCCGCTTCGCGGGCACCCGCGAATGGAGCGACGTCGCCTACGAGAAGCCGATAGATACGAACGCCGCCGTGACCCGCGCCTTCGCGAACGCGTACCTCTACACCGGCGAGGCGGCCTACCACGACCCCGCGGCGGCGGCGGTCGAGTTCCTCACCGACGACCTCTGGACGGGCTACGGCATCGGCGGAAGCCTCGGGCCCGGCCTCGGACGCGCGTACTACGCGGCCCCGGCCGACGAGCGAGCGGAACTGGACCCCCCGCGAACGGACCTCACCGTCTACGCCGGCGGCAACGCGCTCGCGGCCGACGCGTTGCTCACGTTCGGGGCCTATACCGACGCGGACCGTCCCCGTGAGTACGCCGAACGGATCCTCTCAGGGCTCGAACGCGACCTCATCGACGCCGAAACGGGGGTCGTCACGCGCTACCGCGCCGGCGACGAAACAGGCGAAACGGACCTTCTGGAGGACGCCGCGCGCGTCGTCGCCGCCTACACCCGCGCCGCCGGCGTGCTCGGTGAGGGGGCAGACATCGCGCGCGCCGTCGCCGACCGGGCGATCGACGAACTCCACGTCGACGGCTCGTTCGTCGACGGCCCCCGTTCCGGCGCGGGGCTGCTTGACCGGCCCTTCCGTCCGCTCGATGGGAACGTGGAAATGGCGACGGCGCTCTGTGACCTCGCGGCGCTGACCGGCGAGGAGCGCTACCGCGAGGTCGCCCGCGAAACCGCCGAGGCGTTCGCGGGCGCAACCGAACGGCTCGGCGTCCAGGTCGCCGGATACGGAAGCCTCGCCGGTCGTCTCCTCCGCGGGACGACCGTCGTCGCCGTCGGCACCGAGCCGGGAAGTGACCTCCATCGGGCCGCCTGGCGCGTCGCCGACCACGAGAAGGTGGTCGTGCCGAACGCCCATCACGAGGACGCGCCGGGTCCCCTCACGGTCGATGAAGGCGAGGCAGTCGTCCGTGTCGGCGAGGTTGCCTCCGCGCCGGCGACAACGCCCGACGAGTTGATGATGCGGGTCGCCGAGGCGGTCGAATAGGGATCGATCGCCGCATGAGGGCAGCTCCATCCTTCAGCGACACGGCCCGGACGGATCAGTCCGCCGACAACCGGAAACGTGTGTAAACTGTCGGTGTGTTTTTCTCGCTACCGCGAGAAGGTCCGCTATGGCATCCCTCCGCGACCTGGGCCTTTCGGAGTACGAATCCCGCGCGTATCGCGCGTTATTACGAACCGGCCCGACGACGGCGAAGGACCTTTCACGGGCCAGTGAGGTCCCGATGGGGCGGATCTATGACGTGCTCAACAGCCTGGAGAGCCACAGACTCGTCCGGAGCCAGGCCGCGAGCCGGCCGAAGAAGTACGTCGCCGTCGAGCCCGACGCGGCGCTCGATCGGCTCCTCGCGGAGCGGAAACGCGAACTCGAAGCGCAGGTGACACAGTACGAGGAGGTCGTCTCGACGCTCGCGACGGAGTTGGAGTCGGGCGAGCCCGTCGAGAGTGGCTTTTGGACCGCGGCGCTCGGTGCCGAGGAGACGATCGAGCTGCTGCTCGAACGGATCGCCGCCGCCGAGCGCGACGTGATCGTCGTCGCGGGCGCGCCGGCAGCCGGGCTCGACCTGGGGACCGTCGGCGAACGCGTGACCGCGGCGCTCGAAACCGCACTCGATCGTGGGGTGGCCGTCCGCGTCCTCCTCTCGCCGACGGCCGTCGACGAACTCCCCCGAAGCGTCGGGCGACGATACACCGCCACGTTGGCCGAAAGCGAGAACTTTCAGGTGCGGACCGCCCCGGACGTGACGGGGACGTTCAACGTCTTCGACGGCGTCGAGGTCTGCATCGAGGTGCCGCATCCGCTCTCCGATGAGGAACCCTTCGCGATGATCGACGTGAAGGACGTGGAGTTCGCGACGAACGTGGCCGAGGAGTTCGAGCCGCGGTGGGCGGAGGCGAAGCCGTTAAATTTCGGATGAGCGGCGGATCGGACCAGCGCGGGAGGTCGACTCACCGCGTCGGCGCATCGGGCATCCGACCCGTGAAATCCCACGTGTGGAGCCGTTCGGGCTCGATTCGAATGTGCACCTCCTCCCGTTCGGGCCGGAGCAGCCGCCGGCCGAGGTCGCTGTCGGTCCCGCCGAGGTACCGCTCGAACAGGGCTCGGAGCTGTGTCTTCTCGACGTCGGATGTAACCGTCGCGGTCCCCCGTCCGCGGACACCTTTATATGGCGGGTCGTTCGTCGAGATCTCGAAGGAGACGTGGTCGTCGTGGGCGAGAAACTCAACAAGGGCCGCGTCCGCGCCGGTCGCACAGTGGACCGCCCCGTCCCAGGCGAACCACAGCGAGACGATCCACGGATCCCCGGCGGGCGTGCGACAGCCGATCCGGACGGGAATGCGGGCGGCTTCGAGGAACTCGTCGATTCGGTGCCGCTCCCACGGCCCCGTGACCTTCATGATCGAGGGAGGGGCGGGGGCGTCCTAAACCCACCGTCGCACGGCGCGCCGTGAGGCGATCGGAGCGCCACGGAGAACACAAGAGAATTGACCGTCCCCGGGAGAGGAAGGGTATGACCGAGTATTTCGAGGTCCACGAACGCGACGGCGCGGCGCGGCTTGGCGAACTCCGCCTCGTCGACCCCGTGATGACGCCCGCGCTCGCGGACCCCGTTATCGAGGACGCCGGAAGCCTCTGGGCGGCCGAGCGCGGGATCCCCGAGGGCGACGAGGCGAAACTCACCGTTCTCCCGCACCGCGCCTTCCCGGCCGGGACGCGCGAGGAGGTCGCCGACTCCTTCCGGGTCGACCATCCCGCAGTCGAGTTCCCCGCCGCCGCGGTCGTCGACGTTGCGGGGGCTCGCGACGTCGGCGCGGACGCCTACGTCTTCGCTGACGCCGCGGGCTTCATCGGTCACGGGGAGGCGTTCCGCGACGCGGTCGTCTCGGCCACCGGGTCGTTGCCGGCGGACGCCGCCCGCATGCTCTCCGGGGTCGCCACGCCGCGAAACGTCGCCACGCTCGCGTACGCCGGGATCGACCTGTTCGACGGATCGCGTGCGCGGGCGATGGGGCTGCAAGGTCGCTATCTCACGACCGACGCGACCCACTTCCTCGAAGATCTGAGCGAATTGCCGTGTGCGTGTCCGGCCTGTGCGGGGCCGCGCTCGGCATTCACGCGCGCCGACTGCGCCGAGCATAACGTCAACGTCCTGCGCGCGGAGCTGGCTCGGGTCCGTGAGCGGATCCGCGCGGGTCGCCTCCGGGATTACCTCGAAGGACAGGTGCGACACGAGGGGTGGCTCACGGCGACGCTGCGGGAGTTCGACACGCAATGGGGCTACCTGGAGGAGCGGACGCCCATCCTGCGCGACGCGGAGATCACCGCCGCGAGCGCGGAGACGCTCGACCGCGTGGAGATCAAGCGGTTCGCCGACCGGGTGACGACCCGCTATAAAAACCGGTTCACCGACCAGCCGCTCGTGTTGGTCCCCTGTTCGGCGACGAAGCCCTACAGCGACTCCCAGAGCCACCGGCAGTTCCACGACGCGATCGCCTGGCGCGGCCACACTGTCTCGATGACCTCGCCCATCGGCGTCGTTCCGCAGGAACTGGAGACGACCTACCCGGCCCAACACTACGACACCGTCGTCACCGGCGACTGGTCCGAGGCGGAGATCGGGTTCGTCGCCGAGGTGTTGCGTCGGTACCTGCTCCGAAACGACGGCTACTCACGGGTTATTGCCCACGTTCCCGCGGAGGGCTACCGGGAGATCTGTGAACGCGTCGAGGCCGACCCCGAGGTCGAGATCCCCTTCGAGTACACCTGCGTCGACCACCCGACGACCGACGAGTCGCTCGCGGCGTTGGCGGCGGCGTTGGAGGGCGAGCCGGCCTACAGCAAGCGCGAGCGCGAACACAACACCGTCCGGGCCATCGCCGACTTCCTCCTCGGCGACGCCGCTGGCGACGACCTGTTCGGGTCGATCCGGACGACGGGCCGGTACCCGAAACTCCAAGTTCGGACGGACGACCCGAGCGGCGGCCGCGACGGCGAGCCGGGCGCACAGCTCGCGACGATGGTCCCGCAGTACGGCACGCTCTCTCTCACGCTCGCGGGCGCGAGGCGGTGGGTCGAAAGCGACGCCCCGACGAAACGGGTCGCGATCGATCCGTTCGTCCCGCGAGGGTCGGTGCTCGCGCCGGGGATCACGGATGCGGACCCGAAAATCCGCGTCGGCGACGAGGTCGTGATCGAGGGGCCGAAGGCGTTCGCTGTCGGCCGTGCCGAGATGAGCGGCCCCGAGATGGCCGCCTCGACCCGCGGCGTCGCCGTCGAGGTTCGCCACGTCGAGGAACGGTAGTCGGTTTAAAAAGGAGTGCGTTGGCCTCCGTTTCCGTCCGCGCTACTCGTCGACGAGTTCGACATCGAGGCGCTCCTCGATCGCCCGGACGACCGATCCGCCGACGCCGGCGCGGGCGGCGCGGCCCTGTTCGACGGCGAGCAGGTCGTCCTCGTCGAGTTCGAGTTCCGCCGCGAGCTCCTCGACGGTGAGTCCCGCGTCCTGTCTGGCCGCGACCGCGCGGTCGTCGTAGCCCGAGACGAGGTAGGGAAGCCGGTCCTTCTCGTAGTTGGTCCCCTCCTCCTCCCAGTGGGTCGAATCGCCCGTCACCGCGTCGTAGACGCGGGCCTGCTTGCGGGCGACCTCCTTGCGCCGATTGGTCGACCCGCCGCTCGATCCACCGGAGGAGCCGCCCGAGGAGCCGCCACCACCGCCGCCACCGTAACCGCCACCCCGGCCCTTGCGTGAGTCGTCGTGGGGGCTACAGTTCGAGCAGACGAGCAGCTGTGCGCCGGCGACGTTCGCCTTCCGGAGGTTCGATGAGTCGCGTCCGCAGAGCTCACAGGCACCGCCGCCGCCGTCGCCGCCGCCTCCGCCCGTCGAGTATTTGGCCATACTCCCCCCTTACGGCGGCGGCTTTTTAAAAGGTGCGTGGCGGGCCGTTTTTTATTCGGGCGAGCGTATCGACGACCGGCCGATGACGATCCACCGCTCCGAGCCGACTAGGCACCGGCGACGACGAGCCCTATGAGTGCCGAGGTCGACACACACGTGCCTGTTTTCACGGGGGTGGAAACACGAAGACGACTTCGTGAGGGGATCCACACGGACCTCGGGAGGGAGATCCGTTCGATTCAGCGGTTTTGAGGATTTCACAGGCGGACAGCCGTTTCCGCGACGGAGGCGGCGGAGGCGACCCGGGCCCGTTCACTCCCCGTCGCGCTCGAACAGCGTACCCGGCCCCTCCACTGGAAGCGACGCGACGCGGCAGGCATCCCACAGCGTCGCCCCGTTGCTGGTGATCACGGGGAGGTCGAGTTCGGTCTCAAGCGCCGCCACCGCATCGAGCGATCGGTAGTTCGTACAGGAGATGAAGACGGCGTCAACCCGGTCGACCGTCTCCGACAACTCGATCACCTGTTCATGGGCGTCGTCGGGGCCGAGCGCGCCGATCTCGACGTTCGCCTCGATGCCGCGACCGTCGATGGCGACGACCTCGAAGCCGGCGGCCGCGAGGAAGTCACGCTCCCGCTCGTCGAGGTCGGCGGTGTACGGGGTCGCGACGGCGATCGCGTGGGCATCGAGCGTCTCCAGGGCTCTGACGACAGAGCGGGCCGTCGCGACCGCCGGCGCGTTCGCCGCCGCCGAAAGCGTCTCCTCCAATTCGGCATCGAAGCCCGGGCCATGCAGCAGGCTACCGGTCGTGCAGGCGTAGGCGACGACGTCGACCTCGGCGTGGCCGAGGAGTTCGGCCGCGCGTCCGGCACCGTCGCTCATCGCGTCGAGTTCGTCAACCGAGACGGATTCGAGGGCCATCCGTGCCGTGTGGATAGAGACAGCCTCCGGGGTGTACCGGTCGAACTCGACCTCGGCGGTCGTGTTCGAGGAGGGCACGACGAGTCCAAGCCGTCCGCCCGAGCCCGCGTGCCCGCTCATCGGCTGCCCTCCGATCGTTTTTCGTCCGCGCAATCGGCGGCGAGCGCCGCCTCGTCACGCTCGGCCGGGTCGCCGTGGCCGCCGCCGCCGGGCGTCCTGACGGTGACCGTCGTCCCCGCCTCGACGTCGACGGTTAGCTTGGACGCCACAGGGTCGCCGTCGATCTGGTTCTCCCCCACCTGACCGTCCTCGCCGCCGGCGACGCCGCTCGGGGCGTGGCGGCGGCGCTCGGTCAGAAGCGAGACGGTCGCGTCGCGCTCGACGGTCACGGTCCGTTCGAGCCCGAGACCCCCACGGAACCGTCCCGCCCCGCCGCTGTTCGGGCGGAGCGCGTAGCGTTCCACTCGGAGGGGGTACTCCGTCTCGATCGATTCGACGGGCGTGTTGAGCGTGTTCGTCATCCCGACCTGTACACCGTCCATCCCGTCGGCGGTCGCCCGAGCGCCGAAGCCGCCGCCGATCGTCTCGTAGTAGGTGAACGATCCGTCCCGGGCACCGATCGTGAGGTTGTTCATCGTCCCCTGTCCCTGTGCGGGAACGCGGTCGGGTGCCGCGTCCGCGAGCGCCGTGAAGACGACGTCGGTGACCCGCTGGCTCGTCTCGACGTTGCCCCCGACGACCGCCGCCGGCGGCTCCGGATTGAGTAGCGAACCCGCCGGGATCTCGACGGTAACGGGCGCATAACAGCCGTGGTTCGGCGGGATCTCCGGGTCGGTGACACAGCGAACAACGAAGTAGACCGCGCTCGTCGCGACCGCGAGCGGGGCGTTGAGGTTCCCGTCGAGCTGGTCGGCGGTCCCCGCGAAATCGACGTGGATCGTCTCCCCGTCGACGGTCACCGCCACCGCGATCTCGATGTCCGCCTCCGTGAGGCCGTCACCTTCGAGAACGTCGCGCGCCTCGTACGTGCCGTCCGGAAGCGACGCGATCTCGGCGATGATCCGGTCGTGTGAGTAATCGATCACCGCATCGAAGCCGGTGAGGACGGTCTCACGGCCGTGTTCGTCGAACAGCGCGCCGAGCCGAGTCTCCGCACGTTCGTTCGCCGCCAACTGGGCGCGGAGGTCGGCCTTCCGTTCGCCCGGGTTTCGCACGTTCGCGAGCAACAACGATCGGACGTCCTCACGGATCTCGCCGGCTTCGACGAGGCGCGTGGGCGGGATGCGGAGCCCCTCCTGATAGATCTCGCGTGCGCCGGCGGGCATGCTCCCCGGCGTCATCCCGCCCACGTCCGCGTGATGGGCGCGTGAAACGGCGTAGCCGACGATCTCGTCCTCGGGCGCGAGCGGAGAGACCATCGTCACGTCGGGGAGGTGGGTTCCGCCCCGGAAGGGGTCGTTGAGCACGAAGACGTCCCCCGGTTTCGGGTCGTGTTCCATGATCGCCTCGACCGACTGGGGCATCGCGCCGAGGTGGACCGGGATGTGCTCGGCCTGGGCGACCATCCGGCCCTCGGCGTCGAACAGCGCTGTCGAGCAGTCCCGCCGTTCCTTAATGTTCGGCGAGTACGCCCCACGGATCAGGGTCTGGCCCATCTCCTCGGCGATGCTTTCGAACTGATTGCGCAACACCTCAAGGGTGATCGGGTCGATCCCGTCGGTCCCCGACGGCGAGCTCGGCGGATTTGGCGGGATCGCCATTACGCGGACACCTCCGTTCGGCGCATGGCGAGCGCGCCGTCGGCGAGCACCTCACCCGTCCATCCCGGGGGAACGACGGTCGTACTCTCCGCCTGCTCTAAGACCGCCGGAGCGGCGATCGTCGTGCCCGAGGCGAGACGGTCCCGGTCATAGACGGTCACCTCCCGGGAGCCGACGTCCGGGAAGTACGCCTCCCGACTCCCGATCCGGGCGTCCCCCTCGCCGTCGTGGCGGATGACCGGGTCGGACCCCTCGATCGTCGCCGTCACGCGAAGGTTGACCACCTCGACCGCCTCGTCCATCGTGTAGCCGTAGGTCCGGTCGTGGGCGTCGTGGAATCGGTCGATGACGGTCGCGGCGTCGAGCGTGCCGTCCACCGGCACGGAGAGTTCGAAGCTCTGTCCGACATATCGGCAGTCGGCCGTTCGCGAGACCGTCGCGGCATCGGGGTCGGCGGTCTTCGCCAACACGTCGGCGACGAGGTCGTCGTAGACGGCATCGAGGTGATCTATCCCTCCATCACCGATCTCGACGCCGACCGTCCGGACGGCATCGTAGCTCTCGTCGGCTGCCAACAGGCCGAACGCCGAGAGGACGCCGCCGGGTCGAGGGACGACGATGCGCTCGATGTCGAGCGCGGCCGCGAGCGCCGGCGCGTGCATCGGACCGGCCCCGCCGAAGGCGACGAGCGTGAACTCGCGCGGGTCGTGGCCGCGTTCGACCGTCACGGATCGGATCGTGCGGGTCATGGTCGCGTTCGCGACGCGATAGACGCCCCGGGCCGCCTCACGGGCGTCGGCGAGTCCCGCCTCCGCGGCGAGTCGGTCGAGGGCCTCGTGGGCGGCGTCGATGTCAAGGGTCATCTCCCCGCCGAGCGCCGTCCCCTCGCCGATATAGCCGAGCACGACGTTCGCGTCCGTCACCGTCGCGGCCGTCCCGCCACGGCCGTAACAGGCCGGACCGGGCTCTGCACCCGCTGAGCGGGGGCCGACCCGCAGTGCGCCGCCGGCATCGACCCACGCGATCGACCCGCCGCCAGCCCCGACGGTGTTCACGTCCACCATGGGCGTTCGGATCGGGAGCCCCGCGATCGTCGAATCCGTCGTCCGTTCGGCCCGTCCATCACGAGCGAGGCTGACGTCGCTGGAGGTGCCGCCCATATCGAAGGTGACGAGCCCCGACGCGTCGGCGTCGTCGACAGTCGCCGCCGCGCCGACGACGCCGGCGGCCGGTCCGGAGAGCGTCGTCGTCACGGCGTGTTCACGGACCGTCGCCGGGTCGGCGATCCCGCCGTTTGCCTGCATGATCCGCGGCGTGGGGATCCCCGACTCGTCGGCCTCCTCGACCAGACGCCCGACGTAGCGGTCGATCGCCGGTCGGAGATAGGCGTCGACGGCCGTCGTGGACGTGCGCTCGTACTCGCGGAACTCCGCGAGCACCTCGTGGGAGGCCGAGACCGGGACCGACAGCTCCTCACGAAGGATCTCGGCGACGACCCGCTCATTCTCGGGGTCCGCGTAGGCGTGAAGCAGGCTGATCGCGACGGCCTCGACGTCCCGATCGCGAAGAGTGTCCGCGAGGGCACGGACCGCGTCGGGATCGACCGGCGTTTCGACACCCGCCGCGGTGGTGCGCTCGTCGACCTCAAACCGGCGGCGACGCGGGACGAGCGGGTCGGGCTTCTCCGCGTCGAGATCGTACAGGTGCGGACGATCCTGTCTGCCTATCTCCAGGACGTCCCGGAAGCCCGCCGTCGTCACAAGCGCCGTCTTCGCCCCGCCGCGTTCGAGCAGGGCGTTCACCGAGACGGTCATCGCGTGGGCGAACCCGTCGAGGTCGCTCGGGTCGATACCCGCCCGTTGACACGCTTTCTCGATCCCCGCCAACACGCCGACGCTCTGGTCGGCCGTCGTCGGCACCTTCGCGGTCACGAGCCGATCCCCTACTGATAGGGCGATGTCGGTGAACGTGCCGCCGACGTCGACGCCGATGGTTGTTTCTCCTTCCATGCTGTTTCAGAGACCGAGGAGGCCGGTAATTACGTCGATAAACGCCGGGAGGTTGTCGTTGAGCGTCAACGCGCCGATCACGATAGCCACCAGCGTGACGAGGATGCCGAGCATGTTCTGGAGGGTGCTGTTCGTATACTCGCCGAGGAGTTCCTCGTTGTTCATCGCGTAGATCAGGAAGATCGCGAGAACCGGCAACAGCAGGCCGTTCGCGACCTGCGCGAGGAGGATCACCTCGACCGGGTTGAACCCGAGGCCCGAAAAGACGATCCCGACGGCGAGGATCGTCATCCAGATCGCCCGGAACCGCGTGGATTTGAGGTCACGCTCCCAGCCGAGCGCCCCCGCCGTGGCGTACGCTCCCGCGAGTGGGGCGCTCATGGCGCTGGTGAACCCGGCCGCGAACAGCCCGATCGCAAAGAACGTGAGCGCGAATCCGCCCATCACTGGTTCAAGCTGGTCGGCCATCTCGCCGACGTCGGCGATGGTGGTTCCCTCGGGGAACACCGCAGCGGCGGTGACGACGATCGCCGTGGTGATCAGCCCGCCGATCGCGATAAGGAGGATCGTGTCGTACCGCACTTCGTCCAAGTCATCGGGGTCGTCCCACTTTTCCTGAACGGTGCTCGCGTGTAAAAACAGGTTGTACCCGACGACAGTCGTCCCGATGAGTCCGGCGATCAGAAGCGCCGACCCCTCCGGAACCGTGGGGACGAGGCCGAAGCTCAAGGCGGCGATGTCGGGACGAACGACGATCGCGTTCACGATGAACGCGAGCCCATCACCCCCACGAGCGCGATGAACACCCGCTCTATGAGCTTGTAGTTCCCGGTGAAAAGCAGCGCGCCCGCGATAAGTCCGATCACGGGCCCCAGATGTTCTCGCCGACCCCGGTTATCGTCGTGAGTCCGGCCGCGCCGCCGGTGATATTGCCGGTCTGGAACGCCGCGGTCCCGACGCCGATCGCCGTGACCACCAGCCCGACAGCGAGCGCGCTCAACACGGGATTTTCGAACTGCTTGCGAAGCGCTTCCCCGAGCCCCTGCTGGGTGATCAAGCCCAGCCGAGCGCTCATCTCCTGAAGCACCATCGTCGCGAAGACCGAGAAGACGATGGTCCAAAGCAACACGTAGGCGTACTCCGCGCCGATGACGCTCGCGGTCGTGACGGTTCCGGGGCCGATGAACGCCGCCGCGACGAGCGCGCCGGGTCCAACTGATCTGAGCCTGTCTATGAATGACATGGGTGAAATCCACTCGCACTCATCCATCTATTCGATAAAAGGGTTGTTACGAATTGATCATACAGGTATCTTTGATCGGTGGGTGGAGTATGAACAGGTATGAGACGAGCAGGGCCGTGGAGCGGCGATGCATGTACGTGCACCACGGGCGGTGACCCCGATCAGTCTCCCTCGGGACGTTCCCTGATGATCGCCTTCGAGACGCCCGGTTCGATCTCGACGTCGAACGGAAGCTCGGCCACGCTCCGTTCGATGAACCGGGACATAAACCAGCGGATCGGCTCCGAGGGAAAGACGACGTGATACGCCCCATCATCCTCGGAGCGAACCGTGAGGAAACTACAAAACGAGAGCCATTCGAGGAGCTCACCGACGCCCGTGAATCGCCCCGCGTACTCGTGTGCATGGTAATCCGAGACGCGGTCCGCCGCTTCAACGAAGGACGGAGCGGGGCCGCTCGGATCGTAGACGTGCTCCAAGAAGGCGTGAAGGAAATCGACGTCCAAGAGGACGTGCTCGCCCGACGAGAGCATCAGGTAGTATTGCTCTAAATTATCGCTCGGTTGCTCGCCGGCGGCCTCGAAGTTCGCCGCGTAAAACGACAGCGCGCGACGGATGACCTCGCTCTGTCCCTGTTCGGTTTCGGCGCTGAGCGTCTCCAGGGCCGCCCGCGAGTCGTCATCGAGCGATACCGTGACACGTCGAGTCATAGCGAACCCGATGCGGGCGGGGATTGTATAGTTCACGCATAGGGAGATGCTTTTGAACACACATACGCTAAAAGCAAGGATATGTTGACGGCGACCATTGAGAGGCGCCGGAACCCCGCCTCAGCGATCGTCTTCCCCGTCGGTCGTATCGATTCCGAGCGCGGCGTTCAACCCACAGAAACAGGTGACCGCGTTGAATCCGAAGCCGATAGCGCCGAGGCCGGCGAACAGCGCGGGAGTGCGACGGCCGGAACGCGCGGCGGCCACCGCCACGACCGCAAGCACGGCCGCGAGCGCCGCCCGGAGGAGCCGATCACGACCGCCAACGTTTCGTTCGAGTGTCATACGTCACGGAACGCTCCCCGATGACTTGGCTCTTACTCGGAGCAGCTGTCGGGGCCCAACCCGGCCGAACGACCTACGCGATCCAGTCGTCGACGACGGCCTCCAGCACGTCGTGGGCGATCGCTGCGTCCGCGAGTGCGATCGACTCGTCGACCGTGTGCGCCTGATCGAGGTCGCCGGGCCCCCACGTGACGGCGGGTATTCCCGCGTCGTTGACGAAGTTTCGCGCGTCGGTGGCGGCCTCGATCCCCCACGGCGCGGCGAGATCCGGTCCGGCGGCGGCCACGTCGCCGTCGGGCGCTCGCTCGCCGGTCGTACCGAGCGCGTTGATGGACCGGTCGCGCAAGGCGGTCGCGATCGGATGATCGGTCGGCACCTCCGAGGAGGCGTACGTCTGGATCCGGGTCGCCTCGACCGTGGCCCCGGGCGCATCGACGGCGTCGAGAAGCGCCTCGACCTCTGTATCGACGGCCGCGACGTCCTCGCCAGGGAGCACGCGACGGTCGAGGACGATGCTCGCCCGGTCGGGGATCACCGCGAGGTTGCTCCCCGTGCCGGCCTCGATCTCCGTCGCCGTCGCGAAGGCACCCCCGCAGAGCGACTCGCCGCGGGACCGGAGGTCGGCGTCGTAGTCGTCGATCGCATCGAGTACCGCCCGTGCGCCGTCGATCGCGTTGACGCCGGCGTCGGGCTGGCTGGCGTGGGTGGCCTCCCCGTGGACCGTGACGCGGTAGACCACGAGCCCCTTCGTGCTCGTCGCGACGCGGAAGTTCGTCGGCTCCAAGACGATCCCGACATCGCCGTCGTAGCCGCGGTCGAGCAGGGTTCGCGTGCCCGGATCCGCGGTCTCCTCGCCCATCGCGGCGTGGACGACGATCGACCCCGACCGCTCGCCGTCACGGATCGCGGGCGCGAGGTCGCGGGCGACGAGCATCGCCAGCGCGAGCCCGGTCTTCATGTCGGCGCTTCCGCGCCCGTAGAGCCGACCGTTCTCGACGACCCCCCCGTAGGGGTCACGGGCCCACGCCTCGGGGTCGCCCGCGGGAACCACGTCGAGGTGGCCGTTCAACACGACCGTCTTCCCCGCGGGGTCCTCGGGTCCCACCCGCGCGCCGACCTGCAGCCGATCGGGGTCGGGTTCGGCGATCAGTTCGGCGTCGATGCCGGCGTCGTGGAACCAGTCGCACACGAACTCGGCCGCGGGCGACTCGCCACCCGGGGGGTTCTCCGTCGGGATGGAGACGAGGTCCGCGGCGAGGTCGCAAAGCTCGGCCATCCGGTCGTCGTCCGGGGTATCCTCGACGCCACCGTCGCCGTCGTCGGTATCGTCGGTATCGTCGGACCCCCGGTCGGATGCGGTCACGGGAGACCCCCGCGCGGGCGCTGGCTGCCGGTCATCGTCGGTGAAACACGGGAGACGGTCATCGATCCACCCTGTCGCGGCGGGTGAAATAAAGCTCACGACGGCGGACGCCCGCGCTCTTAAGCGGACGCAGGCCCTCCATTCGATCGGATGAGCGAGCAGCCGTCCCGTGAGGAGCCCTCCGGTGAATCCGCCGTCCGTGAGCGTACGGATCGTGTCGACGACGACGTGAAACGCCGGCTGGAGCAGGCCTACTTAAACGACGAGGAGGACACCCTCGTCGTGTGTGCGGTTCGATCGGCCGCCGACGGCGACGAGATACACGTCGACCTCCGGCCGCCACACGGGGACGTGGTCCATACCGAACGGTTCACCGCGCCGAAACACGGCTCGCTCGCGGAGTGTACCGACCTCCTCGCCTTTTTAAATGCTGCGGGGGTCTCCCCGCTCGACCTCGACGCGCTCATCGGGACCCGTGTCCCGGCCTCGTTCGACCCCGAGACCGGCTGGCGGATCGACGCCGACGCCCTTCCGTCGGGGACGAATACGCGGTGGGACGGGAGCACGGGGACGGCCGACCGGGAGCGGACGGGCCGATGGGATCGGGGCGCGGAGTGGCTTCGAACCTACCGCGACTGGCTGATCGTGATCGTCGTGATCGGGGTCGAGTTACTGTTCATCATCCTGTTGATCCTCCTTTTCGCCTGAGCGGTCGCTCGCGGCCGGTAGACCCCGAAAATTCGTGGGCGATTACTCGATATGGCCTTCGCGGCGGAGCTGATCGGCGTCCTCGTCGGTGTAGCGCCACTCGACGTTCGCCTTCTCGTCCTGCCAGGACCAGGGCTCCGCGATGACCACGTCGCCCTCGTTGATCCACGTTCGGTACTTCATGCGGCCGGGGATCCGGCCGAGCCGTTCCTTTCCGTCCACACAGCGGAGGCGGACGTGATTGCCGCCGAGATGCTCGGTGACGACGGCGAACACTTCGTCGCTTGAGGGCATACGGAGGTTCCGTCGCCCGGATTCTTTGCTCACAGGCGTAGTAACACCGCACGCTTTATAACTCATGGGAGATCCGTGATAGCGTCGGGCGTACGGCGGGACGGGCACGGTACCCGGAAGCCGTCCCCCTATTCGGGCGAAATAGGGGGCGTCGGGCGAATCAGTCGATAAAAAGCGCCGTATCCACCTGCTCGTGGGTGGTCTCGCGCGCGCCGGAGTTATCGATGACGACGTGGTCGCGGTCGAGGGGCTCGAACGATCGCTTGAACTGGAGGTACACGTCGAAGTCGGCGTCGCTGACCCCGTCACGGCGCTCGATACGTCGCCGGACGACCGCCTCGTCACACTCGACTTTCACGAGTTCGAATCGGTCCGCGACGCTCGCCGCCGCCTCGGTGACGGCCCCGCGAAACCGCCGATCCGCGAAGGTCGCATCAAGGACGACGCTGTCGCCGTCGGCGGCGAGCGTACGGGCCCGCGAGAGCAGCTCGGCATAGACCGCCTCCGTCTCCGAGTCGGCGTACGTCGGGTCCGGAAAGAGTTCCTTGCGGATCACGTCGGTTCGAAGCACCTCACCGTCGACGTGTTCGGCGATCCGCTTTGCGACGGTCGATTTGCCGACCCCGGGGAGCCCGCAGACGACGACGAGCGCGGCGGCCCCCGCGTTCGTTGCGGCCACACCGGCTGACTCGGGACCCCCCGTGTGAGCCTCCCGCGCCACGCGGGAGCCCCCCTCGACACACCGCGCTTCGGCACCCTGCCTCCCGGCATCGGTCATACGTTATATTCCTATATCGAACACCACATGAACGTTGCCCTCGACGGGTAACGGCCGGTAAGCGAGCGAAGCCTTCAAATCTCGTGGCGACGATCGCTCCCCTATGGAAGATATCATTCTCGATGAGGACGACGAGATGCTCGCGCCGGCGGTCGTCGTCGCGACGATCGCGCTCATCGGGGTCTTCGCCGTCGGGCTGGTGTTCACCGCGATCACCGCCGTCATCTAGTCAGCGGGGGCCAAGTGAGGCGATATGACCGTTTTCGACGATAACCGGTACGAATGTCTATGAACAGCCGCCTTCTCTCCTCCCTGCTGTCCGGCAACGACGAACATGTCGCCGCGTTGACCGCGGAAGCGTTCGACAGCTGTCGAGAGGAACAGCACCCGCCGGTCGTCTCCGTCTGCTGTTCGGACTCCAGGGTTCCCCAGGAGGGAATGTTCACCACCACCGACCCCGGCTTTCTGTTCACCGCCGGCAACATCGGCAACCGCGTCCGGGATCGCGTCGACGGCGAGGACGTACTCGACGGGAGCGTCGCCTATCCGCTCGCACACACAGACACCGAGGTCGTCGCCGTCGTCGGCCACACCGGTTGCGGCGCGGTCGGGGCCGCGATGATCGCTGCACAGGAGGGAACGTACCCGTCGGAACCGGGGGTTCGTGCCGACGTGGCCGAACTCGTCCCTATCGTCGAGGAGGGCCTCGACCATCCCGCTATCGACGTGACGGGCGGGTCGACGAGCGTTCATAACCAACTCGTCGAATACAACGTCCACGAGCAGGTGTCGTTCGTTCTCGACAGCGACGAGGCCACCGACGCCGACGTCTATGGCTTCGTCTACGACTTTCACTGGGCCTACAGCGAACGCGACGGGGCCGTCTACCTGGTGAACGCCAACGGCGAACGCGACCCCGAGGCCCTCCGGGAGCTTGTCGACGACGGGCAGGAGGAACACGTACGGTCGCTGCTGGCGTGAGCCCACACGCTCTGGGAGGAGCATTATGAGGGGATGGAGGACCGTCGGGACACGAGCCAACCCAAAAGCCAACACAGGACACTGACCGTGGCGAGCGGGATCAGGAACCCGTGCAGGCTGCCCGCGGATACGATCGGTAATATCCCTCGGCACCAGCCATCGACAGCGGGCAGATATCCGAGCAAACGTCCATTCTAAGCAATATTAGTGATCAATACTGCTCGGACTGAACGGAATTCACATGGCTTTTGACGTATCAGCGAAACGCTAACCTGTGACGCAGGTACCATCGGTCCGTGGCTCCCCTCGGAGAGGACTGGCTGCTGCGACGTTCGGATTTTTTATCGGATTCGCCGGTGTTGTCGTCTACGGGCCGGCGGCCAGCCGATTCGAGGAGGCGATGGGACTGTCCGGGATCCTCCTCGGACTGTTGGTCGGTGCCCCCAACCTGATCGGATCGCTGATGCGGATCCCCTTCGGCGCGTGGACCGACGATGTCGGGGCAAAAAAACCGTTCTTGATCCTGTTCGGATTATCGATCATCGGCCTGGCTGGATTGTCAACGATCCTCGTGCTGTTTTACCCCGATGGGCTGACGAGGGAGATGTATCCACTCATCTTCATCTTCGGCGCGTTGAGCGGGTGCGGGATCGGCGTCTTTTCGGTCGGAACGACGCAGATCGCCTACTGGTATCCGGTCGAAAAACAGGGCACGGTACAGGCGATCTACGCCGGCCTCGGAAACAGCTCGCCCGGTGTTTTTACCGTGTTGATCCCGGTCGTCATCGCCGCGGTCGGTCTGACATGGACGTACGTCCTGTGGTTGGCGCTTCTCGTCGCCGGGATGGTTCTCTATGCAGTCGTCGCGGTCGATTCGTACTACTTCCAGTTGCGCAAGCAGGGGGTATCCGCCGAGAAGGCCGAAGATCGCGCGCGCGATCTGGGCCAGGAGCTGTTCCCGAGCGGTAACGCGTTCCAGTCGCTCCGGGAAGCCGCATCGCTCTCACGGGTGTGGGCGCTCGTCGCGATGTATTTCGCATCCCTCGGCGGGTTTCTCGCGTTGACCGTCTGGTTTCCGTCGTACTGGATCTCCCTTCCCGGCTTGGACGCCAGCACGGCCGGCGTGTTGACCGCGCTGGCGTTTATTCTGCTGGCGACGTTCATTCGTATCCCGGGCGGCAGGTTGAGCGACCGGATCGGCGGCGAACGGACCGCAATCTTGAGCTTTTCAGTCATCGGCATGGGGGCGCTCGTGCTGATGCTCACCCGGGATGTCATCGTCGCCGGCGGCGGAATGATACTGCTGGCGGTCGGGATCGGCATCGCCAACGCGGCTGTTTTTCAGCTGCTCCCACATTATGTACCGGAGGCCATCGGCGGTGCGTCGGGACTGATCGGTGGACTCGGTGCATTCGGTGGGTTTGCCATACCGCCGCTTCTGGGGTTGTTCGTGGATCTGTTCGGCGTGACCGGATACGCAACGGGTTTCATCGTCTATCTCAGCCTTGGAATGCTCGGCGTGGGACTCTCCGGACTGTTGTATTTCGTTGTTGATCAGAAGTAAGGCCCCCTCGTTCGAGGTGGATCACGGCCGTAGGAAGGGGCGTTATATGAAAATTACTCAGCCGTCATCGAATGGGAGTATATAAGGATAGAAGCGTGCAGGACGTCGCCGAAATCCGGTACGTCCCAGTTGTAGCGACGCCTGACTTATGCGTCGAGGACGTCGTCGTACTCACCGGCGTCGACGCGGTCGTCGAACGTCCGGGCGTCTTCGCCCTCGATGGTGACGCCGAGGGAGGCGCACGTGCCGCCAACCTCCTTGGCGGCGTTCTTCGTGTCGTACGCGAGCAGGTCCGAGGACTTCTGCTCGGCGACCTTCTTCACCTGTTCGATCGACATGTCGGCGACGAAGTCCTTCTGTGGCTCGCCAGAGCCCGTTTCGAAGCCGACCTCATCTTTGATGAGTTCGGCCGTCGGCGGCACGCCGACCTCAATGGTGAACGAGCCGTCGTCCTCGTACTCGACGGTGATGGGGACCTCCATGCCGTCGAAGGCGGCGGTCTCCTCGTTGATCTGGTTGACGACGTCCTGCACGTCCACGGGCGTCGGGCCGAGCTCCGGACCGAGCGGCGGTCCGGGGTTGGCCTGCCCGCCGGGGACGAGCGCTTCGATAGTTCCAGCCATGTCTGTACGGACCCGGTGACGACTTTTAACGGTTGTTCTTTCACGCGCGGGGCGCGAGGGGTTCACACGGGGTCGATTCACGCCTCGGCGGCGAACCGCCCGGGCAGGAACGTCCCGGTCTCCCGGCGAACCCCGACGAGCAACACGAGCCCCGCGAGCAGCGGAATGATCGCACAGGCCGCATAGATCGGCGTGAAGCCGACCCACTCGATGAGCGGCAACGAGACCATCGGCCCCAACCCGCCGCCCACGTCGCCGAGGACGTTGTTCGTCCCCGACGCCCGACCCATTCGCTCGTCGGGCGTGAGGTCGGCCAAAAGCGCCATCATCGGCCCGCTCGTCCCGCCCTGGCCCGCGCCGATGAAGAGGCAGGCCAACGCGAGGTCGACCGTGGACCCCGCCCGGGCTAAGAGTAGGAACCCGGCGAACGACACGACGAGAAAGACGAGCAGGATAGGGGTACGGGACTCACGCGAGTCGGAGATCCGGCCGCCGGCGAGCATGAACACCGACGCGGAGATCACCGTCCCCGCCATGAACACTCCCGAGGTCCCCTGTGCGTCGAGCCCGAGCAACGAGATGTCGTTCGCCCCGAGGAACAACACGAGGGTGGCGAACAGCGCGCCGATGTAGGCGAACATGAGCCCGAAGTTGACGAGCCCGACGGTGAGCGCCGGGATCGACGTTTCGACGTCCCACGGCTTTATCGACGACTTCTTCGCGCCGCTCGTGACGTGCGTTTCCGGGACGAGTTTATACGCGACGACGCTCGCGAGGAGCGCGAACGCGGCGGCGGCGGCGAACGCCGCGACGTTGCCGGCGAGCGAGGAGACGACCCCGCCGAGGACGAGCCCGGCCGGAAAGCCCATCGTGATCCCCCCGCGGACGACGCCCATGTTCGTCCCGCGATCGCTGCCGTCGGAGACGTCTGCCGCGATGGTGTAGGCGGTGGCGAACACCGCGGCGGAGCCCAGCCCCCAGAGGATCCGCGCGAGGAGGAACCACGTCTCCGGGGCGACGACGAGCGCGATGGGGGCGAACCACTGCTCGGCCCCGATGACGACCGAGCCGACCGCAACGGTCGGCAGCGCCTCCGCGACCCACCGAAGCGACTCCGCCGGCGGCATGAGCAGCGCGACGACGTAGCCGAGCGTCGCGATCCCCTCGATGAGCAGGCCGTAGACGAACGGCTTGCGGGTCCCGTAGCGGTCGACGAGCGCCCCCGCCGGCGCGTTGGCAACGAGCCGGACCCAGCGGTTCGCCGAGAGGATCACCCCGACCATGAACGCCGAGATCCCCAACACGGCTCCGAGGTTCGGGAGGATCGGAAAGACGACGCCGCCGCCGAAGCCGACGAAGAACGTGCTGGCGATGACGGCGAGCAGCACCGTCGGCGGGCGGGAGAACCCGAAAGTCGGTAGCCGTCCCACGCCGGTCACCCGTCCGCGCGGTCGTCGCCCTCGGCGGTACCCTCATCGTCGCCCTCGGCGGTACCCTCATCGTCGCCCTCGGCGGCGTGCTCCTCCGCGACACCCTCGCTCGGGCCGCCGCCGGTGCGCGCGGGCATCGACGCGATCGTTTCGTCGATCGTCGGCAGGTCAGTTCCCTCGGTGAGCAGCGGTTCGATGACCCGGCTGACCGTCGCTTCGGCCACCGCCCGGGTGTAGGCCGTGCCGCCGGGTTCGACGCCGCGCATCGTGATCTGTCTCGTGCGGGCCCCATCGAGCGTCGCCACGACCAACGCGGCGGTCCGTTCGACGTCGACCTCACGGAAGACGCCGGCGGCGATGCCGTCGGTGAGGATCTCCGCGATGGTCCCCCGCAGGAGTTCGTCGCTTCGGACCAGCTGTTCGTGGATCCGCTCGTTGAACGGCCCCTGCGAGCGAAGCTCCAGGAGGCCGATATGAAACGATTCCCGGTCCGTCTCGTCGCTCTCGAAGACGAACCAACAGACCATCTCCATCAGCCGCTCGACCGGGGGACGGTTCCCACGCTCGGCAACCCGTCGCTCGAAATCGGAGATCGCGCGTTCGAGAAAGGTGACGAGGAGGTCCTCTTTGGTGTCGTAGTGGTAATGAAGCAGCGACTTGCTCTTTTCACACTCGTCGGCGACCTTCTGCATCGTCAGCCCGCCGTAGCCGTGTGCACAGAGCGCCCGATAGACGCCGTCCATGATCGC
The DNA here is from genome assembly GCA_003554605.1 of Halorubrum sp. Classification (GTDB taxonomy): domain Archaea; phylum Halobacteriota; class Halobacteria; order Halobacteriales; family Haloferacaceae; genus Halorubrum. The sequence goes on from PWGU01000003.1 coordinate 23,697, forward strand.
GTCGGCCGTCGGCCGCCCCTCGCTCATTGATTGACTGACTGGTCAGTCAGCAGCGAGTATAGTCCTATCGATACACGCCATCCCTGCCGGACGTCGCGGTCGCTCACGGTCGAGATCGTTCGAAAAAGCCGATACCTCCGTAGTCCGTCGACTTACAGGCGCGTGACGTTGGTCGCGCGGGGGCCCTTGTCGGCCTCCTCGATGTCGAACTCGACCTCCTGTCCCTCCTCGAGATCCGGGCCGCCGACGTCTTCCATGTGGAAGAACACGTCCTCGTCCGCGTCGTCAGTTTCGATGAATCCGTAGCCGCCAGTGTCGTTGAAGAAATCAACCTTCCCTTTCGCCATTGCAACTGTACGAGGACGCCACCGACGTATAAGGGTTCCGTCAAGCGCGGATGCATGAGAACTCCCCACACAGCATATGTAAGAAGGATCCGAAGGACACGCGGATCGGAATCGAAGGAGCGGCGGTCCGATAGCCTACCCCACCGCGTTAGAAACTACTATACGACCCCGCTTCTGAACGACATACGTATGAGTCAGTCGTACAATCGGGGCCTCATCGAGGACTTCAGCCGATGGCGGGAGTTCTCGGCGGGGATGTGGGCGTGGATATTCCACAAATTCACCGGCTGGGTGCTCGTGGGATACCTCTTCACGCACATCGCCGTGTTGAGCACCGCGATCCCGGCTGCGGGCCAGGAGGCGGCCGTGTTACAGGCCGGCGACGACGTCTATACCCAGACGATCGTCACGCTCGAGGAGCTGCTTCTCGTGCGTATCCTGGAGGTCGGACTCCTCGCAGTGGCGGTCTTTCACATCCTCAACGGAACCCGGCTCCTCTTAGTCGACCTCGGTATCGGACTGGAATCACAGGACAAGAGCTTCTACGCGTCGCTCATCCTCACGGGAGCGATCACCGTCGCGTCCGTACCGACGTTCATCGCGGGGGCGTTCTAAGATGGCCGAACGCTACTCCTCGTTCCAGCAGGGCGGAACGATGTGGCTGCTCCAGCGGCTCACGGCGGCGTTCCTCGTCGTGGTGCTCTCGTTCCACTTCTTCCTGCTCCACTTCGTCCACCACGCCGATGAGGTCTCGTTCCTCATGAGCGCGGGCCGGATGGAGACCTGGAGCTACTACTCGCTCATGATCCTGTTCTTATTGACCGCGACGTTCCACGGCGTGAACGGCGTCTACAACGCGCTCATCAACCAGGGCCTGAGCGGCACGAAGCGGACCGTGATCAAGTGGACGCTGATCCTCGCGAGCGTCATCCTCATCGTGCAGGGTATCCGCACCGCGAACGCGTGGGCGGGGATCCCGCTCTACTGATTATGCTGGCATCACAACACCACCCATGAGCACGCAAGTTCCCGAACAACCGGAGGAATCGACCGAGTCGGCCGCGGAGACCGAGACACAGATACCCTCGAAGGGGGACGCCCGGCGCGAGGAGAAGCGCCGGCGCGCGGCCGAACGGCGGGCCCAGAAGCAGGCCGAGGAGGCCGAACGGGCGGCCGCCGATGAGGACACGATCGAGTTGAAGGTCTTCCGATATGACCCCGAAGTCGAGGGAAAACAGGAGCCGCGGTTCGACACGTTCCACGTCCCCTTCACGAAGGGGATGACCGTCCTCGACGCGCTCATGTACGCCCGCGACACCTACGACTCCTCGCTTACCTTCCGGCACTCCTGTCGGCAGGCGATCTGTGGGTCGGACGCGATGTTCGTCAACGGCAGCCAGAAGCTCGCGTGTAAGACCCAGATATCGGAGCTGCAGGAGCCGATCCGCGTCGAGCCGCTCCCGCACGCCGAGGTGACGAAGGACCTCGTCATCGAGATGGAGCACTTCTACGAGCAGATGCACGCGGTCGAACCCTACTTCCAGACGAACGAGCTTCCCGACGGCGAGTTGGAGGAGCAGCGGCAGTCACGGGAGAACCGCGAGAAGATCAAGATGTCCACGCGCTGTATCTGGTGTAGCGCCTGTATGTCCTCGTGTAACATCGCCGCCGGCGACAACGAGTACCTCGGGCCGGCCGCGATCAACAAGGCCTACCGGTTCGCGATGGACGAACGCGAGGGCGAGGACATCAAACAGAAGCGCCTGGAGATCATCGAGCAGGAACACGGCGTCTGGCGGTGTCAGACCCAGTTCTCCTGTACGGAGGTCTGTCCGAAGGACATTCCGCTCACCGAGCACATCCAGGAGTTGAAGCGCGAAGCGGTCAAAAACAACCTCAAGTTCTGGTGAGCGTCGCAAACACGTTCAAGAGCATCCAGACCTAACCACTTATCATACAACCCATGCACGAACACGACGTCATCGTGGTCGGCGCCGGAGGGGCGGGCCTTCGGGCGGCGATCGCGGCACAGGAGGCGGGCGCTGACGCGGCGATCGTCTCGAAGTTGCACCCGGTTCGATCACACACCGGTGCCGCCGAGGGCGGAATCAACGCAGCGCTACGCGAGGCGGACTCCTGGGAGGATCACGCCTACGACACGATGAAAGGCTCCGACTACCTCGGGGACGCTCCCGCCGTCGAGGCGCTCTGTAAGGGCAGCCCCGAGGAGGTCATCACCCTCGAACACTGGGGGATGCCCTTCTCGCGCGAGGAGGACGGCCGCGTCTCACAGCGCCCCTTCGGCGGGCTCTCGTTCCCGCGGACGACCTACGCGGGCGCGGAGACGGGTCACCAGATGCTCCACGCGATGTACGAGCAGGTCGTCAAACGGGGGATCACGGTCTATGACGAATGGCACGTGATGGACCTCGCGGTCACCGACGAGGAGGATCCGGAGGATCGAACCTGTTACGGGGTCGTCGCCTACGACATCGCGAGCGGCGAGATCAGCGGCTTCCGCGCGAACGACGGGGTCATCCTCGCGACGGGCGGGATGGGACAGGTCTATGACCACACGACGAACGCGGTCGCGAACACCGGCGACGGCGTGGCGATGGCCTACCGCGCGGGCGTCCCGATGGAGGACATGGAGTTCATCCAGTTCCACCCGACGACGCTGCCCTCCACGGGTGTGCTCATCTCCGAGGGGGTCCGCGGCGAGGGTGGGATCCTGTATAACGCCGAGGGTGAGCGATTCATGTTCGAACACGGCTACGCGAACAACGCCGGCGAACTCGCCTCCCGTGACGTCGTCTCCCGCGCGGAGTTGACGGAGGTCAACGAGGGCCGCGGGATCGAAGACGAGTACGTCCACCTCGATATGCGCCACCTCGGCGAGGAGCGCATCATCGACCGGTTGGAGAACATCCTGCACCTCGCGGAGGACTTCGAGGGTGCCGACGGGCTCACCGAGCCGATGCCCGTCAAGCCCGGCCAGCACTACGGGATGGGCGGCGTCGAGACGAACGAACACGGCGAGACCTGCATCAGCGGCCTGTATGCGGTCGGCGAGTGTGCCTGTGCGTCGGTGCACGGCGCGAATCGACTGGGCGGGAACGCCCTGCCCGAGCTCATCGTCTTCGGCAAGCGGGCGGGCCGCCACGCCGCCGGCGACGACCTCGGTGAGGCGGAGATCCCGACCGGCAAGACCGGCGAGTACGAGATGGCCGACTACGAGTTCGAGACGGAACTCGGCGAGTTGGGCGGAACGAGCCCCGCGGCCGCCGACGGTGGCGCGGTCGTTACGGACCCCGAGACCGTCCTCTCGGCCGCGGTCCAGCGGGCGGAAGCGTACGTCGAGGAGCTGATGGACCGGCGCGGGCGCAACCACGCGGAGATCCGCTCGGCCGTCCAGAAGACGATGACCCAACACGTCAACGTGTTCCGCGAGGAACCGGGGCTCAAGCAGGCGTTGGAGGACATCCAGGAGGCCCGCGAGGCGTACAAGGACGTCGCCGTCTCGGACCCCTCCCGGACGTACAACACCGACCTGATCCACACGATGGAGACGCGAAACCTGCTTGACATCGCGGAGGCGCTGACGATGGGCGCGCTCGCGCGCAAGGAGTTCCGCGGCGCCCACTGGCGCAAGGAGAATCAGATCCGCGACGACGAGGAGTGGCTCAAACACACGATGGTCTCGTGGAACGATGGCGAGCCGGAGCTGTGGTATAAACCCGTCATCCTTGAGGGCGAGAACAAGACGTACGAGCCGAAGGTCCGGTCCTACTGAGCCGGCGGGCCAGCCGCACGGATCCATCACCGTCGATCCGGATCCCTCACGGTTTCATATCCGTCAGGGGTCGAAAACGGTCGCCCTTCGGACGGAAACAGGGGTGTAATAAGGCCGTCTGCTGCCGACGATTGTATATTGAACGGCCAAAATCGGCGCTTTTGAGCTCTCTTGTGGTGTTTCGACGATCGTTGAATAGGGGGTTTATTATCGTCGAAATACTAAGTCCAACCAAGATGTTACAAACGGAGGCGGCGACGCGACCGCTACCACCGGAGTTGCAGTCACCGCGCGCCAAACTCGTGTATCTGTATCTGACGACGAACGGCGAGGCGACCGTCGGCGAACTGGCCGACGACCTCGGCATGAAGAAGATCGCGCTGTACGGCGTGTTAAAGACCCTCCGCCAGCAGGACCTCGTCGACGCCGATCACGAGACGTACACCCTCACGTGACTGGCGGGCGAGCCATTTAGGCCCCTTCGACACCAGAATCGGATCGTGGACGCCAATCAACGCGAGTTCGCGAACCCGTTCGGGATGGATACCGCCTGTGAGAACTGTCCCGAGCTTTGCGACTCTCGCGAGCGGATCGTCCACGGCTACGGCGACGTCGGCGCGGAGTTCCTCGTCGTCGGCGAGGCGCCGACGGCCGCCGCCGAGGCGAATGGCGTCCCCTTCACAGGCGCAGAGGGCGGCGAGCGGATGCAGGACATCTTTGCCGAACTCGGCTTCGTTCGCTCGTCGCCGAAGGCGACGGAGCCGGACGTCCAGAACGTCTTTTTCACGTACCTGACGCGCTGTCGACACCCCGAACGCGACCCGACCGACCGGGAGGTGGAGACGTGCGAGCCCTTCCTCAACGCCGAGATCCGGAGCATCAACCCCCAGATCATCGTGCCGGTCGGCGAACGGGCGCTACGTGCGCTCGCGCTGGAGTACACCACGCGTCGACCGGATTCGTTCGACATCGACGCCGAGCACGCGACGACGATCCGCGGCCGTGGCTTCGAGATCGTTCCGATGCGTGAGCCGGCGGGGATGACCGACGCCGAGGCCGATGCCTTCATCGAACACCTCCGCGGGGAGGTCTTGAGCCGGGATTACCGGCAGACGAAGGGTCGCCAAAATCGGTGAGCGCGAAGACGACGTCCGTCTATTCCGAATAGCCGGCGAGCCCGCGGAGGATGTCGTCAACGTCCGTGAGCGCCGTCTCAACCTCCGTGACGGCGTCCCGATCGACCCGGTCGGGGGCGGCACGGACGACGACCCGCTGCTCGCCGAGCGGGACGAACGCGGCACCGAGCCGGCTGGCCGTCGCCCTGAGGCCGAGGCCGACGTCCGCGTCGCCGGCGAGGACCCGGCGGACGGGGCTTTCGAAGGCGCGCACCGTCAACCCGTAGCCGTCGATCGCCGCCGTGAGCGCCGTCCGTTCGACGTCCCGTTCGGCGGCGAGCTCCGCGAGGGCATCGTCGAGGCTTCCTCGGAGCCCGGAATCGGTCGGGCGGTTCACGAGTCGAAGGTCGCGGTCGACGAGGTCGGCGAGCTCGCGGACACCCCGTGGATTTCCGTCAGGGACGACGAGCCCCCACTCGCGGGTCCAGCCGCCGAGTTCGACGTGGTCGACCTCGCGGGCGAGCGGCCCGGCAGTGACGGCGATATCGGGCACGCCGTCACGGAGCCGTCGGAAGCCCTCGCGGGAGCCGACGGGGAGGTATCGGGGGTTCTCAAGCCGGTCGAGCAGCCGGTTGAGCGCGGGGTCGTCCTCACCGACCCCGAGCAGCGTGGGGGGACGAACGTCGGGTGAAAAGAGCGTGACCGTCACCGGCTCGTCCGCGTCGAGGTATTCGGTATCGGGATCGACGGCGACGATGCCGTCCGCCTCGACGAGGCTCGTCGTCGCGCCCGAGCCCTTATCAACCGGATAGACGAGCGGGGCAACTTCGGGTTCACCGCCCGTCTCATCCGCGTCGCCGTCGGACGGGTCCGAAACGTCAAGCACGCCGACCGGCATCAGTCGAAGCCGCCCCTCGCCGTAGCGCTCGCGGAGCGCCATCCGCCCCTCGACCGTCGCCGTCGGCGGCTCGGGACGCCCGGCCGCCCGACGGATCGCGGGGGCGACGAACGTCCGGAAGATCGTGAGCGCAGAGACGGGGTAGCCGGGAAGTCCGACGTAGGCGGATTCGCCGCCGTCGGCGCGGTCGAGCCGCCCGATGAGCATCGGCTTGCCGGGTTTGACCGCGACACCATGCACGAGGAGGTCGCCCCGCTCCTCGATGACGCGGTAGATCACGTCGACCGCGCTCGCCGAGGTCGACCCGCTCGAACAGACGAGGTCGCACTCGTCGGCGGCACGTCGGAGGAGCCGCTCCATCTCGTCGTAATCGTCGCCCGCGTGCGGATAGAGAACCGGCTCGCCGCCCGCCTCGGCGACGCCCGCGGCGATCGTCGTCGAGTTGACGTCGTAGATCTCCCCGCGGGTGGGGTCAAGCGGCTCGCCGGGACGAACCAGTTCGTCGCCCGTCGAGACGATCCCCACGGTGGGTTTCCCGCGGACCGGCACCGCCTCCACCCCAAGCGCCGAAAGGAGGCCGATCTCCCGGGCGGTCAGCCGCGTGCCGGGGCCGAGCGCGCGGGCACCGGCGGCGACGTCGGCACCGGCGGTCATCACGTGATCCCCGGGCGCGACGGCGGTTCGGATGGCGATCGTGGCTCTTCCGTCGCTCGCGTCACCGACCTCGTCCGTGCGCTCGACCATCACGACCGCGTCCGCCTCCTCGGGCATCACGGCACCGGTCGAGATCTCGACGCAGGTGCCGGGCTCGACGGTCACCGAGGGCGTCTCACCCGCGTGGACGGCCCCGACACGGATCAACTCGGCGGGGTCGGCCTCGTCGGCCCCGAAGGTATCGCGTGCGCGGACCGCATAGCCGTCCATCGACGCCCGGTCGAACCCCGGCACGTCGAGGTCGGCGTCGATCCGTTCGGCGAGGACGCGACCGCGCGCCTCCGAGAGCGGCACCGTCTCCGGCTCCGGGGTGAGATCGAGCGAGGCGATCGCCTCGTGGGCGGCCTCGGGCGACACGAGGTCGTGGAACTCCCGGCGGTCGCTCATGGGGTCACCTCCCACAGCTGCACGTCGACGAGTTCGCCGGCGTCGAGGCCCTCCCGCGGCTCGGGGACGACGACCCAGCCCGTCGCGAGCGCGACGCTCGACAGGACGCCGGAGCCGCTCGCGCGGGTCGGGGTGGCGATGTGTGCCACCTCCCTCGCCGCGTCGCCCTCGGCGTCCTCGCCCCCCGCGTCGGCGTCGGCATCCTCCACCCCTTCGCCGTCGGATGTCAACCGTACCCGTGCGAACGTCCGGGTTCCCGGTTCGCTCGGGATCTTTCGGTCCAGCCGGGCCCGCCGCGTTGGGAACGGCTCGGTGGTGGTCCCCGCGACCCTTTTTAACACAGGACGGAGGAACTGCGCGGCGTTGACGATACAGGCGACCGGGTAGCCCGGCAGGCAGACCACGGGCGTGTCCTCGATGACGCCGAGACAGACCGGGTGGCCGGGTTTGAGCGCGACCCCGTGGACGAGCACCTCCCCGAGGTCGTCAAGGACCTCCGGGATCAGGTCCCGCTCGCCGACCGAAGATCCGCCGGTCGTCACGACCACGTCGGCGTCGAGGTCGCGCTCGAATGCCGCCGCGAGCGACTGCTCGTCGTCGGTGACGATCGACCGATAGCGGGGGACGCCGCCCCACCGTTCGACCAGCCGGGAGACGGTGAGCCCGTTGGTCTCGATCACCTGCCCCGGTTCGGGGTCCGATTGAACCAGTTCCTCCCCGGTCGGGATCACGGCCACCTCGGGGCGCTCGTGGACGGTCACCGACTCGATCCCCACCGATTTACACAGCCCGAGATCCGAGGGGCGGAGGACGTGACCGGGCCCGTAGAGTCGCTGTCCCTCGGCGACGTCCTCGCCGGCCGCCCCGACGTTCTCGCCGGCGGCGACCGCGTCGAACGTCTCCACCTCGTCGCCGACCTCCTCGACGTGTTCGATCATCACGACCGCGTCGGCACCCGCCGGGAGGTCGCTTCCGGTGTGGACGCGGGCGGCCTCGCCGGGGCCGACCGGTCCCTCCCGCGCTGTCGCTCTGAGGACGGCGGGCGAGCGGTTGGAGGCCCCGAAGGTGTCCTCGGCGCGGACGGCGTATCCGTCCATCGCTGCCCGGTCGTAGCCCGGGACGGGAACGGGTGCGTCGATCGGCTCGGCGAGGACGCGGCCGTCGGCGTCCCCGAGGGGGACCGTCTCCGACCGCCCGTGGGGGGAGGTGGCATCGAGGAGCGTCGAGCGCGCCTCGGCGACGCGGGTCCGTTGTTTGAACCCGGCCTGACGTCTGTCGTTGGTCATATCCCTCGTTTCGGTTCCGGGAGCAAAAACCCCGCTCTCGGCTCACGCGAGGACGACGAATCGGAGGATCCAGAGCGTCACCATGCCGACGCCGATGGTCGCGAAGACGTTCTCGGTGCGCCACGCGACCGCGCCGGCGACGACCCCGGCGATCAGCCGCTCGTCGAGCAACGTGGCCGCGACGGTGGGTCGAAGCGTGACGAGGTCGGGGACGACGAGCGCGGCGAGGACCGCCGGCGGGACGTATTTGAGCACCCGCATCACCGTCGGCGGAACCGCGTCGATCCGGCCGAAGAGGTGGATGAACGAGTAGCGGAAGCCGTAGGTCGCGACCCCGATGAGGACGATGGCGAGCCAGATCCGGGCATCGCTCATCGCGGTCGTTCCCGCGGAGGTACCCACGACACCGCCGGAGGCGGGGATCACGTCACCACCTCGACGAGGAGCCCGGCGACGATGCCGGCGGTCGCGCCGACGAGCAGGCCGAGGCTGAACGGCACGCCGGCGGCGAGAAGGGCGACGACCCCACCGACCGCGCCGGCGACCGTCGTCGGGCGGTCCTTCATCGCGGGGACGAGCAGCGCGAGGAAGACGAGCGGGACCGCGAAGGTGAGCCCCCACGCCTCCGGGACGCCCGCGCCGAGGACGAACCCGATGACGGTCGAAACCTGCCAGACGAGCCACAGCGGGGTGGCGACGCCGAGGTAGTATCGCCAGCGGCTCCGCTCCGTGTCACCGGTGAATTCGGCGATGGAGAGCGCGTACGCCTGATCGGTGAGGACGTAGGCGAGCCCCGCACGCAGCCGCTCGCCGTACTCGGCGAAGTGCGGGGCGATGGAGGCCGAGTACATCACCACCCGAAGGTTGATCACGACCGCGGTCGCGACGACGACCGCGAAGGGCGCGTTCGCGCCGATGAGGTCGAGCGCCGCGAGTTGGGAGGCCCCCGCGAAGACGATGACGGACATCCCGACCGCCTGTGTGAACCCGAGTCCGGCCTCGACGGCGGCGATCCCGGCGACGAGCCCGAAGGGCGCGATCCCCAAAAGCAGCGGCGACACGTCGCGTGCGCCCGCTCGGAGGTCCTCATGCATACGTTCGGTTTTTAAATCAGGGGCCAAGTCGATACCGGATCGGTGACGGGTCGGTGACGACCGGGACCGTGGGACTGACCGCCACCTGCGGTCCCGGGATCACTCCCGCGAGTACAGCGGCTCGTCGTACTTCGCCGCGAGGAAATCGGCGTGATCGAGTTTGGCGTTCGCCTTCCGGAACGTCCCCAAAAGCGAGTGGACCTCACGGTCCGTGGGGTGGGCACGGCCGAGCAGCCGGCGCATCAACAGCGCATTCCGCTCGCGACGATGTGCTCGCTCGCCAGTCGCCGCGAGGAACTCCCCGAAGAACTCGTGGAACTGTTCGATGTCGGCCTCCGAGGCGCGAGTGACGTCGACGTCCGGGAGTTGGGTCTCGGAGACGGTCAGATCGCGGAGCTCATATAAAAGGACCGTGGCGGCCTGCCCCAGGTTTAACACGGGGTAGTCGTCCGCGGCGGGGATCGAACAGACCTCGTCGATCCGGGAGAGCTCGTCGTTGTTGAGCCCGCGTCCCTCGCGGCCGAAGACGAGCGCGGTCGGCGCGGCGACCGCCTTCAACGACTCGCGAAGCTCGACGGGCGTTTTAAACGGGAACCGTTCGTGGCGGCGGTCGTCCTCGCCGGTGATCGCCGTCGTCCCCACAGTGTAGTAGTTCTCTACGACCTCCTCGAAGGTGACCTCCTCGGCGTTCGGAAGCACGTCCTCGCGGGCGTGGCCGGCGAAGCCGTACGCCTCGCCGTCGGGGTCGAGTTCGGGGGGGTTCACGAGCTTCAGCTCGGAGAGCCCGAAGTTCTTCATCGCCCGGGCGATGGTGCCGATGTTGCCGGGGGTCTCCGGTTCGACCACGACGACGACCGGCTTCGGGCGATGAGCGGGACGATGATCGTCGCTACCGGCGGGGTCGTCGATGGGTGAGCCGTTCGCTGGTTCGTCGTCGCTCATCGATCGGACGGATACTCCGTCGAGAGGTCGAGGTCGGCGAGGTCCTCGTCGGTGACGCGCTCGTCCTCGCTCGGCTCCTCCGTCCCGGCGAGCTTCCGGATGTCGATCCGCTCACGTTCGAAGCCGGCCTCCTCGGCCAGCCGCTCCTGGATCTCGCGTTCATCCGGCGGGTCGGGGAGCCCGTCGGGGTCCTCATCGACGTGTTCGACGGCGCCGTAGCCCTCGGGGGCCTCGTTGCCCGCGGCGGCCCACTCGTGAAAGTGCTCGGCGAGTGCGCGGGTTCCTTTATGCTCGCTTCCACCCGCCTCGTGGAACCAGTAGACGAACGACGGCTCGTGACCGGGGCATAAGAGGACCTCGCCTCGTGGCTCCCCGTAGACGATCCGTGCCTGATTACAGCGGTGGATCTCCGCCTCGCCGTACTCGAGATAACAGACGTCACACGGCTCCTCGACGAGCCGGGTCAGGCGGACGAGCCGCTCGCGGGGGTCCTCGGGGATCTCATCGAGCGGCTTCAGTTCGCCCTCCTCGGTGAAGATCTCCTCCTCGTCGAACCGCCAGCCGCGGAGTCCGACGCTCACTTTCGCCATGGGGGAGGTTCCGCCCGGCGCGGATAAAAGGGCGTCCCTCCGGGTGCGGGCGATGGGATATAAATGAGGAGCCCGATCGACCGCCGCTTTCGAGGGTTCTATAGGTGTTCCACCCGTGATACGGATATGCGAAACGTGGACGCCGCAGGCCTTGGGATCGGCGACGAGTATCCACCCCGGATCATGGGCGTGTTGAACGTCTCCGAGGAGTCGCCGTACGACCCGAGTGTCTACGACGAGCCCGACGAGGCGGCCGCCTACGTCGACGAGGAGCTGATCGGCGAGGGGGCCGACATCGTCGACGTGGGGCTCGAATCGGCGAACAAGGAGCTCGACGTGCTCAGCGCCGACGAGGAGTTGGAACGACTCGATGTCGCGGTCGAAACGATGGCGTCCACCTCCGGCGACGCCGTCTGGTCCATCGAGACCCGCTATCACGAGGTCGCCGAGGAGGCGCTCGCCCGCGGGTTCGACATGGTCAACGACGTCTGTGGCTTCGCCGACCCCGAAATGGCCCGCGTCTGTGAGGAACACGACGTCGCCGTCGCGAAGATGGCCTCCCCGCCTGACCTCGAACGTCCCGGCGCGGTCGACGGCGTCGACGCCGTGTACGAGGCGCTCTCGAACGGCGGCTTCACCGACAAGACGATCCTCGACCCGGCGTTCGGACGCTGGTCGGAGACGGCGACCCTTGCGGACGACCGCGACACCTTCAGACGGCTCCGGGAGTTCCGCGGCTACGGGCGGCCGATCCTCGTCTCGATCAACCGGAAGTCGTTCCTCCGGAAACTCGTCGGTCGGGACACCGACGGCGCGCTGCCGGTGTCGCTGGCGGCAACCTCGATGGCCGTCGAGCGCGGCGCACACGTGATCCGCACCCACGACGTCGCGGAAACGCGTGATGCGGCGATCATCGGCGCGGAGTTCGCCCGTGACCGGGTCAGCCGGTCCGGGGAACCCTCCATCGAGGAACTCGACGTGACGACGACCCGGGAGGCCGCACGCCACCTCGACCGACTCGGCGGCGATACGGACGGGGCGGACCACGCCGTCACCCGCGTCTACGAACTCACCGGATTGAGCGAGGCCGAGGTCGGCGCGTTGCGTGCGGCGGCCGCGGACGGCGGCGCTCGGTTCGTCGCCGCAGACGGAGCGGAACGACCCTCCGAGGGGGGCATCGAGACCGCCTCCGATGGGGGGACGGGCCACCGCGGGCTCCTCGTCGGGACGCTGGCGGAGATCGAGACGACGAAATCGGTCGTTTCGGACGTTTCAGTGGGCCTTAGTGACGTTTTGGATGATGTTGGCGACTCCTTCAAGTAAGAGAAAGTTTATGCCGCCGTGTGGACAACGATTCAACCGGACGCTGGAGGGGCACGCGGGTAGGGGTACTCTGTGCCACTCCGGCCCATACAATATTTTCACCCGGGAGCGACAGCGCCCGCACCGGCAGCGACGAGCGAAGAGACGGGTGAAGCGCCGATGAACTTCGAGGAGTTCGAGCCGGTATATGAGGCGATCATCGCCGATTTCGGCTTCGGACGGGCGGCCGACGAGCGGGCGCGCGACGTCGCCGCCGAGTTCGCGACCCCGTTCGCGTTCGAACGGTTCGCCGACTGGCGTGGGGCGACGGTGGCGATCGCGGGGGCCGCACCCACCCTTCCCGACGAACTGGCGCTCGCCCGGTCGGCCGACGTGGTCGTCGCCGCCTCGACCGCGGCCGACGTGCTGATCGATGCCGGGATCGACGTGGACTGCATGGTCACCGACCTGGATAAAAACCCGGAGACGGGGGCGGAACTGACCGCCCGCGGCGTCCCGGTGGCGGCGCACGCACACGGTGACAACATCCCGGCGGTCCGCGAGTGGCTCCCCGAATACGACGCGGAGAGTACCCTCGTGACGACGCAGGTCGCCCCGCGTGGGGCGGTCGAGAACGTCGGTGGGTTCACCGACGGCGACCGTGCGGCCTTCCTCGCCGATCACGTCGGGGCTGGGCGGCTCGTCTTTCCCGGCTGGTCGTTCGACGACCCGACCGTGGATTCGATGAAGGCGAGAAAGCTGACGTGGGCGGCGCGGCTGCTTCGATGGCTCGAACGACGTCGCAATGAGCGGTTTGACGTGCTTGATGGCCGACGGAAGACGCTGGACGACGGCTCCGCCCTCGCCGTCGGTCGGTGGGGGAAGGGGGCGTCACGGTGAGATGTCAATCGCGTCGAGGCGAACCGCTTCCACGACGTTCAGAGGCCGCTTAAGAGCCCGAACAGGAAGATCACGATCAGCGCCGCCGTCAGGATCAGGAGCACCCCTCGCTTGGTGATCGAGAATCGACCGTGGAGAGCGGATCGGCCGCTGGGACGTTCCGTCCCGCGATCGACCCGCTGTGCCCGCTGGCCGTTACGACGGCCGGCCATCGTCGCAAGCCGGCCCGTCATCGTTCACCCTTTCACCGTCGTCGTCAGCCGTTGATCTCGTTTCTTCGTTGTCATCGTGTTCCTGCCATGCCTCGTTCCATCCGACACCGGGAGCCCAGCGCACGGGCGCACCGACAGCCGTTCGGTTGCTCATGCTGCGGTCTCCCCATCGCCGACGTCATCGTCGCCGTCGTCGTCTTCGTCGCGGTCGATGGTCTCGGATCCGTCGCCGTCCTCGCTACCGTCGCCGTCCTCGCTACCGTCTTCTTCGGCGTCCGCTGCGCCATCGTCGGCATCACCTCCACCGTTCGTCCCGCCTTTATCGGCCTCCGAATCGTCGCCGGCAGCGTCCGAGCCGCTTGCATCGGCGTCCGACTCGGCCTCCGACCCGGCGTCATCCGCCTCGTCCTCCTGATCGACATCGGGAGCATCGTCGGGAGCCGCCGTGTCGCCCGACCCTGATCCCTCCACGTCGTCCGTCTGCTTCCCCTCTTCGGTCGCGTTCGCGTCGTCATCGGCGTCCATCTCCGGACCCGTCGGCTCCCCGTCGGTGGCGGTGTCGTCGTTCACCGCGGACTCCGACCCGTCGCCATCGCCGGTACCCGGTGCGCCGGTTTCGTCATCATCCGACTCGTCGGGGTCGTCGACAGCCGGGCCGTCGGAATCATCGCCGTCCGATCCGTCGGGATCGTCCGCCGGCAGTTCGTCGTCCGGGGATCCGTCGATCGCCGTCCCGTTCGGGTTCTCCGCTCCCGGACCCTCGACCGTTTCGTTCCCGATCGGGCGATCCGTTGTGGTCCCGTTCCCCATCGCCGAGTCCGCCGTTGTCCCGTTGCCGGCGGTGGATCCACCGTCGACATGGCTGCGGTCGCCGTCGATCGAGGGTTCTGCCTCCTCGGGCGGGGACTCCTCGATCGGCGTGAAGTCGTCCACCGAGGTGAACTCGCCCTCGATCGACGCATCGTCCGTGAACAGCGCCACGGTGGCGTAACCACCGCCGAACGCCGCCGCGAACACGACAACCGCCGAAAGCGTCACGGCGAAAACCGACGTCGCTATCCGGTTCATCGCGACCCCTCCGGGGACCCGCGGGCGGTGTTCGACGGGAAGTCGTCGTGATCTCCGTCCTCCATTCCGCCGTCGGGCGTCGGCTCGGGCGATGGGTCGATCGCTCGGTCGAAGCCGTCATCGAGGATCGGTGAATCCGCTTCATCCACCCTCTCATCGGCGACCGGCACATCCGCTTCATCGGCCGTCTCATCGACCGCGACTGGCGTGCGGGCACGCCGGCCCGCAACCAACAGCACGGCGATGCCGAGGGTGGTGAGGATGGCACCGGTGCCGAACGCGATCGTGAGCGCCGTCGGCGTCGTGTAAGCGACGTAGACCGCGTAGGGCGCAAAGACGAGCAGTACGCCGAGACCGCCCTCAAGCGTCCGGTCCGTGATCATGAACCCACCAGCATCAGCAGCGGGGCTCGCCGGCACGCCGACACCCGTGGTGCCGTCGGCGACTCCCCCGTCGTGAGCGTTCGACACGTCGTCGCCCGACGGGTCCGTGTCCGCACGCTCGTCGCCCGACGGCTGGGCTTCGGCCGCACCGGCACCGGTCGATGCCGCCGAGCGCGCACGGTAAAGACTCCAGACCTCCGAAAGCGCGAGCAGCGCGAACGGCAACACGACGAGCACGGCGAAACCGAGCGGCGAGCCGGCGAACTGGATCACGTACCCGATGTACGGGATCGTCAGCGCCACCGCGCCGATCACGTTGGCCCCCGGCACGAGCGAGGCGTCGGGTGCGCCGTTGGCATCACCCTGCGTCTCGAAGGCGACACCGCCGGGGCCATCAACCACGTCGATGACGCGGTGGGTCACGGGGACTTCGTTGTCGCCGCGGACGAACGTGATAACGTCGCCCTCGACGATCGCCGCGGGGTCGCGCTCGGCGACGATCACGACATCCCCGGGCGCGATGGCCGGCGTCATGCTCGCGGTGAGCACGACGAAGCTGTGATCCGCGCCGATCACCCCCGGTACCGCGTACACCACGAAGGGTGCGACGAGGGCGATCAACAGGACGATCCCGAGGACGTTTGCGATTGTTTTGAGTGAGATTGGTCGGGTCATTACTGCTCCTCCGAGCCGCAAAGCGGCCTTCCGTCGGTGGTCGTTCCGGCGATGATCTCGTAGCGCGGATCCTCCGTCGGGAACGTGTCACCGACCTGGAGCGGCTCCGAGCAGCTCACGTGAACGTCCGTCGTCCCCGCAGCGTCTTCGATCCGAATGTCCGGGCCGAGCCGATCCGAGCCCTGTCCGGGTCGGTCGACGTCGGCCCCGTCGATCGTGAACTCCTCGCCGGTGTCGAGTTCGTCGTCGAAGAGCACGCCGCTCGTGTTCCCCTTGGCCGACTGAACGCTGGTCCGTGTCGATCCGGGTCCGATGTACGCGAGCGTGAGCGTCCGAAGGCTGACCCGTCCGTCCGCACAGACGACGCAGTCGTCTGTCGGCTCCTCGGGTTCCTCCGGGCCATCCTCCCCGTTTTCACCGTCGTCGCGAGCGTCACACAGGTCCATCCCGTCGATGGTCGTGGCCGAGACGATCTCGAAGTTGCCGAAGACCATGCCTGGTTCGAGCGGTTCCGAGCAGCTCGTGTGGATCTTCACTCCCCGAACGCGAGTGGAGCCGCCTGCGTGTCCTGGCGTGCCATTGCCACCGGAAGCGGTCCCCTCATCATCGACGTAGAGGTTCGGGCCGATCCAGTTGCCGTCCGGTCCGGCGACATCGGTCGATCCGGCGTCGACGAGGAACGTCTCGTCGGGGTCAACTGACCCGTCGAACACGACCGTTCCACCTTGTCCAGCGCCACCCGCACCGCCGCCGGTTGCGGCAGCGGTCACGTGTGCCGTCTCCGCCCCGAGGTATCGGAGCCTGAGCGAGCCGATCTTCACGCCGTTGCCGTCCGCACAGATCACACACGGGTCCGGACACGTCTGGGCGTCAGCGAAGGGGTTCGAGTTCTCCGCAGTCGCCTCCGAGACGTGTCGGCACTGTTCGGTGTATAATTGCACCCCGAACGGCGTGGACGCGCCGGCGGCCCGCTCGGGCGCATCGGCGGGAAGCGACCAGTCGAGGACGAGTTCGAGCGGGTCGCCAGCGGGATCGAGGCAGGCGTCGCCATCGAGGTCGTCGAGCCGGATGCCGGAGACGAGCTTTCGACGGATGTCGGCGACCGATCCCGAGGCGAGCGTCGTCTCCGAGGAGCCGATACCCGCCGAAAGCGTCGCCTGGATGGCGTCGCCGAGCGGGTCGAAGGCGGGCGGGCAGTCGGTGCCGAGCCAGAGCCGAGCCCGGTTCGTCCGTACCTCGATCCGGAAACGCTCAGTGTCGGATTCGCCGCGGTCGATGCTATCAACCTCGAAGGCGAGGGTACCATCGGGCGCGGGCGTTCCGTCGATCAGGATCTCGACCTCCCCTGCGCCGATCCCGTTGTCCGCGAACGACGCGGCATCCGTGAAGTACGCCGAGGTGCCCGCGCCGCTTGCGGCGCCGATTGCGCCGATGCCGCCGAGCCCCGCGAGGAGCCGGCGGCGGCTCAGGCCGAACACAGAGTGTCCGCCCGCGGAGCCGTCGCGGCCACCCGCGGTCATGCGGATCCCTCCATACCGCACGGGCTGACGCCGAACGCGACGTCGAAGTCGACGGA
>PWGU01000136.1 GCA_003554605.1 Halorubrum sp.
ACGAATACGAGTCGGCGCACGTGGCGCCGGCTGCACGGCACGTTGCGACCGCCTATGAACCACCCGTCGCCACCGACACCGTCGACGGGACCCCGAACGGCGAACTTGTCGCGGGTGAACCCATCGGAGGGCACGCATGAACGCCGACGGCCCGTCCGACGAGTTCTTTTATCCCGACGGCGGCACCGGGAAGGGTGCCACCTCTGACCCGACTCCCGAACAGCACTTCGACATCGTCTCCGAGGTTCTCACCCACGACTACGTGGCCGTCGGTGCCGACACGTTCGCCGGCATCGCCATCGACCGCTTCCGCGAGTTCGTGCCGACCGACGAGGAGGAGACGACGGTCTACTACATTTACGTCGTTGAGGGTGCCAACGAGAGGGGCGAGCCCGACGAACTCGCCGGGGTGCTCTCGCTGCGCGAACTGCTGAACGCGCCCGAGGACACGCCCGTCTCGGAGATCATGACCACGGAGCTGATCACCCTCGGCGTCGACGACGAGATCGAGCCCGCTGCCCGCCGGATGCGTGAGCTCGAATTCCCGGTGCTGCCGGTGACCGACGCCAAAGGCGCGCTCCGTGGCGTCGTCCGCGCCGACGACATGATGGGTGCCATCGAGGAGGAGGCGACCGAGGACATCATGAAAAGCGCAGGGATCTCGTTTTCGAGCGCCGAGGAAGCGCGCTCGACGGCGATCCTCGAATCGTCGATCTCGCGGATCCTCCGGCTTCGACTCCCGTGGTTGCTCGTCGCGCTGGCGGGCGGCCTCGCGGCGGGGCTCGTCATCGAGGGCTTCGAGGAGACGCTGGATGCGGTTATCGTCCTCGGCTTCTTCATCCCCGTGATCATGGACATGGGCGGGAACGTCGGCACGCAGGCGTCGACCATCTTCGTCCGCGGGCTCGCGCTCGGCCACATCGACGACGAGAACGCGATGCGCCACTTCGCGCGTGAGACGAAAGTCGGGCTCGTGATCGGCCTGATCATCGGCTCCATCGGCGCGCTCGCCGCCTACGGCTGGATCGCCGGACTTCGCGGCGAGACGGCGGATGCGGGCACCATCGCCTTCGTCATCTTCGTCTCGCTCGTCGCGGTCTGTGTCATCGCGAGCCTCGTCGGCTACGTCGTCCCGTGGATCGCCCACAAGCTGGATTACGACCCGGCGGCGGTCTCGGACCCGCTCGTGACGACCGTGAAGGACGTTACCGCGCTCGTGATCTACTTCGGGCTCGCGACGGTGCTGCTCGCGCACCTATTGTAGGGGACACACACCCGTTTAAATAGAGCAGTCCACCCGCCGCGTCTTTTTATACACCTCCGCCGGGAAGTCTCACCCATGGAACGGACATCCCACCACGGCCGTGCGACCGCGTTCCGCCGGTTCGACCGCGGCGGCGACGGCCCGCCGATCTGTTTCATCCACGGAAGCGGGGGCACGGGCGACGTGTGGCGGGCACAGACGCGGCTCGCCGATCGGTTTCCGGTCGTCACGCTCGACCTCTCCGGACACGGCGCGAGCGACGACGTCGACGCCGCCCCCGGCCCCGAGACGCTCGACGCCTACGCGGACGACGTGGTCGCGGTACTGGAGGCGGGGACGGAGTCGACGACCCCGCCGGTCCTCTGTGGCAACTCGCTGGGCGGGGCCGTCGTCCTGTGGGTCGCGCTCGAACGCGACGTCGACCTCGCGGGGCTCGTTCTCGCGGGCACCGGCGCGCGGCTCCCCGTCCTGCCCGCGCTCCTCGACTGGCTCGCGGACGACTTCGATCGGGCGATCGAGTTCCTCCACGGCGACGACCGACTCTTTCACGACGTCCCCGCCGAATACACCGAGGTGTCGATGGCGACGATGCGTGCGTGTGGCCGGTCGGTCCTCGAGCGCGACTTTCGGACCTGTGATCGGTTCGACGTCCGCGATCGGCTCCCGGCGGTTGAGCCGCCGGCGCTGGCGCTCGTGGGCGAGTACGACCGGCTTACGCCACCGGCGGCGCACGACACCCTCGCCGACTCGATACCGCGTTGTGAGCGGGCGACGATCGAGGACGCCGCCCACCTCGCGATGATCGAGGCTCCGGTCGCGTTCAACGCCGCGCTCGCGTCGTTTCTCGACCGATTGGGGTGACGATCCGCGAACCGTCCCGGGGTCGGCCACCTTTTTATATACCCATCCTGTCCCTCCCTGCATGAGCCGCGACGATGGGGCCGAGGATACGTCCCCTCCGGACACGACCGGGGCCGAGGCACCGACGGGCGATCCCAACGGCACCCTCACCGCCGGGCTTCCGGAGGACCCGAGCATCGACGACCTGTTGACCAAACTCGACTCGCTGGAGGCGATCGTCGACGACGACGCGGAGCGCCGGAAGGTCAAACAGACCATCGCGCTGGTCGAACGCATGCCGGGGAGCAAGGCGTTCACCAGCCGGATCAGCAAATACACCACCCGTGACATGGCGGAGTCGTTCGTCGGGGCGGTCATCTTCTCGCTGCCGCTTTTAGTCGAGGACGGCGTCTTCGAGATCGCGGAGTGGTTCGTCGAGTATACGCTCGTCGGCGTGCCGGTCTTTTTCATCATGAACGTGCTGTTCGTGTTGGGAATGACCGCGGGGTTGCTGTATTATGCCGACTTCAGGCAG
>PWGU01000150.1 GCA_003554605.1 Halorubrum sp.
ATCGTACACTATTATATACACTATATTTCGGATAACAGTTGCAGAAACCATAACACATAAAATACAGGATGGGAGAATTCCAACTGTGTTAATAAATCGATACACTTGGAGGCCGTATCGCTATGCAGCACTGACCATCGGTGGAGGCGCGAATGATTGATACGTTACTCGCGCTGACGCCGCTTTTGATCGTCGCCGCCCTGCTCGTCGGGGCGCTCTGGTCGGCGACACGGGTCATGCCGATCGCGTGGGCCGCCGCCGCGATCATCGCGTTCGCCTTCTGGGAGATGCCGCTTGAGTTCGTCGCGGCCGCAAGCCTCACTGGAGTCATGGCCGCCATCGAGATCCTCTGGATCGTCTTCGGCGCGCTCGTCCTGTTATATACCCTGATGCGCTCGGGAGCCGTCGACCGGATCAACGCCGGGTTCGCAACTATCAGCGACGATCGACGTGTACAGGTAATCCTGCTCGCCTTCTTCCTGGCGACGTTCCTGGAGGGTGTCGCCGGATTCGGGACGCCGGCGGCGGTCGTCGCGCCGCTTCTGCTCGCGCTCGGCTTCCCCGCGTTGGCCGCGGTGATCGCCGCGCTCATCGGCCACGCCATCGCGACCGTCTTCGGCGCGGTGGGAACGCCGGTGATCGTCGGGTTCCAACAGCCACTCGGCGCGGTCGAGGGATCGATCGCCGAGGGGACGGGGCAGACCGTCCCGCAGTATGCCGCGGAAGCGGGCGCGTTCGCCGCCCTGTTTAACGGAACCCTCGGTATCTTGATGCCGCTTGTCGCCGTCGCGATGGTCGTCTACTTCTTCGGCGAGGAGCGGTCGCTCGCGCCCGTCAAAGGCGTCGTTCCGCTCGCGATCGTCTCCGGGGTCGCCTTCGCGATCCCGTACATGGCGACGGCGTTCCTCGTCGGCCCCGAACTCCCCTCGCTCTTCGCGCCGATGGTGGGTGGTGCCGTCGTCGTCGGACTGCTCCGTGCCGGCTACCTCCAGCCGAAAGACGAGTGGGAGTTCCCCCCGCGTGAGGAGTGGCCGGACCACTGGGTCGGCACCATCGAACCTGGCGGAGAGGATGCGGGCGCTGAAGACGTCGATACGGAGGACGCCGACACGGACGACATCGACGCACCGGCCGCAGCCAAGGACGTCAATTCGACCCCGTCGATGGGGCTCCTTCGCGCCTGGTCCCCGTACCTGGTGTTGACCGTGCTGTTGATCGGGACGCGAGTCATCGAACCGGTACAGGAGTTCCTCCAACAGGAACCGTTCCTCGCGATCAGCTGGGACGTCTTCGGAACCGGGCTCGTCGGCGGGATCAGCTGGGCGTACGTTCCCGGCACGTGGCTGCTTTTGAGCGCGCTCATCGCCGTCCCGATATTCGGGATGGACGGGGAGGAAGTCGTCGGCGCCTGGAAGGAGGCCGGTGAGAAGATCATCGCCCCCGCCATCGTGCTCTTCTTCGTGATCGCGATGGTCGAGATCATGCTCAACACGAACGCGCACGGAACGAGCCCCATCGACGCCAGCATGATCGTCGTCCTCGCCGACGGGACGGCGGCGACGTTCGGGCCGGCCTATCCGATGGTCGCGCCCGTCGTCGGGATGGTCGGCGCGTTCGTCGCCGGCTCGATCACGGTGAGCAACATCACCTTTGCCGCCTTCCAGTTCGAGGTCGCGCTCGCGCTCGACATGCCGACGACCGTCCTCGTCGCCAGCCAGTCGATCGGCGCGTCCATCGGGAACATCATCGCGATCCACAACGTGATCGCCGCGTTGGCGACCGTCGGGCTGGTCGGGGCGGTTGGCCGGGGGATCCGGCTCAACCTCATCCCGCTGGCCTACTACCTGCTTGGCGGCGGGATCATCACCACGCTCGCGGTCTATGTGGTCTTCCCGACGGTGTTTTAGTCGGGACCCACTAATCGATCATCACATTTCAGTATCGCCGACCGAATCGCCGTACCGACTGCCGGACAACACTTCACGACACTGACCGATCCGTACATGAGTAAACCAGCCTCACCGAACCAGACCGACCCAGCGGAGACGACCGACCCGGCCGACGACCCACGGGCGAACTACGACTATCGAAGCGACGATGTCGAAGACCCCGAACTCGTCGCGGACCTCTCGGCACTCATCGAGGGCGAGGTCCGCTTCGACAGTTACACGAGAAACCTCTTTGCGACCGACGCCAGCGCGTATCACCAGCTCCCCATCGGCGTCGTCGTCCCCGAATCGACCGCCGACGTGCAGGCGGTGATGGAGTACTGTGCCGAACGGGAGATCCCCGTGTTGCCCCGCGGGGGCGGAACGAGCCTCGCGGGCCAGACGGTGAACGAAGCGGTCGTTCTCGACTTCAAAAAGCGGTTCAACTCGGTGCTCGATGTCGACCCCGAGGCGCGAACGGTCACCGCCCAGCCGGGGATCACGCTCGCCCGACTCAACGGGGTCCTCGCCGAGTACGGCTTGAAATACGCACCGGACCCGGCATGGGGCGATAAAAGCGTCCTTGGCGGCTGTATCGGCAACAACACGACCGGCGCGCATTCGTTAAAATACGAGAAGGCCGACGGCTACCTCGAATCCGTCGAGGTCGTCCTCGCCGACGGCACCGTGACGACGTTCGACTGGATGCCC
>PWGU01000224.1 GCA_003554605.1 Halorubrum sp.
ATCGCGACGCTTGAAGACGCCGGCGTCGGAGTGAGCGACTTCCACACGGAGGAGGCCTCGCTTGAGGACCTCTTCTTGGCGTACACCGAGGGCGACTCGGCGAGCCCGAGGGTCGGCGATGACGACGAGGAAACCGCTGGAGGACCCGCCGACGGCGACGACGCCGAGGAGGCGGACGGAACGGACGAGACCGATCCCACGGCGACGGCCGAGGAGGTGGACCGATGAGCCTCCCGGCGGTCGCAAAGAAGGACTTACAGGATACGGTCCGCTCGCGGGCGATGGTCGTGTTGGTCGTGCTGTTTTCGGCGCTCGTCTCGGTGATGGCCTATGCGGTGCGCCCAGCCGGCGAGGGCCAGGGGTTCGAGACGGAGATCCTGTTGAGCTTCTTTGTCGGGCCGATACTGGTCACGACGCTGGTTCCCCTCGTCGCCGTCGTCATCGGATATAACGCGGTGAGCGGCGAGCGCGAGTCGGGCTCGTTGAAGCTGCTGCTCTCGCTGCCGCACTCGCGGGCCGACGTCGTCTTCGGGAAGGTGATCGGGCGGGCGGCCGCGCTCTCGCTCGCGATCGCGGTCGGCTTCCTCGTGCCGGCCGTCGTGCTCATCGCCATCCCCGTCGCGTTCAACCCCGGTGCGTTCCTCGGGTACACCGTCTTCGCGATGATCCTCGGCTGCGTCTTCGTGTCGATCGCGGTCGGCTGCTCGGCGGCGGCATCGACGCAACGCCAGGCGCTGATCGGCGGGATCGGGATCTACTTCGTCTTCGTGCTGCTGTGGGGAACGCTCACCGGACAGTTGTTGGGAGCGTTCGAATCCGTCATCGACCCGCTTCCGGTCTCGCTCATCCAGGTACAGACGTTCCTTGAGGTCGCCAACCCGAACACCGGGATTCAAGAGCTCGCGAACGCGTTCCTCGCCGATCAGCTGTTCGCCGGCGAGACGCGTAATCAACAGATCTCCGCGTCCGCGATGCTCGTCTTCTGGGCGCTCGCGCCGCCGCTCGTGGGGCTGTTGAAGTTCGACCGCGACGATCTGTAGGCCGCTCCCGCCGTTCGCTTATATACTCCACGATGGGCAGCTTATAAACAGCCGACCGGCCGGTTATAAACGCAGGCCAAACCGCCGCCGGCTACTCCGTCGCCGCCTCGATGGCGGCCTCCAGGTCCGCGACGATGTCGGCGGGGTCCTCGATGCCGACCGAGAGTCGGATCATGTCGCCGGTGACGCCCGCCGCCTCCTGTTCCTCTTCGGTGAGCTGTTGATGTGTTGTGGAGCCGGGGTGGATGATGAGCGTCTTCGCGTCGCCGACGTTTGCGAGCAGCGAGGCGAGTTCGGTGTGCTCGACGGTCGCCTTCGCGGCCTCGAAGCCGGCCTCCAGCCCGAAGGTGATCATGCCGCCGTAGCCGTCGTCGAGATACTCGGTCGCCTCCGCGTGCGTCTCGTGGCTTTCGAGACCGGGATAGTTCACCCAGGCGACGTCGTCGTGGGACTCCAGGTACTCGGCGACGACGAGCGCGTTCTCACAGTGACGCTCCATCCGCAGCGGGAGCGACTCCGTCTGCTGGAGCGTGTTCCACGCGTCGAAGGGGGCCTGCTGGTTCCCCAGGTCGCGAAGCCCGCGGGTGACGGCCGCGAAGGTGAACGCCGCGTCGCCGAACGTCTCGGCGAAGTTGATCCCGTGGTACGCGGGGTTCTCCTTGGCGATTTCAGGGAACTTCTCTGGGTATTCAGCCCACGGGAAGGAGCCGCCGTCGACGAGCACACCGCCGATGGTGGTGCCGTTGCCCGTGAGCCACTTCGTCGTCGACTCCCAGACGAGGTCCGCGCCGTGTTCGAGCGGGCGGCAGAGGTACGGGGTCGCGAAAGTGTTGTCGACGAACAGCGGGACGCCGTGGTCGTGGGCGATGTCGGCGATCCGACCGATATCGGGCGTGACGAGCGCCGGGTTGCCGATCGTTTCGAGATGGACGTAGGCGGTGTCCTCGTCGATCGCCTCCTCGTACCCGTCGTAATCGAGCGGGTCGACGAACCGGGTGGTGACGCCACGCCGCTCGACGGAATGGGTGAGGTAGGTGTAGGTGCCGCCGTAAAGCGCCGAGGAGGTGACGATGTTGTCGCCGGCGGACGCGAGGATGAACGTCGCCAGGTCGAGCGACGCCATCCCCGAGGAGGTCGCGATCGCGCCGACCCCACCCTCGAGGGAGGCGAGTCGCTCCTCCAGGGCGGCGTTCGTTGGGTTCATTATCCGCGAGTAGACGTTGCCGGCCTCCTCCAGCGCGAAGAGCCGTGCGGCGTGGTCGGCGTCGTCGAACACGTAGGAGGTCGTCTGATAGATCGGCGTCGCGCGGGCTCCGGTCGTCGGGTCGGGCGTCGAGCCGGCGTGGACACTACGCGTGCGGAACCGGTGGGAGGTGTCGTCGTCTTCGCTCATGGATGTACCTGCGCCCGGGACGCTCATAAAGCCGGCCGACACGGACGGAATCTACCGCTACCGTGGGCCCAGGGGGATCGCGACGGCCGCCGTGATTCAGGCGGCGTCGTAGTCGACGACCGGCCGGTCGACGTCGATACCGAGATCGGCGAGCGCCCCCGTCGCCGCCGTGATCGGGGCCGGGTCGGCGCGGTCGTGTGGATCGTCGGTTGCCGACGCGAAGCGGACGCGCCAGTCCGCATCGAGAACGACGGTCGCCCGACGCGAAATGTCCGAATGCGCCTCCCACCCCTCGGCCAGTAGATCGTACGACTCGGCGACCCCGCCATGGAAATCGGAGACGACCGGAAAGGGGAGGCCGTACCGGTCGGCGTACGCGAAACCGGCAAACAACGAATCGCCCGTGATCGCGACGACCGCGACATCGGGGTGATCCGCCCACCCTGCGTCACGAAGCGCGAGGAACTCGGCGGTCGGTGCTGGGACGAACGTCGCCGGCGCGAACGCGAGGACGACCGCCCGGTGGTTCTCGACGAGCCGAAACAGCTCCACCTCAACGGCCGCCCCGTCCGAGACGGCCGGGGCGATGAAGTCCGGGGCCGTCATGCCGCGTTCGATCATGCTCGTGGCTTCGCGGCGGGACCGATAAAAGGGCGGGCTCCGACTCGGGACGTCACCGGGTCGGTCCCGGGGGTGGACGTATCAATCGGGAAAACTGGGCTAGAAGACACTTAAGCGGTGACGACATACCTCCGCGTATGGAATCGATCGCGGCGACGTTGCTCGCGCTCGTCGGGAGCTACGGCGTCGTCGTCCTGCTGGCCGTGTTCGTCCTGGAGGGGGCGCTCGTCGGGAAGCTGATCCCGACGCGGACCCTCTTCGTCGCGGTCGTGATCGCCGTGGGCTCCGACGCGCTCGCGTTCCTTCCGGTCGTCGCGGCCGCCGTCGTCGGGGCGACGATCGGCCAGTGCCTGCTTTTCGTCTCCATCCGTCGATATGGGGTCGACCCGACGGAGGTGGACCTCATCCCCGTCACCGAGGAGCGGCTCGACGGGGCTGACCGCTGGTTCGACCGCTGGGGGTTGCCGGCTGTCGCGGTGACGAACGCGCTTCCGGGTGTTCGCGGGTGGCTCGCGCTCCCGACGGCGACGTCGTCGGTGTCGACGCCGCGGTTCGCCGTCGCCTCGCTGACCGGGACGGCGGCGTACGCGGGAGGTCTCGTTGCGCTCGCGGTGCTCCTCGACGGGGCGATCACCACGCTCGCTGGCGGCGCGCTCGCGTTCGCGTAAGCGCCCCCTGACGCGATAACCGGGGTCAAACAACGCCGATCACAACACCGTGCCGTGTTTCTTCTCGGGGAGGTCCTTCCGCACGTCCTCGTAGAAGTCGAACCGGGCGGCGAGCTCGGCACGCAGCGTCGAGGGCGGGACGATCTCGTCGATGACGACCTCGCTCGCCATCCGGTGTACGTCGATGTCACGACGGTACTCCTCGCGGAGGCGCGCCTCGGTCTCCGCGCGCTCGTCGGGGTCGTCGATCGCGGCGAGCTTTCGGGCGTACACGGCGTTGATGGCCGCCTCCGGGCCCATGATCCCGATCTCCCCGGAGGGTAACGCGATCGTGGATTCGGGGTCGTAGGCGGGCCCACCCATCGCGTAGATCCCCGCGCCGTAGGCCTTCCGGACGACGACGGTCTGTTTCGGGACCGTCGCCGAGGAGGTCGCGTAGATCAGCTTTTTGCCCTGTTCGAGGATGCCGTCCCGTTCGACCTGCGAGCCCGCCATGAACCCCGGTGTATCACAGAGGTATAACAGGGGGATCTCGTAGGCGTCACAGGTCCAGATGAACTCCGCGGCCTTCTCGGCGGCATCGGGGAAGATGGCTCCCGAACGTTCGGTCGGCTGGTTGGCGACGACCCCGACCGAGCGGCCGTCGATCCGGCAGAAGGCCGTGACGATCTCGGGGCCATAGTCGGGTTTTAACTCAAGGACGGATTCCGCGTCCGCGATCCGATCGAGGAGGTCGTGGATATCGTACGGGCGATTCGGCGAGTCGGGGATCAGTTCGTCGATCCCCGAGGGTGGGTGTGTCGGTGGCTTGGGGTCGGCGCGGGGCGGCTTCTCGCCGGCTTTGTCGGGGAGATAGCCGATCAACTTCGCGACGAGTTCCCGGGCGTGCTCCTCGTCGCGGGCGACGAGGTCGGCTGAGCCGGAGTGTTCGGCGTGAATCTGCGGGCCGCCGAGGTCGTCCATCGAGATCTCCTCGCCGGTGACCATCTCGACCATCCGTGGCGAGGCGATCGCCATCGCGGACATCCCCTCGACCATGACCGTGAAGTCCGCGAAGACGGGGGTGTAAGCCGCCCCGGCGATACAGGGGCCGTAGAGGACACAGATCTGCGGGACCGCCCCCGAGAGCATCGAGTGGTTGTAATAGTACTTGCCGATCCCCTCGCGGTTGGCGAAAAAGCCCGTCTGCTGGTCGATCCGCCCACCGGAGGAGTCCATCAAATAAAGGACCGGGCGACCGGTCTTCAGCGCGCGTTGTTGCATCCGGAGGAACTTCTCGACGCCGCGGGCCGCCATCGACCCAGCCTTCACCGTGAAATCGTTGGCCATGAAGTGGACGTCGCGACCCTCGAAGGTCGCCGCGCCCGTGAGGAGGCCGTCGGCCGGAAGTCGATCGCCCTCCTCGTGTGCCTTGCCGTCCGGGGCGTCCGGGTGCCAGTCGTCGAAGGCGGCGAACTTGCCGTCCTCGAACCGGACGCTCTCGGGGAGTGCGCGGTCGACGTCTCGGTCCGTCCCATCGTCTCGGTCCGTCCCATCGCCCCGATCCGCCGGATCCCCACGCGTGCCGTCGGGGCCGCCGAACCAGAGTTCGAGCCGGTCGCGGACGAACAGTTTTCCCTGTTCAGCGAGCCGCTCGCGGTACCGGGGCGGGCCGCCCTGGAGGATGTCGTCGATCTCCGCGCGGAGGTCGCGCTCACGCTCGGTCGGGCCGAGATCGTCCGCGATCGGGTACTCGATCTCGGGGGGATCGGCGCGTGCGGCGGGCTCGTCGTCGTCGCCGACGTGGACGGAAACGGCGACACCGAGATGTTCAGCGAGCGAGCGCGCGATCGCCTCGGCCTCCTCGGTCGTCGCCGCGGGGCCGACGTGGACCTTCATGCACGGGAGATCCGCGGTGGATCCTAAACCGTTTTCCATGCGGGATCGGACCCCGACCGGGAAGTGATCGAACATGCAGAACTATATATGCATGTGTGATACCGACAGCCATGGATCGTGCGCCGAGGGGAACGAGCCGAACGCTACTGCTCGGCGTCTGTCTCTCATTGCTGTTCATCGCGGCCGCTGCGGGGATGACCGTCGCACAGGACGAGGTGCAGTTCGTCCGTGGGGAGCCGAATATCGACGTGTATGCCCCCGACGCGACGCTCACGCCCGGGGCCACGACGGACCTCACGGTACAGATCGCCAACGACGGGGAGATCCGTGCCGGCGCGGCCGCACAGCGGGAACGGGTGACGACCGCGCGTGCCGTCAGGGTGGAACTCAGGGAAGGTCGTGCCCCCATCGAGGTCGAGACACGGCAGCAGTCGATCGGATCCGTCCCGGACGGGGACGTCCGCGAGGTGCCGATCACCGTTACCGTTCCGGAGGATGCGGAGCCGGGCGACTACTCGCTGGACGTACGGGTTCGCTACTCACACACCTTCCAGTACTCCCCACGAAGCGGGATCACACAGGAACGGACGCGGACGACCACGGAACGGATCGACGTGACGGTCGATGACGGACCGCGGTTCGAGTTGGAGACCGTCGACAGCGACGTACAGGTCGGCGACTCCGGGACGCTCGTCACCGAGGTGCGGAACGTGGGCGGCGAGCCCGCACGCGACCTCACCGTCGATCTCACGTCCGCAAGCGACGACGTCACCCTGGGGGACACACCGCGAAACACCGCTCGAATCGACCGGCTTGAGCCGGGCGAAAACACCACGCTCGTCTACGATGCGGCCATCCGTTCCGGGTCCTCGGTCCGTAACCTCACCCTCGAAGGGACGGTTCATTTTACCGATCGGAATGGAATGCAACGGACCCAAGATGGCCGCTCGATCGGCGTGTTGCCAGCTGCCGAGCAGGAGTTTTCATTTAGCGTGGACGAATCGACGCTCCGGGTCGGTGAGGCGGGGGCCATCACCGGTTCGATCCGAAACGATGGGCCGGCCGACGTGAGCGGCGTCGTGATCGGCCTCGGAGAACCGCAGTTCGAACCGCGAAGCACCGCGTACTCGATCGGTGAACTGGCCGCCGGCGAATCAGCCGACTTCCGCTTCCGGGGGACGGTACCGACCGAGGCCGATGCGGTGCCACAACGCGTCGATCTGACGGCCCGATACCGGACGGGTGAGGGCGTCGATCGGACCGCGGAGGGAACGCTACACGTTCCGGTCGAGGAACGTCGGGACGCGGTCGTCGTGACGGGGATCGGAACGTCGTTCGCCGCCGGCGAGGAGGGAACCCTCGAACTGAACGTAAGCAATCAGCGGGACATCGACATCCGCGACGTGCGCCTCCGTCTCACCGCGGAGGAGCCCGTTTCCAGCGAGTTCCGGACGACCGTGATCCCCGCGCTCGAACCGGGGGAGACCGACCGGGTGGCGTTCGACCTCGAGGTCGACAGCGACGCCCCGCGGAGTCAGTTCCCGGTGACGGTCGACGTCGACTATCTCGACGACGAAAACGAACGGAACACCGCCCGCTCGACGACGGTCGCCATCGTGGTCACGGAGACCGACGATGACGAGGACCTTCCGGTGGAGGTCATCATATTCGGGCTCTTGGTGATCCTCGTCGCGGCCGGCGGCTGGTGGTTCTATGCGAGGTGAGAACTGAGGATGGACCCGATCGAAGTGACGGGGCTCACGAAGGAGTACGGGGACGTGCGCGCGAACGACGACGTGAGCTTCAGCGTCGAACGAGGCGAGGTGTTCGGGTTTCTCGGTCCGAACGGTGCCGGCAAATCGACGACGATCCGGCTCCTTCTCGGGTTGATAGCGCCGACGGCGGGGACCGCACGCGTCCTCGGGGCGGACGTCCACGACGAGGCCGCACTGATCGAAGCGAAGGGGCGGATCGGCTATCTCCCGGCAGAACTGGGGTTCCCGCCGAACGTCACCGGCGAGTCGGTACTGGAGTATCACGCGTCGATTAAGGGGGACGATCGGCTCGACGAACTGCTCGAGATCTTCACCCCGCCGATCGAACGGCCGATCCGGGAGTATTCGACCGGAAACAAGCGAATGCTCGGACTGATACAGGCGTTTATGCACGACCCTGAGCTGGTGATCATGGATGAGCCGACCGCCGGACTCGACCCGCTCAAACAGGAGGGGTTCAACGGGTTCGTTCGCGACGAACGGGATCGCGGCATGACGATCTTCCTCTCATCACACGTCCTGAGCGAGGTGCGTCGCGTCTGTGATCGGGTCGGGATCATCCGTGCGGGCCAGCTCGTGGAGCTCGAGGAGATCGAGACCCTGCTCGATCAGGGGGGAAAACGGATCCGGGTCACGACCACGGAGGAGGCCACGAAGGCGCTATCGGCGCTCGATGGAGTGGTCGACATCCAGCCGTTTCCGGACGGGATACAATTTATATACACCGGCGGGTACAACGCGCTGCTGCGCGAGCTCGCTCGACACGACATCCAGGAGATCGAGATCGGCGAGCCACCGCTCGAGGACATCTTCATCCACTACTACGGCCGGCGCGAACCCTCGTCGGAGACGGGGGGCGACCCCGATGTTTGAAACCGCCCGATATGAGGCCCGTCGACGCGTTCAAGGGGCGGCGGTGCTCTCGGCGGCGATCGGTCTCTATTCGGGCTTTATCATCTGGTATTTCACCGTGCTGGAGGGTGTCGCGATCGAGGACGTCTTCGAGGAGTTGCCTCCGGCGTTGCTCGATGCGTTCGGGGTTCAAGACCTCGCAACCATCGAGGGGTTTCTCGGTGCACAGATCTACAACTTCGTCTGGCTGCTCGGGTTGGGGCTGTACTTCGCGTACGTTGCGGGAGGGACGATCGCGAGCGATATCGAGAGCGAACGGATGGACCTCCTGCTGTCGTTTCCGATATCGCGTGCTCGGCTGATCGCCGAGAAGTGTCTGGCGTTGTTCGTGCCCCTTCTCGTGGTGAACGCGGCCGGTGGGGCCGCTATCTATACGCTGGCGCTGCTCATCGGCGAGCCGATCGACGCGACACACCTGCTGTTGGTCCACCTGCTTTCGATCCCCTACCTCATGGTGTGTATCGGTATCGGGCTGGTGTGTTCGGTCGTCGCCGATCGAGCCGCGATCGCGGAGCGGGTCGCGGTGGGATTCGTGTTCGTGTTGTTCCTCGTCGAGTCGGTCGTCGGCGGGGCTGAGGAGTACGACTGGATCCAGTACCTCAGTCCCACACACTACTACGACCCAACGCCGATCCTGCTCGATGGGACCTACGAGCTGATCGACAGCGCCATACTGCTCGTCGCGTTCGTCGGTCTGCTCCTGCTCAGTCAGATACTCTTTCAGCGACGGGACGTGTGATCGATCCGTAACGACGGCCTCGAAGGTCCCGTGGAATCGCCGTTCAGCGGGCTGAGCGCCCGGTTACCCATCGGTAACCTATGCGATATCTTCGAACTCACGTGTTGATATATACCTCCCGGGGCGGATCGAGGGAACGGGGACATATGTCGACTGAAGATACAGGTTCCGGGGGGGAAGACGCGATCGAAGCGGAGAGATCGGATGAGATCGGAAGCGGGGCGGAGACGTCGGGAGAGGTCGAAAACGGGGTTGAAACGTCGGGAGAGGCCGAAAGCGACGTGACCGAGCCCGTGGGAAGTGAGACGACCGGGAGCGACACCGG
Organism: Halorubrum sp.; assembly: GCA_003554605.1. Taxonomy (GTDB): domain Archaea; phylum Halobacteriota; class Halobacteria; order Halobacteriales; family Haloferacaceae; genus Halorubrum. Next base: position 9,352 of record PWGU01000224.1, read on the forward strand.
GTTGGATCCGAACGTCGGGGGTGCGCTCGCGTACCTCCTCGGGCCGATCACAGGTATCCTCCTGTACATCATCGAAACCGAGGACCGGTTCGTCCGTTTCCACGCGGGCCAGAGCATCGTGGTGTTTGGCGGGTTGCTCGTGCTCTCGGTCGGGCTGACGGTCGTGGGAGCCCTCCTTGCGGCGATCCCCGTTATCGGCTGGGTGGTCGGGGCCGTCCTCGGGCTCTTCAGCCTCCTGCTCGCGCCGATCGGGCTGGTTCTCTGGCTGCTGCTCATGTACAAAGCGTACGTCGGCGAGGAGTACGCCCTCCCCCTCGCCGGCCCGTTCGTCGAGAACAACATGTTGAACTGACCGCCGGGGCCGGCCCCAAAAACGGGTGAATCAGCCGTGTCGCCGATCGTTCGGTCGCCGAGGCGAGTTAGCGGTCGTTCATCCGCCGCTCCCGGCTCCGACTCGATCGAAGATCGCGCCGGACGCCGGTGGCGATCGAGGAGACCGGGACGGAGACGATCGTCGCGAGCGCAAGCGCGACGAGGACGAACGGTGGCGGCAACAGCGGGAGGATCCCCTCAACCGTGACGCCGGTATCAAGCAGCGCCTGCACGGCCATCGGGTCGCTCGCGAGGAGGACGAACGCCACGAGCACGACGTAGCCCACGATGATCGTCAGCACGGTTCGTATCGGCCGCAAAAGCACGCGACGGCTATGGTGTTGTAGCGACGCCTGAAACACGTCGGGATGGCGGATCGCTCGTCTGATCGTCCGGCGTCGGCGCTTTTCCCGTGAACCCATTCATGTCGGATCGATAACGCAGTATATATCGGTTTCGTCGGCGGGGACGGCGGCCGGGAGGCGCTCAGCCGTCCGCGAGCGCCGCCTCAAGCCGGGCGACGAGTTCCTCGTTGCCGACATAAAGGGGGACCCGGTCGTGGAGGCCTTCCGCATCGATCTCGAGGATCCGCGAGGACCCGTCGGAGGCGGCACCGCCGGCCTGCTCGATCACGTAGGCGATCGGGTTCGCCTCGAAGAGGAGTCGGAGCTTTCCGTCCGGCTCGTCACGAAGCGCGGGATACGCGAAGATCCCCCCGTAGGTTAACACCTGGTTGACGTCGCCCACCATTGACCCGCCGTACCGGAGCTTGAGCTCGTCCTCGATCTCGCGGGCGTACGAGCGGAAGGCGTCCGGCCAGTCGGGCCCCCGACCGCCGAAGCCGTAGACGGTCGGCTCCGCGGGGAGTTCGAGGTCGGGGACGACGACGGAGCGGGAGACGCCGTGTTCAGCGTCCGGATCGGGCTCTACGACCTCCTCGCGGACCCCGGTCGCGTCCGCGATCACCGCCGTCGTGATCGGCCCGAAGAGGACGTAGCCGGCCGCGACGAGGTGTTCCCCGGAGGCCGGAAGCGGGGCGTCGTAGATCCCGACGACGGTCCCCATCGCGTTGTTCGAGCGGAGGTTCGAGGAGCCATCGAGGGGATCGACGGCGACCGCGTAGGCGTCCCCGGAAACGTCCTCGCCGGCGTCGAGCGCCTCCTGTCGCTCCTCGCTGACGTAGGAGCCGACGCCGTTGACCGCCGAGAGCGCCTCCGCGAGCAGCTCGTCCGCGTAGAGGTCGCCCGCCATCACCGTCTCGCCGGAGGGGTTCTCCGCCGCACCGCTCTCGACGCGACGGTGGGGTAACTCGGCGCGGATCGTCGGGGCCGTCGATGCGATCGCATCGAAGATCGCCTCGACGACGGGGTCGGAGCCGGGGGAGGTGGCGTCCCCGGCGCGGTCGGCGGGGGCCATCAGTCCGCGGTCCCCGCGAGCGTAAGCGCCTCGTCGGTCGTCGCGCCCTCGAAAACGACTGCCTCCAAGGCGTCGAGGATCTCGGTCGGGTTCTCACGCTGGAAGACGTTGCGCCCGACCGCGAGCCCGTCGGCACCGGCGTCCATGGCGGCCTCGACCATCTTCAGGAAGGCCGCGTCGTCCGTCTTCGAGCCGCCGGACATGACGACCTTCGAGCGCGCCGCCATCTCGACGGCATGTGCCATCGCCTCCATCGAGCCCGGATACTTGACCTTCGTCACGTCCGCACCGAGCTCCAGTCCGAGCCGGGTCGCATACGCGATGGTGTCGGCCGCGGTGTCGTTTTTTACGCCCTGCCCACGCGGGTACGACCACATGACGACGCCCATATCGTGCTCGCGAGCGCCCTCCTGAACCTCGCGGAACTCCTCGGCCATCTCGACCTCGTGGTTCGAGCCGCCATAGAGGGTGAACCCGACGGCGGATGCACCGAGCTCCTTCGCGTACTCGGGCGTGCAGTTGATCGGCGAGTCCGGCTCGCCCATCCAGAGGTTCGACGTGCCGTTCATTTTCAACAGGAGGTTCACGTCGTCCGCGTAGTCCGGGTAGTACGCCTCCGCGATCCCCTTTTGCACGGCGACCGCCGTCACCGCATCGTGGCTCCCGAGCTCGAAGATGGCGGCCGGGTCGGCGGTCTCCGGGTTCGGCTCGAAATCGACCGGGCCGTGTTCCAACCCGTGATCGTACGCCAGGATGAGGATCTTTCCGTCCCGCGCAATGGAGTCGGCGGCGTCTGAAAGCATCGTCCATACAACCGATTACATCGATAAAAAGG
>PWGU01000064.1 GCA_003554605.1 Halorubrum sp.
CCGACGACGCCGTTCGGACCTTCATCGACGAGGAGGCCGACCCCGAGGGCGACGAGCCGAACGGCGTCGCCACCGACCTGACGGCGAAAAATCCCGTCACCGGTGCCGAGCTCCCCGTCTTCGTCGCGGACTTTGTCCTCTCCGATGTCGGGACCGGCGCGTTGATGGGTGTGCCCGGACACGACGACCGCGACCACGCGTTCGCCTCGAAGATGGGCCTCCCCATCGAGCCCGTGATCGCCCCGAAACCGGACGGATACGACCCCGAATCGGACGAGCCGCCGGCCCCCCCGGACGTGAGCGAGACCGCCTTCACCGACGACGGCGTCCTCGTGAACTCGGGCGACTACACCGGCATGGGGAGCGCCGCAGCCCGTGAGGCGATCACCGGCGATACCACGGGGGCCGAATCCACAACCCAGTACCGGCTCCGCGACTGGGGTATCTCGCGTCAGCGCTACTGGGGGACCCCGATCCCGGTCGTCCACTGTCACGGCGACTGTGGCTCGGTGTTGGTTCCGGAGGCTGACCTTCCGGTCGAACTCCCCGAGTTCATCAACACGACGGGGAACCCGCTCGATGCCGCCGAGGAGTGGAAGGAGACGACCTGTCCGGACTGTGGCGGCCCCGCCACCCGCGAGACGGACACGATGGACACCTTCGTCGACTCCTCATGGTACTTCCTGCGGTACGTCTCCCCAGACCTCGACGACGCACCGTTCGATCCCGATCGCGCCGACGAGTGGATGCCCGTCGACCAGTACGTGGGCGGGATCGAACACGCCGTGATGCACCTGCTGTACAGCCGGTTCGTCACGAAGTTCCTCGCCGACGCCGAGGGGCTCGACACCCGGGAGCCGTTCACGAACCTGCTCGCACAGGGGATGGTCCAGCTCGACGGCTCGAAGATGTCGAAATCGAAGGGGAACGTCGTCTCCCCACAGCGCATCGTCGAGGAGTACGGTGCCGACACCGCGCGGCTGTTCATGATGCAGGCAGCCCAGCCCGAGCGCGATTTCGACTGGTCCGAGGAGGGGGTCCGCTCGACGTACCGGTTCTTGACGCGGCTCACGGCCTTCGTCGAGGAACACGCCGGTGCCGACGACCTCGCCGACCCCGACAGTCGTATTCCCGAGGACTACGCTCCCGACGATCCAACCGCCGCCTACGTCGCGAGCGAGATCGACGCGGCCGTCGCCGTCGCGACCACCGAGTACGACGATCTCACATTTAACGTCGCGCTCCGTGAGGCGCAGGGGCTCGTCGGCACGCTGCGCAGTTACGCCGATCACGAGGACCCGGACCCGACGATCCTCGGTTATGGCCTGTCGGTCGCGGTCCGATTGCTCGCCCCAGTCGTGCCGCACCTCGCCGAGGAGCTGTATGCGACGCTATCGGGCACCACCGTAGCCGGTGACGACCGCCCCGCAGGCCCCTTCGTCGTCGACGCCCCCTGGCCCACCGCCGACGTCGACCGGGAGACCGCGGTGCTCCGACGACGGTTGGTGGAGAACACCCGTGAGGACGTTCGGCAGATCATCGAGGTCGCCGGCATCGCGGATCCGACCGCCATCGACGTCGTCGTCGCGCCCGAGTGGAAGTACGACGCGCTCGAGATCGCTATCGAGAGCGACGCGGACAACCTCATCTCCGCGATCATGGCGGAGCCACATATCCGTGAACAGGGCGATGCGGCCGCGAGCTACGGACAGGACCTCCAGGCGGAGCGCGAGGCGCTCTCCCGAACGCTTCCGGGCGATGCCGAACACGAGGCGCTGCGTGCGGCCGCGTGGCTCATCGAGCGGGAGTTCGACGCGCCGGTGACGGTCACGCGCGCGTCCGAGGCCGACGATGCGGTCGTTCGGAAGGCCGAACCCGGTCGACCGGCGATCGACATCGCGGAGTAGATCGGCTCCGTCGTCGGATATGTTTTATATATAGATTAAAACCGCAATCCCCCATTAAAGATCGAAAACCGCAATCCCCCATTAAAGATCGAAAACCGCAATCCCCTATTGTCGCCGCCGATTCACTCGACGTCGATCCGGTGGCCACCCTCGTCCTCGGCCCGGCGCTCCTTCGGGAGCGTGACGGTGAGGACGCCGTTTCGGTAGGCCGCGGAGGCCTCCGCTTCGATCACCGCGGCGGGCAGGTCGATGCTCCGGATGACCGACTCGTGTCGTCGCTCACGGTGGAGGTACCGGTCCTCGTCGTCCCGGTGTTCCATGTCGCGCTCGGCGCTGATGGTCAGCCGACCGTCGGTCATGTGCACATCGATGTGTTCACGGTCGTAGCCGGGGAGGTCAGCCATCACGACGAACTCGTCGTCGTAGTCGGCGACGTCGATATCGGTCCCGTGGCCCCGTCCGCGACCCCATAGATCCGCCCGTCCTGCCGTCCCCTCGCCGAAGAACGGGTGTCGTCCAAGGAACTGCTCCAACTCATCGAATGGGTTTGATCGGCTCATAATGATCACCCTATAAAAGGCGTGCTGAGATAATAAAGTAATACGACACGTTGGTAGCAAACAGCACGGGAGGGCGCTGCAGTCCGGTTATTTTGTCCAACTGAGATCGTTTCAGGACATCTCACTTGATCCCCCTTTTTCCGATTTC
>PWGU01000228.1 GCA_003554605.1 Halorubrum sp.
GAAACGCCCTCACGTTCGGGGCGCTCTTTCTCGTCGTGCTCCTCGCTTCGGCGGCCGCACAGGCGACGCTCGGCGACGGTGGGTTCATCGCGACCACCTTCCTCGCGGGGCTCGTCTCCTCCGGCACCGCCGCGACGACCGCCGTCACGCTCGTGGCGACGGGCCAGATCTCGACCGAAACCGCCGTCTGGGGCGTGATCGCCGGGACGACCGCCTCGATCCTCGTGAAGGCCTTCTTTGCGGCGACGGTCGAGCGGTCGCTCGTCAAGCCGGTGTTGATCTACAACGCCGTGTTGATCGGTGTCGGCGTCGGCGTTGGGCTGCTCTACATGACCGTTACTTAACCGTCGCCGTGACAGGTGCGAAGTTGTCCGGTACCGGGACAGTCCTCACCGGTCCCGTTAAAAGGAGCGGCGGCGGTGGCGAACGCCGGGTCACCAACCCTTAAGCCGTCCTCGGGAGTCGTCGTGAATATGGATCTCGAGATCGACGGAAACGTAGCATTGACGACCGCATCGAGCAGCGGCCTCGGCTTCGCCGCCGCACAGGCGCTCGTTCGCGAGGGGGCACACGTGGTCATCAACGGGCGCGACGCGGATCGGCTCGCCGACGCCAAAGCCGACCTCGAAGCGGAGGCCGCGGGCGACGCGCGCGTCGTCGCCGTCGCGGGCGACCTCACCGACGAGGACGACATCGACGAGCTCGTCGAGACGACGCTGGAGGAGTTCGGACGGCTTGACCACCTCGTCACCTCCGCCGGCGGGCCGCCCTCGGGCGCGTTCCTCGACACCGACGACGACGACTGGGAGCACGCCTACGACCTGCTCGTGATGAGCGTCGTCCGGCTCGCCCGCCGCTGCGCGGAGCCGTTGGCGGCCGATGACGGCGGCACCATCGTCAACATCACCTCGCGGTCGGTGAAGGAGGCGATCGACGGCCTCGTGCTCTCGAACGCGGTGCGCATGAGCGTCATCGGGTTGGAGAAGACGCTCTCGAAGGAGCTCGCGCCGGACGTTCGCGCGAACGCTGTCCTCCCGGGCCCCCACGAGACCAGCCGTATTACGGAACTCGTCGAGCAGGCGATCGAGCGCGGCGAGTACGACACCTACGAGGAGGGACTGGCCGACTGGGCGAACAACCCGCTCGACCGCGTCGGCGACCCGATCGAACTCGGGAACACCGTCGCGTTCCTCTCCTCGCCGAAATCCGGCTTCATCAACGGACAGTCGGTCGTCATCGACGGCGGTGCCGGCAACGCGAACCTGTAGCCGGGCGCGCCCGACGGACCGCAGTGAACCGCCGGTATCCCAACCGCTTTTTACCGGCCCGCAGATCCGTCGCGCATGGAGCACGTTCCGTTCGACGACGCCGAGACGTACGAACCCGAGGAGGGGTGGGGCCGCGCCGCACTCGCCGGCAGCGAGCAGTTCACCTTCGAGTGGTTCGAAAAACCCGCCGGTCACTCCTCGCCGATGCACGACCACGAGAACGAGCAGGTCTGTGTCTGTCTGGAGGGTGAGTTGACCGTGCACACCGAGGAGGAGACCGTGGTGCTCGGCGAGTACGACTCGGTCCATCTGGAGAGCTGGGAGGCCCACCGCGTCGAAAACGCGACCGACGAACGCGCCGTCGGGCTCGACGTCTTCGCGCCGGGACGCGGGTTCGACTTCTGGACCGACCGCGAGGAGTGATGTCCGGGGAGACACATCGGCTGGCGCGGACCGTCGAGGGGCGGCCGCTCGTCGGCGACGAGGACGGATTCGTCCCGCTGTCGACGACGGGCTACCGGGGGGTGAACGACGTGCTCGGCGCGGTCGTCGAGGGCGGCCATGGGCTCCCCTCGGTCGAGGAGTTGCCAGCGTCGCGGACGCCGGCCGAACACCTGCGATTCGGGACGCCGTTCGACCCGGGCAAGCTGTGGGGGATCGGGCTCAACTACGCCGATCACGCCGGCGACCTCGACGAGGTTCGCCCCGAGGAGCCGGCGAGCTTTATGAAGCCACGGACGACCCTGACCGCGCCGGGCGGACCGATCCGGCTCCCCCCGATCGAGGAGTCCGCCCGGGTGACCGCGGAGGCCGAGTTGGGTGTCGTGATCGGCCGGACCTGCAAGGACGTCACGGAGGCGGCGTTCGCCGACGTGGTCGCGGGGTTCGTCCCGATCATCGACATGACCGCCGAGGACGTCCTCCAGCGCAACCCACGATTTCTCACCCGCGCGAAGAGCTACGATAGCTTCCTCGTCGTCGGCCCGTGGATCTCGTGTCCGGCGAACCCGGACCGGCTCGACGACCTGACCGTGCGAACCGTGGTGAACGACGAGGTCATCGCCGAGAACACGCTGGAGCATATGCTGTTTTCGCCGCCCGAACTCGTCGCGTTTCATTCACGCGTGATGACGCTCGAAGCGGGGGACGTGATCTCGACTGGAACCCCCGGGGCGGGCGTCATCGAGGACGGCGACACCGTCCGGGCCGAGATCGGGGACGTTGGGACGCTAACCGCCGACGTCGTCAGGGCCGACTGAGCGGCGCCAGCGTCACCACCGCCGCCACGACGGTCGTGGGAATCCGGAGGCGAACGTCGTGGCCGGTAACACCCGTGTCCCGTTC
>PWGU01000173.1 GCA_003554605.1 Halorubrum sp.
GCGGTGGCACCCCTCCCATGTGCGCTTTTATACCGCGGTGTGGAACGATCGATCATGACTGATGCGTTCGGTCGCGCGATCCGTGATCACCATCGCGGGACGCGCAGCAAGCCCCTCCTTCACCGCGACGGCAGGGAGACGGTCGAACATCCCATCGAATCCTACTACTTCTCCGAGTTCAACCCGGAATCCGACCTCCATGAGTGGATGGCGGGCTGGCTACAGGGGCCGCTTATCGACCTCGGCGCGGGAACCGGCCGACACGCGCTGCACTTTCAGAACCGGTTCGAGACGGTCGCGCTCGAACCCAGCCCGGCGCTCGTGGAGACGATGCGGGAGCGAGGGGTGTACGACGCCCGCGAGGGCGACATGTTCGCGCTCAGGGAGGCCTTCGGCCGCGATCGATTCCGGTCGGCGCTGTCGAACGGGACCCAACTCGGGTTGGCTGGGTCGATGCAGGGGCTCTCGGAGTTTCTCGGCGACCTCGCCTACGTCACGGCCCCGGACGCGACGGCGGTGCTCGACTGTTATGACCCCGACCACGTGGCGACCCGTGAGCTGCTCGGCTACCGGCACGACCCCACCCCCGGGCTCGCACACCGGGTGATGTACTTCGAGTACGACGGCGACCGCGACCCCATCCTCCAGCTTCGCCTGTTCAGCCCGGATCGGCTGCGCGAGGCGGCGCTCGGCACCGGCTGGTCGGTCGCGGAGGTCGTCCGCGGGAAAGAAGGGAGCGAGTATCACTATCGAGCCGCGCTCGAAAAACGGTGAACGGGCGGGTCACGGTGAACGGGCGGGTCACGGTAAGCTCGGCGGGGCCGTCCGCGACACCGGAGGCGCTCACTCCTCGACGTAGCTGATCTCGGCGATCTCCCGCCGTGGACCGTCCGCGTCGTCGTCCTCGTATTTATATATCGTATCGGGATCCTCGTCGGCCGTGGCGTTGTGGGAGCCGTCACAGAACGGTTTGTTCCGGGAGAGCCCACAGCGGCACACGTAGATGGCTCCATCGTCGCCCATATCCGACTCGTCAAGCCGTTGCGGCCCCTTCGCCTCATGGGTCACTTCGCGTGGCATACACACACACAATATCGCGATGACACCTAAAATGCGGGGTCGACACCGTCGAGAATCGGACTGAAGTGATCACCCATCGGGGGGCGTCCGCCGCCCAACATCTCCCGCCGGCACAACCGCCTTATCGGTGCGGGCCGTATGAGCGGTATGAGCGAGAGCGACCCCGTAGAGTCCGTGGATCCCGCCGAACTTACCGACGAGCAGTGGCGTGAACGATTGACCGACGAGCAGTACCGCGTTCTCCGAGAAAGTGGCACCGAGGCCCGCTTTTCCGGGAAGTACGTGAACCACAAGGCGGACGGGATCTATCGCTGTGCGGCCTGCGATGCGGTCCTTTTCGACGCGGAAACGAAGTACGAGTCCGGTTGTGGCTGGCCCGCCTTCTATGCCGCCGAGGACGACGCGGTGACGACCACGCTCGATACGAGCCACGGGATGCGCCGGACCGAGGTGAAGTGTGCGAGCTGTGACTCCCACCTCGGACACGTCTTCGACGACGGGCCACAACCGACCGGCAAGCGCTTCTGTATCAACTCCGTCGCGATGGCGTTCGAGGAACCGGAGGAGTAAGCAGGGCGTCGGGGCCGACGCCGGGATCCGGAACGGATCCGTTCCTTTTACCGGCCCGCGTACGGAGATTTCGGATATGAACGTCCGCAACGTCTCCCGGACGGTCGGGATCGTCGCCGCCATCCTGACGGTGATCGTCCTCGCCGCGCCGTATGCGATCATCGCCGGCGACGAGAACCTGCTTATCACCTACTACTCCGCGGGGCCGATCGGTGCCGGCGGGGTCGGCCTCTTCGCGCTTTTAAGTGCGGTCGTCCTCGCGTCCATCGAACAGGGGAACGTCGACCCCGGGACGCTGGCGGGCGTCGCGGTCGTCCTCTCGGTCGCGACGACGCTCGCGGCGGTCCTCTGGTATCTCACCATCGACCCGAACGTGCTCTTCAGCTTCCCACCGGAATACCGGTGGCTCGAATGGCACGCGCTCGCCGTGATCGCCGTCTCGCTCCCGCTGCCCGCCTGTGCCGGGTTGTACGCGCGGGAGCTGCTGTAATCGGAGCCGTCGTGCCGATGACGGCGGTCACGAACCGTCGACGGCCCCGGAGTTGGTCGAACGTCTCGATCCATTCCGCTGGTGGAACGGTAGCGAAAGGCCCTTAAGTCGAACCCGAATAGGTCAGGATGGACTAGGTCGGGCGGTTAGGCCCCGCTCGTAACCCGTGAGGGAGTCTTTAGCGGGGACCGAATGCCGGGCACGTCCGGTCAGACCGGTACGGGCCTCGGGAGCCAACGTGGAAGCCTCGTCCGCCGGGGACAGCGGTTCACGGCGCCCGCCCGAAGGGGCGGTCCGTCGTGGTTCGCCGACGACACCGGGTCAGGCGCGGAAGCGAGCAGCCCACCGTCGGACGCCAGTCGCTCGTCGGGTCGCGGGGTGGAGAAGGCAACCGAGATACCCCGTGCCGGAACGCCGGGCAACTCCGGCCGTCCACCATTCATAC
>PWGU01000024.1 GCA_003554605.1 Halorubrum sp.
CGAAGGAGTCCCATTGTCTATCCGGTGAGTGAATGATCGTGTTGGTTGCTGGAAGGTGATAAGTGGCTCTATTCACCGAGACACGCAGTTCGTGCCAGACGCGCTACAGGAGCGCGGAGTCGGGCAGATCCATGCGCGGCGTCGTAGTCGTGGTGGTGTCGGGGAGGACGTTCTCGACGCGGTCCTCATCGAAGGCGATGGCGCTCAGCGTGTTCCAGCCGGGGATCCAGATGACTTCCTCGAGGATCTCCTCGACGACCTCGATGTAGAGTTCACGACGCTCGTCCATGTCGACGGACTCACGGGCGTCCACGATCTTCTCGTGGAACTCGTCGTTCTCGTAGAAGTGCCCCTGATTGACGCCGGCCTGGCTCTCGTGGAAGAGCTGATAGAGGTAGACGTCGGGGTCACCGCCGCCCGTCCAGCCGAGCGAGTAGACGTTAAACTCGTCGGCATCGCCGGACTGGTAGGTGTCGGTGAAGGTGTCCCAGTCGAGGCGCTCGACGGTCCCACCGTAACCGATCTCGTTGAGCCGGTCGGCGACGAGCTCACACCACTGCTCGCGCAGGTCGTCCGGTGGGGAGATGAAGTGAATCTCGTCCCCTTCCTCGATCGCATCGGAGTTGTCGAGCAGCTCCTGGGCCCGATCCGGATCGAACTCGTACTCCATGTCGTTCCACTCGTCGACGGGGAAGTCCCACTCCTCGGCGATCGTGGGTCCGACGGGATAGTTGATGTTCTGGCCCGCCTCGGCGATGACGTCGTCGACGTACGCACTAGTGGAGTGGCAGTACGCAATAGCCCGGCGCACGTCCGGGTCCGCCGTCGGCCCTTCCTGACAATTGAACGCGAGGTAGAATACGCCCGTATCCGCCGTGTCCTCGATGGAAATCTCGTCTTCGCCCTCGATCGCGTCCCAATCGGCCGGCGGGATCCCTTCCATCACGTCGGTCTCACGGGCTAACATCCGAGAGACTCGACCCGCATCGTCCTCGGCTGGCTCCCAGCGGATCGAGGGGATCTGGCTCGGCTCGTCCCAGTAATCCTCCCAGAGGGTCACGTCCGCGAACTCGCCGATCTCCGCCTGATCGAACTGGTATGGGCCGGAGCCGACGGGGTTCTCGAGGTTGAACGCGTCCGGATCCTCCTGTCGGACTTCGGAGTTGACGATGTACGTCTCCAACGTCACCGTCTCGAAGGCACCGTACGGGAACTCGAGGTCGAACTGGACGGTGTAATCGTCGACCGCCTCGGCTTCCTCGATCATGTCGAAATCGGGCATGTTGTCCGTCTGTTCCTCGATCGGAGCCATGAACGAGTGGACGACGTCTTCGGCCGTCACGGGCGTCCCGTCGTGGAACTCCGGCTCCTCACGGAGGGGAATAATGAAGCGCTCGCCGTCGCGCTCGATCTCGGGGAAATCGGCCGCGATCTTCGGCTGCGGGTCGACGGTTTGGACATCGTACTCGTATAGCCCGTCGTAGATCGTGTGATAGATCTGTCCCGAGTACGCGTCGTTCGCGACGATCGGGTCCCACTCGATCGGGGCAACCTGTTGGGTGATGTTGAGCTGATCCGCTACTTCGGGGGTGTCGTCGTCGTCTTCGGGAAGGCCTTCCTCGGCGTCGTCCGCACAGCCGGCGAGGAACAGGGATGCTGAAACCGCTGCGCCGCTCGCGATCGCCTGTCTACGGGTGATGCGCGATTGGTGCTTGGTATCTCTACGCATATTACTCAACTATGAGGGTCCCAGTATAAATCTTGCCCAACAGAACAAAAAGAGACGAAATGTAGTATCGATGTCCAATAATCTCTGGAAGAAACACGTGCATAGACTATTGCCTCAAATTTATATATCATGTACGATTTTAACCAACGATAGGTCAGATTAGTTGACAATAGATGGAGAATCTGAACACTCTCCCGATGGGAGTCGCCGCTATTCCACAGCGATAACCGTGCCGACCCCCTTGCTTGACCCTTCACGAAAGACGAACCGTTGCCCGGGTTCGACGAGGTACGGTCGGAACTTGAATCGAACCTGGGTTCGACCGGTATCGCCCGGCAGCAGCCGACCCTCCGCCGGCGAAAAGACCGCCGCCTCCGAGAGCGTCTCCAAGTGGACGACCGGTTCGTAACCCGCTTGAATCCGCGTCGGATGGTTGAGCACCATCACCTCGGCTTCGAACTCCCGGACGGGCTCGACCGGTGCGTCACGAGGAACGAGCGCCATTCCGCGCTGGATCTCCTCCTCGGCGATCCCTTTCAACGCGATACCGACGATCCGGCCCGCTTTCGCCCGGTCCACGCGATGGTAGTGCATCTCGATCGAGCGGACCTCAACCTCCCTGAACGTCCCATCGGGCATCGGCCCGAGGAGGAGCTCGTCGCCGGCCTCGACGCTCCCGGAGGTGACCGTTCCGGAGGCGACCGCGCCCACGCCGGTTACCTTGTAGCTTCGATCGATGTACATCCTGAACGACTCCCGCTCGGGGGTCGCCCGCTTCGGGAGCGACTGGAAGAGCCGGTCGAGGTCATCCAATCCCTCCATCGTGACGGCGCTCGTTCGGAGGATCG
>PWGU01000015.1 GCA_003554605.1 Halorubrum sp.
AGGCGACCCACGAGGCGACCGCTGCCGGCCACACGGTCGCGACGATGTGTATGGGTGAGGTGGGCCGACACACCCGCGCGGTGACGCCCGTCTACGGCTCGCGGATCGGCTACGCCCCGGTCGACCCCGCGGACGCGACCGCGCCGGGGCAGTACTCGCTTGCGACGCTTCGAACGCTCGTCGACGAGCTTCGCGGCGGGCCCGGGCCGGCCTGACCGTCCCGTGGTGCCCGAAATCATGCTTTCTCTCTCGTTCGTCGGTCACTGGGTACGGTGATCAATATCTCTCCTTCCGTCCCTGTTCTACCTTCCGGCGGGCGGCCCGACCGATCAGCGGTCTCCTTCCGACTCGGTCGCTCCGTCCAGTTTGATTCCATCCGATCGTTGCCTCCCGATGAAGAGATGATTGCCTGGAATGATATCGGCCGTGGCTGAGTACTCGACGTTCCGTTCGACCCCGTCCTCCCCGAGGATCGGCACGATATCTTGATCGCTGCCCTCCTTCCGAAACTCCGCAAACACCGTGGTGAAATCGAACCACTCGGGGAGAAACTGCGGAAGCGTCTGTCCGAGCAATTTCTCGCGGCTCACGCCGTACATTACGCTCGCTTCGTGATTGGCGTGTAGGATCCGTGCATCATCGTCGACCACCACGATCGCGTCGTTGGCTTCGATAAAAATCGCCTCGAAGAGGTCGTGCTGTCGGGTCAGATGCAGGAGCCGTTCGCGGCCGTTTACCGGTTGTCGAGGGATCGTGATTGTCATCGTTGTTCCCTCCTCGGTTACCGCCGTGTCGATGGTGCCGTTGTGTGTGACAACGATCCAATGGGCCAACCACAGTCCGAGCCCCGAGCCGTGGCGGAGCGGTGTTTCGATTCCGGTTCGGAGGACTTCGGCCTCCTGATCGTCCAGCCCGGGGCCGGTATCGGCGATCGTGATCTCGATCGTTTGTGCGGTCGCGGAAGCGGACACCGTCACCGTGGGGTCACTGCCGCCGTGTTTCGCGGCGTTTTCAACCAGTTCCTTCAGTACCTGTTCGAAGCTGGGAGAAAGCGAAGTGACGATATCGTCGTCACAGTGTATTTGAAACGATGCATCCTGGTGTGCCCGCGACATGCGCCCCACGATCTGGCTGATAACCGATGCGACGTCTGTCGGCTCCCGCTTGGTGTCGCTGCCGACGATCCGATCTAACCGATTTGCTTTTTCGCTCAACGCGATGAGTCGATCGATGCTCCTGAGCGCGGCCTCGGAGTCAGTATCGTAGTCGAGCCGTTCGGCCATACGCTCGGTGAAGCCGCGGGCGATGGAGAGGTCGTTCCGGAGGTTGTGCCGAAGCACCCGGTTGAGCACGATCGCGAGGTTGGACTGTCTCGTCAGGGCGGCCCGGTTTTGTTCGTTTTCCAGTTCGCGTTCGAGCAGTTTGGCGACGAGTTCGGCGAATACGGTATCCTCCTCGCTGAACTCGTCCCGTGGCTCCTCCGCGATGAAACAGGCCGTCCCGTATATTTCACCGTCAACGACGAGCGAGGTGCCATGATAACAATGTACGCCAAAGGCTTCGAACGCCGGATCGTTACCCCATCCTTGGTTCGGGGCATCCGAGAGTGCGATCGTTGAGTTCGCCTCGACCACCCGACGACAGTACGTCTGTCGGAGATCGAGATCCAACCCGACCGGGATGTTCCCGTCCGGTGGGTCGGTACTGACGATCGTTTCCCATCGATTTGCCTCCCGATCGATACGTGTGAGGTGGCCGTTGTCAACGCCGAGATACTGCCGGCCAAGTTCGAGCGCCTCGCGTGCCTTCCGATCGAAAGCCGCATCGCTCTGTATAGTCTCGTATAGCTCGTCCCTGACCGTCCGGTCGATGGCGAATCTCTCACTCACACAACTACACCCCGTCCACGTAGTCGGTGTTGTTCCCGCAACAGCCACTCCATGGGCCGTATTGATTCACGATAATTGCTTGATATGTTCAACGTATGTATATGTGTATTTTATTGGTTCAAAACATTATTGATTGAACAAAGATCCGGCGGCCCGGTTCCCACGGCCTCTCAGCCGCACCCGCTCCCGCCGCTCAATTGACGGATCACGTCCATAGACGGGATAGTTCCCTGTGATAACGGTCTGGGACGGATATTCCTCCCCGGAACTTTGGTAGGCGGAGACCTGCTACGACGGCACCCACTCCGGTGGATCGATCCCTGTTTTCCCGTCCTCCGCCTCGAACGAGATCTCCTGTGTCATCGGCGCGGATGTCGTCGCTCGGACGCCGAGATACTGGGCGTACGAGCCCGCGGGGTTCGCCACCTCCCACGTCACGGACGCGGATCGCACGTCGTTCGTCTCGGGATCGACGGTTACCGCCCCGGCCGCGTCCGTGACGCGATACGCCTCGGCACCCTCGTACCATCCCGACCGCGGCTCGAAGGTGTCGCCTACGGCCCCGTCGCCGCCTTGTCGCTCGTCGCCAGCGACTTCGTCGTCCGTGGGCTCGTACGCGACGAGGTGGAGGCTCCGCACCACCACCGCCGCCGGGTTGGTGATGCCGGTCGTAGGGTC
>PWGU01000029.1 GCA_003554605.1 Halorubrum sp.
ACGCCTTCGAGACGCTCCGCGATATCGCCGAGGAGCGGGATATCTCGTTATCGGCCGTCTTCCGCGACTACGTGGACACCCTCGTTGCCCACGACGGTCAGGTTCGGGTCATCCCCGAGGCCGAGTTGGAGAGCATGGGCGAGAGCGGCGCGTCGTTCCCGCCGAAGATCGAGGTGCCAAAGAGCTTCGTCCGCGAACACGAACGCCTCGAACTCGAAGCCGACCACCTCCGTGAACAACTCGAAGAGCACAAGCGGTACGTCAACTACCTCCGTGAACAACTGGAGGACGAAAACGACGACGTGATCCAGCTGGAGGACCTCGACGGCGAACCCGACGAACCCTCGTTCCGGCTCGGCTGACCGATCGGCCGACCGTCCGATCGACGCTCGCTTGCCCTCTTGACCCCTTCCTCCGACTCCCTCGTTATAATTCGCCCAGCGATGCCGACGCCCCCACCCACAACCGTCGATCAGCGGTCAAAACGACCCGTTCACCCACTACTGTTTGGAAAAATCACGATCATTCCGAAAATATTGCCGACGCTCCCCGTGAAGATCAAAGATTGGTCAGTTATTCATATTTCTGATGGACGTAATCGAACTGAAACGGCCTATTTTTGTTTATCCTAACGCTTCAACGAAAGCCCTATTACTCGGGCGTCGGACTGTGCTGGTATGAACGGGAGGGTACGACCGTGAACGTGTTCGAGAGACCGTACGACGATCCGGTCCGTGTGCTCGATGAGGACGGAACGGTCGTCGGCGACGTTCCCGACCTCGACGAATCCGATCTCGTCGAGCTGTACCGATATATGAAGACCGCCCGGCACTTCGACGGGCGGGCGGTGAGTCTCCAACGGCAGGGCCGGATGGGGACGTATCCGCCGTTATCCGGACAGGAAGCCGCTCAGATCGGGTCCGCGTACGCGCTCGCGGAAGACGATTGGATGGTCCCGTCCTATCGGGAACACGGGGCCGGGCTCGTCCGCGGGATCTCGCTGAAGCGGACGCTTCTCTACTGGATGGGTCACGAGGACGGCAACCGGGCCCCCGAGGACGTCAACGTGTTCCCGGTCGCGGTGCCGATCGCCTCACAGGTGCCACACGCGACGGGCGCGGCATGGGCCTCGAAGCTTCGGGGCGAGGACGCCGTCGTCTGCTGTTATTTCGGTGACGGCGCGACGAGCGAGGGTGACTTCCACGAGGGGGTGAACTTCGCGGGCGTCTTCGACACCCCGAACGTCTTCTTCTGTAACAACAACCAGTGGGCGATCTCGGTTCCCCGGGAGCGTCAGACCCGGAGCGAGACCCTCGCACAGAAGGCGGAGGCCTACGGGATCGACGGCGTCCAGGTCGACGGGATGGACCCGCTCGCGGTGTATGCGGTCACGAAGGCGGCCGTCGAGAAGGCGCGTGACCCCGACCCGGTTCGCCCCCGACCGACCCTGATCGAGGCGGTCCAGTACCGGTTCGGCGCACACACGACCGCGGACGACCCCACCGTCTACCGCGACGACGACGAGGTCGAGACGTGGCGAAAAAAGGACCCCATTCCGCGTTTGGAGGCGTATCTCCGCGGTGAAGGGGTGCTTGACGACGAGCGGGTGGCCTCGATCGAAACGGAGGCGGAGGCGCAGGTCGCGGCGGCGATCGACGAGGCGGAGTCGATGGCGCGCCCCGAACCTCGCGAGCTGTTCGAGCACACGTACGCGGCGCTTCCCGAGGAGTTGGACCGACAGTCCGACGCGCTGGAGGCGCTTCGTGAGGCACACGGCGATGCGGCATTCCTGGAGGAATAAATGAGCGACACACAGAATCTGACGCTGGTACAGGCGGTCCGGGACGCCCTCTATACGGAGATGCAACTGGACGAGGAGGTGGTCGTCCTCGGACAGGACGTCGGGAAGAACGGCGGCGTCTTCCGTGCGACGGAGGGGCTGTTCGACGAGTTCGGCGACGACCGCGTCGTCGACACGCCGCTCGCGGAGTCCGGAATCGTCGGCTGTGCGGTCGGCATGGCCGCGATGGGGATGCGCCCGGTCCCGGAGATACAGTTTTCGGGCTTCATGTATCCGGGCTTCGACCAGATCGTCTCACACATGGCGCGGTTCCGAACGCGCACCCGAGGTCGGTTCACCCTCCCGATGACGCTCCGTGCGCCCTATGGCGGCGGTATTCGGGCACCCGAACACCACTCCGAGTCGAAGGAGGCGTTCTACGTCCACGAAGCCGGACTCAAGGTCGTGATGCCGTCGACGCCGTACGACACGAAGGGGCTGCTCATCTCCGCGATCCGCGACCCGGACCCGGTGATCTTCCTCGAACCGAAGCTGATCTATCGGGCGTTCCGTGGCGAGGTTCCCGAGGAGGACTATACCGTCCCCATCGGCGAGGCGGTCACGCGCCGCGAGGGCGAGGACGTCACGGTCTTCACCTACGGCGCGATGGCCCGGCCGACGCTCGAAGCCGCGGAGTCGCTCACGGAGGAGGGGATCGACGCCGAGGTGGTCGACCTTCGAACGGTCTCGCCGCTCGACCGGGAGGCGATCGTCGACGCGTTTAAAAAGACCGGGCGGGCGGTCGTCGTTCACGAGGCGCCGAAGACCGGCGGCCTCGCCGGGGAGATCACGGCGATCATCCAGGAGGAGGCGTTGTTGTATCAGGAGGCCCCCGTCACGCGCGTGACCGGCTTCGACGTTCCCTACCCGCTTTACGCGCTCGAGGACTACTACCTCCCGAGCGTGACGCGTATCGAGGAGGGTATCAGGGAGGCGGTGGAGTTCTAACCATGGCGATAAAGGAGTTCAAATTACCCGACGTTGGTGAGGGCGTTGCCGAGGGCGAACTCGTCACCTGGTTGGTCGAACCCGGCGACCGCGTCGAGGAGGATCAGCCGGTCGCGGAGGTCGAAACGGACAAGGCCCTCGTCGAGGTTCCCTCGCGATACGACGGGGTCGTCGAGGAGCTGTTCGCCGAGGAGGGCGAGATCGTCCCCGTCGGGAACGTGATCATCTCCTTCCGCGTCGACGAGGACGACGAGGCTCCCGAGCCGGCCCCCGACACGGCCGCCGATCCTGCCGAGTCCAGTGCGGTCGAGGGCGATGCTGACGCCGGAAGCGACGCTGATCCCGAGACCGACGCTGACGCCAGCGACGTCGACACCCCTGCCGGTCGAACCTTCGCGCCGCCGTCGGTCCGACGGCTCGCTCGTGAACTCGGCGTCGACCTCGCCGCGGTCGACGGCAGCGGTCCGGGTGGGCGCGTGAACGAATCGGATGTCCGCGCGTACGCGGACGGGGAGGCGGGGTCCGACGGGGACGCGGACGACGACGCGCCCAGCCCGAAACCCGTCGATATCGGGTCCGGCGACCGGGGGTCCGCGGTCACGAAGCGCGGAGCCGATACCGAATCCGACGCCGCGGCCGGAGGCACGGCGGCCGGTGGACCGACTGCGGCGGAACCGGCCGGCCGCGACCGGACGTTGGCCACGCCGGCGACGCGAAAGCTCGCGCGCGAGCTCGGCGTCGAGGTCGACGACGTGCCGACCGACCTCACCCGCGAGGGCGAGCCGTTCGTCGACGAGGCGGCGGTACGCGCTTACGCGGAGGCGGATACGGCCCCCGATGCGACCGCCGAAGCGACGGATGCGACTGAAACGGCCGGTACGGCCGGAGCGACCGCCGGGGCCGACACTGACGATGCCGTCATCGACCGGATCCCGTACCGTGGGGTCCGCCGGACGATCGGCCAACGGATGGAGCAGTCAAAGTTCACCGCACCGCACGTCACCCACCACGATACGGCGGAGGTGGACGCGCTCGTCGACGCCCGCGCCGAACTCAAGCCAAAGGCGGAGGCCGCCGGGGTGAAACTCACCTAAATGCCGTTCGTGATGAAGGCGGTCGTCGCCGGGCTGAAGGCGTATCCGCAGTTGAACAGCGAACTGCGCGAGGAGGACGAGGAGATCCTGATCAAAGGCGAGTACAACCTCGGGATCGCGGTCGCGACCGACGCCGGCCTGATGGTCCCCGTCGTTCGCGACGTGGATAAAAAGGGCCTGTTCGAACTGGCCGACGAGGTGAACGACCTCGCCGCCCGCGCCCGTGAGCGGAAGATCACCCCGGCGGAGATGAAGGGCGGGACGTTCACGCTCACGAACTTCGGGGCGATCGGCGGCGAGTACGCGACGCCCATCATCAACCACCCGGAGACGGCGATCCTCGGGCTCGGCGCGATCGAGGAGCGTCCGGTCGTCCGCAGCGCGGCCGACGTTGACGGCGGCTTCCTCGACGACGAGGACGGCTCGACGGTCGTCCCGGCCCCGACGCTGCCGCTCTCGTTATCGATCGACCACCGGGTCGTCGACGGCGCGGAGGCGGCGGCGTTCGCGAACACGGTACAGGAACACCTGGAGAACCCCCTGCTGTTGTTGACCGAATGAACCCACAGAGATACCCACGGATGGAGGAGCGATAGTATGGTCGTCGGAGACGTCACGACGGGAACGGAGGTAGTGGTGATCGGCGCGGGACCGGGCGGCTACGTCGCGGCCATCCGAGCCGCCCAGCGCGGCCTCGATACGACGCTCGTCGAGCGGGACGCCTACGGCGGTGCCTGTCTCAACCGGGGCTGTATTCCCTCGAAGGCGCTCATCACGGCGACCGACCTCGCCCACGAGGCGGGCAACGCGGAGTCGATGGGGATCCACGCGAACCCCGCGGTCGACTTCGCGAAGACCGTCGACTGGAAGGACGGGATCGTCGATCAGCTCACGAGCGGCGTCGAGAAGCTCTGTAAGGCGAATCAGGTGAACCTCATCGAGGGAACGGCGTCGTTCGTCGACGAACACACGGTCCGCGTCGCCCACGGCGGTGACGGTCAGGGGTCGGAGTCGCTCTCCTTCGAGCACGCGATCATCGCGACCGGCTCCCGGCCGATCGAGATTCCCGGCTTCGCGTTCAGCGAGGACCATATCTGGACCTCCGCGGACGCGCTCGCGGCCGAGTCGGTCCCGGACCGCCTCGCGATCGTCGGCGGCGGCTACATCGGGATGGAGCTCGCGACGGTCTACGCGAAACTCGGCGCCGAGGTTCGGGTCATCGAAATGCTCGATGACATCCTCGGCCCCTACGAGGACGACATCACCCGTGTCGTTCGCAAACGCGCCGAGGACCTCGGGATCGAGTTCCACTTTGGGGAGGGTGCGACCGGTTGGTCCGAGGGGGCCGACGGCGGCTATCTCCTCCACACCAAGCCCGTCGAAGGGGATGCCGATGCCGACGAGGGTGATGAACCCGCGGACGGCGACGCGGACGCCGAGGGCGACGCAGACGCCGAATCCACCTACGCGGCCGATAAGATCCTCGTCGCCGTCGGCCGGCAACCTGTCACCGACACGCTCGATCTGGAGCGTGCGGGCATCGAGCCGACCGATCGGGGTTTCATCGAGACCGACGATCGCGCTCGAACCGACGTCGAGCACATCCACGCAGTCGGCGACGTCGCCGGCGAGCCGATGCTCGCACACGTCGCCTCGGTCGAGGGGATCGTCGCCGCGGAGGTGATCGCGGGTGAACCGGCCGCGCTCGACCGACAGGCGGTTCCCGCGGCGGTCTTTACCGACCCCGAGATCGGGACCGTCGGGATGACCGAAGCGGAGGCGGCGGAAGCGGGGTTCGACCCGGTCGTCGGCGAGATGCCCTTCATGGCCTCCGGCCGTGCGTTGACCACGGGACACACCGACGGGTTCGTTCGCATCGTCGCCGACGAGGAGACGGGCTTCGTGCTTGGCGGGCAGATCGTCGGCCCGGAGGCGTCGGAGCTGATCGCGGAGGTCGCCCTCGCCGTCGAGATGGGGGCGACGCTGGAGGACCTGACCGGGACGACCCACACCCACCCGACGCTCGCGGAGGCGGTGATGGAGGCCGCCGAGAACGCCCTCGGACAGGCGATCCACACCCTGAACCGGTAGTCGCCGTCGACCGACAGGCATTTGTTTTTAGGTTGGCCTAAATCCATGTATGGAGCACAACGAGCGCGAGCGCGGACACACGACCGGTCGGCGGTCGTTCCTCGCTGCGGCTGGCGTGTCGGTCGCCGGACTCACGGGGCTCGCCGGCTGTCTCGGCGGGAACGGCGGCGGCGAGGCCGGAGCCGTCGCGGACGCTGAACCTCTCGGGGAGCCGGTCACCGCCTCGGGCGTCTCGTGGGACGACCTCGGTGACCTCGAAGGGGAACTTACGATCTACTCCGGGCGGACCGCGGACCAGATCGACCTCATCTTTGACGCCTTGGAGGAGCGGTACGACGACCTGACGATCAGTCGGGATTACGACGACAACAACACGCAGGTCAACTCGTTGATTCAGGAGGATGCAGCCACCCCCGCGGACGTGTTCTACTCGCAGGACCCCGGCGCGCTCGAGGCGGTCAGGGCCGAGGACCTCGTGCAGGCGCTTCCCGCGGACGTCATCGACGCGGTCCCCGCGAGCTACCGGCACCCGGACGGGCTCTGGACCGGAGTCAGCGGGCGGGTCCGCTCGATCCTTTATAATGAGGACCGGCTCGGTGAGACAGACTTCGAGGACGCCGACGACCTGCCGACGGACATCTTCGCGTACGCCGAGGACCCCCGTTTCGAGGGGATCATCTCGACGCGCCCGAACTCCGGGACGTTCCGCGGGTTCATCCAGGCGATGGTCGAGTTCGAAGGCGAGGAGACGACCCGCCGGTGGGTCCGTGACTTCATGGATCAGGACCCGCAGCTGTTCTCCGGCGGGAGCGATCAGGCGGAGGCGATCAACCGCGGCGGCGACGACGACCCGATCTTCGCGCTCGGCAACAGCTACTACGGCGCGCGACTCGTCAACGAGGACCCAGACGCCCCGATCCGCGTCACGTTCACCCAGGGTGACGCCGGCGCGCTCTTCAGCGTCGCGGGCATTGCGGTAACCCGAACCGTCGACGACCCCGACCTCGTCGCCGAGTTCGTCCGTCACCTCCTCGCCGTCGATGGGCAGGAGGTGATGATGGAGGACAACGGGGAATTCCCCGTCATCGAGGGCGTCGACTACGTCGGGGACCTGCCCAACCCCGCCGACCTCGATTCGCCGGAGTTCGACCTCTCAGGGTTCGATATGGATTTACAGGACGCGAGCCGGCTCCTCGAAGAGGAGGGGATGGAGGTCTGACCCGCCGTCACGTGATCCCGGGCTGTCGACGATGAGACGGACACAGCCGGGCACGCCGGATCCACGACTCAGAAGAGTCAAACACGCCGCGGGCATATCCGGTCGATAACGTACCGACGGTCACTCATGGGACGACGCACACCATTCATGGATCGGTGGTCGCTCGATGCGGTCCAGAGCCGTCTCCGTGAGGCTGACCCGTGGATGGGCGTCGTCGCCGCCGTCAGCGCTCTCTTCGCACTTCTCATCGTTTCGCCGATGGCGTGGCTGCTCTGGCAGGCGGCCACCGTGGAGGTCGCCCGCGCGACGGAGTTGCTGTTCTCCTCGGCGACGGCGAGGGTCACGCTCAATAGCCTCGTCCTCATGGCGGCGGTGACGGCGGCCTCGATCCTGATCGGCGTCCCGCTCGCCGTGTTGACGACACAGACCGACCTCCCGTATCCCCGGTTCTGGACCATCGTCGCCGCCTTACCGCTCGTTATCCCGAGCTACATCGGGGCGATCGCCTTCGTCTCCATGTTCGGCTCAGGCGGGCAGGTCGACTCCGTACTCGGGATGACGATCCCTCGAATCCAGGGGCTATCCGGCTCGGTTTTCATCATCACCCTCTACACGTATCCGTACGTCTTCTTGACGACCCGCGCCGCGCTCGTTTCGATGGACGACTCGCTCATCGATGCGGCCCGGACGCTGAATCACGGGCCGGTCGCGGCGTTCCGTCGCGTGACGTTCCCGCTCATTCGACCCGGGATCGCCGCCGGGGCGCTGTTGGCCGCGTTGTATGCGATCTCCGATTTCGGAACGCCCGCGTTTATGCAGGCGAACGTCTTCACGAACCGGATCTATCGCGAGTTCAACAACTTCTCGGTCGAGTACGCCGCGTTGCTCGCGCTGCAACTCATCGCCATCGTCGCGGTTATCCTCGTCATCGAGGCAGGGATCGGCCGGGATTCGGACGCGGGTGGCGGGCGCGAGCGGGGGGCCACGATCCGGCTCGGCCGATGGAAGTGGCCGGCGATGGGCTCCATCGCGTCGCTCGGGATCGTGACGTTGGTCGTGCCGGTGGCGATCTTCGTCGGCTGGTTGATACGGAGCCAGGGCGACCGGATCCCCGCCCTGGAGTTCCAGCCGGCGGTCGCGTTCAACTCGGTGTATCTCGCCGGGCTCGCCGCGCTCGTCGCGTGTCTCTTTGCGGTCCCCCTGGCGTACTACTCCGGCCGCACGAACTCGCTTTTCTCCCGGGTACTTGAACGCGCGACGTATCTCGGGTTCGCGGTGCCCGGCGTCGTGATCGGGCTCGCGCTGGTCTTTTTAGGGACCCGTACGCTCCCCTCGCTGTATCGGCAGGGCGTCTGGCTGCTCGTCTTCGGGTACGTCGTTCGGTTCCTCCCGCAGGCGGTCGGGACCGTCCGCTCCTCGGTTCTCCAGATCGACGACGAGACGCTCGAGGCGGCCCGCTCGCTCGATGCCGGCCGCCTCGAGATCTTCCGGCGGATCACGCTCCCGCTCATCGCTCCCGGGCTCGTCGCCGGCGCTGTCCTCGTCTTTTTGACCACAATGAAGGAGCTTCCAATGACGCTGATGCTCCAGCCGATCGGGATGGACACGCTCGTGATCAAAGTCTGGCAGGCACACGACGCGCTTGCGTACCGCTACGCGGCGATCCCCGCGCTGTTTTTGATCCTCATTTCGGGCGTGACGATGGTCGTCCTGTTGCGCCGGGAAGGCTACGAGATGACCTGATCGGCCGCTCTCTCCGGCTTTATCGGCTCTCCGATCACCCCAGTTCCCCCGCGATCGCCGGTGCCGCGCTCACGACGCTGCAGCCCCGTTCGACCGTGTCGGTCCCGATCAGGCGTCCGACACCCGCGGATCGAAGCTTCGTCGTCGCGTTCGCGACGAGCACGGGATGGACACACGCCGCGAGGACCCGTTCCGCGCCGCGCTCGCGGAGCACGCCGACCGCCTCGCTCATCGTCGACCCCGTCGCGACGATGTCGTCGACGACGACGACGTCACGGCCCGCAACGGGCGCGTCCGATGGCCGGATCTCGATCTCGCCGGTCTCCCGATCCCGTCGTTTCTCGAAGTAGTCCGTCCCGCCCGTGCCGTAGGCATCCCGCACCGTCTCGGCGATCCCCTCCGCGCCGGCGTCGGGGGCGAGAAACAGCGGTTCGGTGAGGTTGGGGAGGGGATCGGCCAGCGTCGCGGCCGCGTCGACGGCCGCCACGGGGACGTCGTAGAACTCGGCGACCGCCGGCTCGTGGGGGTTCACGAGGACGACACGGTCCGTGCCGGTCGAGATGGCTCGTGCCATCGCCCGCGCCGAGATCGGTTGCCCATCACGGAACGCTCGATCCTGTCTGGCGTAGCCCATGTACGGGACGACGGTGGTGATATCCGTCGCGCCGGCCTCACGCACGGCGTCTTGAAGCTGCAGCAGTTCGACCCATGCGGCGTCCGTCGCCGTCGAGGAGACGATAATCGCTTGCTCGCCCTCGAAAGCCGGCACGGCGGCGAGCTGTTCGCCGTCCGGGAACCGGTCGTACGTCGCCGTCGCCAACTCGTGGCCGGTCTCGTCCGCGAGCGCGGCCGCGAGCAGTTGTGAACTCGACCCGGATACGATCATGGCCGTTCGTTCCGCCGACGCCGATAAACCAGTTTCCCTCCGGGGGCGACGGTCCACTCGGTCGCCGTCCCGGCCCGCCGTGGTACGACACGGCCCCGCATGCGGGCCTCCACAGGGGCGGATATTTAGGTGCGCGACGGGAACGACGCGGCATGACAGACGCTGGAGACCGAGTCGGTCTCGCCTGCCCGTCCTGCTCGCCGGGCGATCCGACCGTTCACGAGGTACTCAAACCGGGGGGTCACTCGACCGTCCGATGTGAGGAGTGTAGCCACACGCACAAAGTCGAGATACCCGAGGAGGAGACGGTTCCCCTCCGGATCGTCGTCTCACAGGACGGCGAGTCGTTCACCACGGAGATGGCCGTTCCGGCGGACACCTACGTCGCCGAGACCGACGAGTTCGTCGTCGACACGCCCGAGGCGTTGATGCAGGTGCGGATCACCGGCATCGAGGTCGGCCCGGAGACCCGCGTCGAGGAGGCCGACGTTACCGACGTCGAGACGCTCTGGACCCGCGCGGTCGACAACGTCGGCGTCGACGTCACGCTCCACCCGAAAGAGGGGGCGAACGACCCGGACGGCACCCGATCGCTCCGGGTGAACGTCCCCGGCGACTACGAGTTCGCGGTCGGCGAGACCGTCGAGTTCGGGGACGAGGAGTTCACGATCGAGGGACTACACATCCGCGATGACGCGCCCGCCTACCGCCACGAAAAGCTGGATCACCGGGGCGACATGGCGTATGCAAAGGACCTCAAGCGGGTGTACGCCCGCGACGAGACGCTGACCGCCTGGTCCGCGTGGTAAGCAGCGCCCCGTTCGGCCCACGTTAAATGGATCCCCGTTCGCGCCGCCCGTGACGTGTACGGCGTCCGTCGTGCTCGTTTCGCCCGCTTCCCGGCTCAGTCGTCGACGGATTCTGCCTCCTCGATATTCTCGATATCGTCGCCGTCGTCCCGACGGGCGACCACGATCCCGGCGACGAACAGGAGCAGTCCGAGGACGAGCAGCCCCGCCGTGAGGGCCTGGTCGCTCACGAGGATCCCGATGCCGACGGCCGCGGTCGCAGCGAGGTGGAGAAGGCCGGTTTGTTTCACGCTCACGGTACGGGTGCGGGCGTGAAAACTCATGCGAAGCGTCGGTCGACCTGGCGTCCGTGCCGCCGTAGAGTCATATGTTCCGCGGCCCACGGAAGATCATGAACCGAAACGAGGTTCGCCGGGCGTGGGAGTCCGTCGCGGAGCGCTATGCCGAGGGGCGGGATCCGACCGGCTCGGATGCGGCGCTGATCGACGACCTGCTCGACCTCCTCCCTCCGGACCCGGACGTACTCGACGTTGGCTGTGGGGACGGCGCGCGGACCCTCGCGAACCTCCCGGATGGGAGCGTCGGCCTCGATATCTCCCGGCGGGGGCTCACGCTCGCGAGCGAGACAGCCCCGGCAGCTCGACTCGTGCAGGGCGAGCTTTCGGAATTACCTGCTCGCGACGGGCGTTTCGATGCGATCACGGCCTACTACGCGGTCTTTCACGTCCCACGGGCGGACCATCCGCGGGTTTATAAAGAGTTCACGCGGGTGCTCCGCCCAAGGGGATGGCTGTTGATGACGGTCCCGCGCGGTCGGTTCGAGACGGTCCGGCGCGGCTGGATGGGCGGCCGGATGTTCTTCTCCGCGCCCGGACGCGAGCGGATGCTCGCCCAGCTTCGTGCGGCGGGCTTCGAGGCGATAGAGACGGCCACCGCCGACGATCCCCTGGGGAGCAGCTCCGAGTTCGTCTTCGCCCGCCGCGGCTCGGATTGATAAACGATGTGGTGACCTCGCTTCGGTGCTTCGTGACTGTGCGCCGATCGCTTGCGCTCGCGGTCGGCGGGTCAAATAAAAAGCGGGTCGGGACGTCGTCCGTCGCTTCAGATGACGCGGTTCTG
>PWGU01000143.1 GCA_003554605.1 Halorubrum sp.
CGGGCCCCGGGGGGGTGTTCGCGCCGAGCGACGCCACCGACACGTCCCCGAACCGCTCCGCGATGGCCCCGGTCACGCCGGCGATGTCGTCATCCAACCCGACGAGCAGCGAGACCCGCGCCCGACCGTCCTTGATAACGGTTCGCTCGAACCGCGCACCGGCGTCGACGGCGGTCGCCTCCGGCGTCCCCCCCTCGACGATGATCCCTCGCCGTATCCCGTCGGCACAGCCATACTCATCGACTGAACGGACGGCTTCCACCCCGTTTAACGCCGCGTCGACGGCCGCCGTGGAGGCACCTTCGATACGTGTCACATAGAGGATCCGTCCGTCATCGCGGACCACGACCGCCGACACCTCCATCACCGCCGTCCGCGGGAGGGTTGTTGAGACGGCGACGAGCGGGACCGCCACGTTGCCGACGCTCACCTCAACGCGTCGGTCGGCGGTGGAAAGCAGCGTTTCCCGCCACGTCTCGGTCCGAAGGCCGAACGCGACGGCGTTCGCGTACTCAGTGAGGAGATCGACGCCGTCCGTGCGGGCGATCGAGGCCGCAGAGCCGTAGACGGTCAGCGCGCCGAACCGGACGTCGCCGTGTCGGAGCGGGACCGCGGCGACGGCCTCGAAGCCGTGACGCGCCGCGAAGCCCCGCCAGCCGTCGGAGGCGTTCGTCCCATCGTCCGCAACGTTCGCATCGTCCGCAAGGTTCGCATCGTTCACATCGTCCGTATCCGCGGTCGGATCGAGCCGTTCGATGATCGGCGCGTCCTCGCCGGCGAACGCACGGAGTGCGGGGTCGTCGCCGTCACGGGTCCCCGGGTTGGCCGCGTTGAGGGTCTCGATCGTCCCGGCGGCCGCGAGCGGGACGAGCCCATCGTTTCCGTCGGGAACGCCGACCCATGCGGCCGCGTAGCCGTGCTCGTTGACGAGGTGATCACAGGCCCGCCTGCCGAGCGCTTGGCGGTCCGAACCCGCTGTGAGCATCTCCAAGAGGGCCTCCTTGCTCCGGCGTTCCCGGTGGAGGTCGCGTTCGGTGCGGTCTGCGGCGACGACCGAAGCGATCCGGCTCGCGAGCAGCGAGGGGTCGGCGGCCACGTCGCTTTTCCTCACGTAGTCGGTGACGTGTGCGGCGATCGCATCGCTCGCGACCCGCTCATCCCCCTGTCCAGTGACGAGGACGAACGGGATGGAGCCGTACTCTCCACGTACCTCAGCCAGCAACTCCAGCCCGGTGCCGTCGCCGAGGCGGTAGTCGCAGACGATGCAGTCCGGAACCCCATCGCGAAGGTGACGTCGTGCGTCGGCCAGCCCTCCAGCGGTCCTCGTCGTGATCTCCTCCCCGGTTCGTTCGAGGGTCCGCCGCTGTGTCCGTGTCCAGGGCTCGTCGTCGTCGATCAGCAGGACGCCGATCGGCTCCGTGCTCCCTTCGGCCCCGTGGTCGGCTCCCACACGTCCTCTGTGCCGTTGATCCGACCTCATCGTCCATCTCCGAGTCCGAACGCACCGTGTTCGGTCGGAGCGAACGTCCCGATGGCGAATGCGTCCATAGATAGTATCGTTCCTATGCAGTTGCCGTGGAGGGATAAACATATGACTCGTTGAAAACGGTTCATACCGGGGCTAATCCCCGGATCTCGAATCGTGCCCCCCCATGTTCGGTGGCCGTCACGCTGAGCGTCCCGCCGTGTGCCTCGACGATAGTCCGGACGATCGCCAGCCCATATCCGGAGCCGCTTCCGGTCCCGACGCCGAACTCAAGGGCCGCCCCTCGCCGATGTGCGGGGAGCCCGGGTCCGTCGTCCTCGATATAAAAGCCGACCGAACGGTCGACTCCGGCCTCCGATGACGACGCGGTATCGGCCTTGGACAACATCCCGACGGTCACCCGTGTCGCCTCCGTTTCATCGCCCGCCGCCGTCACGCCGTGTTCGACGGCGTTCCGAAAGAGGTTCTCGAACGCCTGCACCAATCGTCGTGGGTCGCCACGAAACGACCCGTTCGACTCGACGACGAGCGTCAACGGTCCCGTGTCGACGACGCTCCATGCGTCGCGAGCGATCCGTTCGAGGTCACATTCGACGGGCGATTCGACGTCCGTGCCCTCCCGTGCGAGGTCCGGAAGGGCTTCCGCGAAGGTTCGAAGCCGTCCGTGAACCGTCTCCAAGTCTGCGAGGGAGCGCTCGATCTCGGGATCAGACCCGTCGATATCCGCACGGATGAGGTGGATGAGCCCCTCCGCGGTCGAAAGCGGCGTTTCCAGGTCATGGGAGACGACGCTCGCGAGCCGTTCAAGCTGTTCGTTCTTGAATTCGAGCGCGTCGGCCTGCCGGCTCAGCGTCCGGTTGGTCTCGGCGAGGGCGTCCCGCTGTGTCCGTTGAAGCGTGATGTCGGTGAATGACACGATATAGCCTCGTGCGTCGGCGCGCCGGTCGGGGTCGATGGCTCGTCGCCGGACGAGATAGTGGCGATCCTCATCGCCGTGGGTATCGGTCCATTCAACGGCGTCCGCGAGCGTGGGATCCGGTTGGCCCTCGACACACA
>PWGU01000175.1 GCA_003554605.1 Halorubrum sp.
CGTCGTCCGGGAGTTACGCGAACGAAGTGAGTGTGAAACGAGTGCGCCGTCCGGGAATTGAACCCGGGCTAGTGGCTTGGGAAGCCACTGTCCTACCACTGGACCAACGGCGCGCATACGACGGTACCCGACCGTTCCACTTCAACGTAGCGTTTCGGTGATCGGGCCGATACCTTACTGAGTTGGTGTGTCACTTATGTTCATATCACCCATACACATACACTGTATGCAACGCTTTGCCGACGACCGACGAGAGATCTATGTACACTCCGGCGCGACCGTCGAGGACCTCCCCCTGACCGGAGAGGTACCGATCCCGCCGGTGGCGAAGGCGGAACCGTTCATCCCGGACAACATGAAGAACCCGAAGTTCTATCCCGGGGACGTGATCGCCGGGGTGGTAAACGGGAAGGTCGCGTTCGTCGAGCTCATCGTCGATAAGACCGAGAACGAGGTGATCGTGACGCCGCTCGATCGCGGCACACCGACGTTCATTCAGGACAATATGTTTAGCGCCCGGATCTTCCGCGCCGACCGGGTCCACGTCTTCGAGTCGATCGGAAACGAGGTCGAACCCCCGGATGTCGAGTTCGACATTACGAAGTTGAAAACGCCCGCCGAGGAGCGCCCGCGATAGCCCACCGGCCAGGGGTGACATCGACCGGCCCCACGATCGCTCACCCGGGTCAGTCATCCCGCTGACGCCGTCCCCTTCACACGCCACCTACACGACACCAATGGATCTCCAACACGTCCGCGTCCAAAACTACAAAAGTATCGACGATACCGGATGGGTCGAAATCGACGACCTGACCTGTCTGATCGGGAAGAACGAGTCCGGAAAGACCGTCTTTATGGAGGCGTTCGAACGCCTGTCGCCGGCGTACGGATCCGCCGAATTCGACCCCGCAACGGAGTATCCAAAGCGGCGGTGGCCGACATATCGCCGGCGACATGAGACCGATCCGGACCCGGTAGTGAGCGCACGGTTCCACGTCGATGCGGACGAGCGAAGCCAGCTGGGTGAGTACCACGTCCACCCCGAGGACGGGACCGTCACCGTCACCCGTGATTACACCGGTACGCTCCGCTGGGACCTCGCGGTGGATGAGGCCGCCTACATCGACGACTTCCTCGCCGAACACGAACTCCCGGACGCGATACGGCACGAGGCCGTCGAGGCGGCGTCGATCGCGGAGCTCGACGCCACGCTCCGACGGGTGGACCCAGAAACTACTGAGATCGAAGCGGACGCGCTCGAGGAGCTGCTCGAAACGCTCCCGTCAAGCGCCGAGGACGTAGCCGATAACGCCGGGGAGGCGGTGCTCGCTGGGTCGCTTCCATCGATCCAGTACGTCGGCGAGTACGCCACACTGGATGCCGAAATCGACCTCAATACGTTCACCGACCGCGTCGAATCGCGTGACCTCGACGCGTCAGACCGTGCATTCGAGGCGCTGTGTTCGGTCGCAAACCTCGACGTCGAGACGCTCAGGGAGGGCGACGCGGCGGACGTGCTTACCGAGTTGGAGGCCGCCGCGGGGGAGATAAACGAGGCCGTCGCACGCTACTGGAGCCAGTCGGACGACGTCGGCGTGCGGCTGCACAAGGACGGCGACGAACCGCTCCTCCAGCTACGTGTGGAAAACCTCGAACACGGTGTGACCGTGCCGTTCAACCGTCGTTCGCGCGGGTTCCGGTGGTTCTTTTCGACGTTCTGTACCCTGCTTGCGACCCGCGAGGACGATGCGGATCGGATCCTGCTGCTCGATGAGCCCGGATTACACCTCCATCCGAAGGCGAAACGGGAGTTCAGACGCTTCTTAGAGCATGAGATAGCCGGGGAGGGAACGGTCGTGTACAGCACCCACTCCCCGTTCATGATCGACACCGACCGTGCACATCGGACCAAGGCGATCGTGAAGGACCCCGAACGGGGAACCGAAGTGATCGAGTCCCCAGGAACCGTCGATGAGTACACGCGGTTCCCGCTGCGGAGCGTGTTCGAACTCGACGTGATGGAGACGGTCGTCTCCCGGTCGGAGCTGTTGTGTGTCGAGGACGAGACGACCTACGAGTACCTCTATAACGTCTTCGAGCTGCTCGAATACACCGACGCGACCGTCCTCAGCAGGCGGTGGACGACGCTGCCGATCGGCACGGTCGAGAACACGGAGACCGTCCGGTCCGTCTTCGACATGCGTGACGGCGCGGTCGCGGTCCTCCACGACGGCGACACGCTGGACGGGGGGACACCCCCGGAGGATGTAAAGACCGTCGGGCTCGGCTCGTTCGTGGGCGTCGAGGGGAACGTAACGATCGAGGACCTCCTCTCGGAACCGTTCTATCTGACCGTCGTCAGCCGGGCGTACGCCCCCGCGTTGTCGGCGGCTTCGGGCCCGGATCAGATCACGACCTCGGAGATCGAGGGGATCAAGCCAGGTGCCCCGATCGTCGAGCGGCTCTCGACGTACTTTGAGGAGAACGGGATCGCCGATGGGACCTTCGATCGCACGGTCCCGTCGCGGTATCTGCAGGCGAACCGTAACGAGTTCAGCGACGCGGTGGACATGGACACCCGAAAGACGTTCGGCTCGCTCGCACGACGGCTCAACGGGGAGCTCGAGTCGCCCCCAAAGGAGGGCGGAAGCGGCTCCTTCCTCGGGTCGATCTTCGGTCGATAGTTCGCCCGACCGCGACGGGCCGTCCTCGCCCGCCGGCTTCCGGACGTTTATGCCGACCCGCCTGCATCCACGACCATGACCGACGAAAACGCGGCCGAGCGGGTTCAGAACCGGGCGGAGTCGCTTGCGCCGGCGCTTGGCCGAGCCTGGACCGACGACCGACCGTGGACGTTGCTGACGGACCTCACGGCGATCGGGGGTCGAATGGGTGGTAGCGACGAGGAGCGACGGGCCGCGGAGGTCGTTGCGGATGCGATGCGGGACGGAGGGGTGGAAGACGTCCGAATCGAACCCTTCGAGATGAACGCGTGGGAGCGGGGCACAAGCGAACTTGCGGTGACCGTCGAGACCGCCGGCGGCGACGAGGATCGGAACGGAACGACGCGGACGTTCGAGACGGTCGCGCTGCCGTATTCGCCGTCCGGCGCTGTCCAGGGTGAGCTCGTCGATGTCGGCTACGGGACCCCGGACGAGGTGGACGAGGTCGACGTCGAGGGACGGATCGCCGTCGCCTCGACCACGACGCCGTCGGGGTCGCGGTTCATCCATCGGATGGAGAAGTTCAGCTATGCCGTCGCCCAGGGGGCGCTCGGCTTCGTTTTCGTCAACCATCTCGACGGCCAGTTGCCGCCGACGGGCTCGCTCACCTTCGGTCGGGAGGCGGATGCGGTCGCCGTCGGCGTCTCGAAGGAAAGCGGCGCGTGGCTTCGGGAATACGCGAGCAACACCCCGGGTCCGGTCGCCACCGTCGACCTCTCGGTCGCGGCGGAGACCCATCCCGCGGAGAGCCGGAACGTCGTCGGTCACGTCGGTCCGGAGACCGACGAACGGGTCCTCCTCCTCGCCCACTTCGACGGCCACGACATCGCCGAGGGCGCGCTCGATAACGGCTGTGGGATCGCGACGGCGGTGACGGCCGCCGGGCTGCTCGCCGACGCCGACCTCCCCGTCGGGGTCGACGTCGCCGGCGTCGGTTCCGAGGAGGTCGGGCTGCTCGGTGCCGAACGGCTCGCGGAGACGACCGATCTCGCGGGGGTGAAAGCCGTGGTCAACGTCGACGGTGCCGGACGCTTCCGGAACCTCGTCGCGCTCGCACACGATTCGGTGGCGACCGAGCGCGTGGCGGAGGCCGTCGCCACGGCGACCCGCCAGCCGATCGAGACGCGGAGCGAACCGCACCCGTTTTCGGACCAATGGCCGTTCGTCCGGCGGGGGATCCCGGCGTTGCAGCTACACAGCGACTCGGGCGAGCGAGGGCGAGGATGGGGACACACCCACGCCGACACACGGGACAAGATAGACGATCGGAACGTGCGTGAGCACGCGATGCTCACCGCCCTGCTCGTCGCCGAACTCGCGGAACCCGACCGGGAGGTTCCCCGGCTCGATCTGGCCGCGCTGGCGGCGACGTTCCGTGAGGCGGAGTTCGAAACCGGGATGCGAGCGGCGGACCTCTGGCCCCCGGCGTGGGAATAGACGACGGTCGATGAGTGCGGGGTGAACGGGATGGATGATCACCCACATCGAATGAACGAAGCATTATTTGAACAATCGTGTTTTTTGAACCGAATTGAGTTTGAATCGGGCTTGTTTATCAATGATCGCTATCGGTATCAAACCATATAAGGTATTTTAACCAAACGTTTATACATACGAAAACTCGCGTTCCTCGTACGTATGCAGACGCTTGAACTGAGTGCAAGTCAGAAACGGATCCTTACGGCGCTTCTCAACCGGTCCGATGGGGAGGAAGTCGTCCGTGGGAAAGACATCGCGAAGGCGATCGATCGGAACCCGGGAACGGTACGGAACCGGATGCAGTCGCTCACGGCGCTCAAACTCGTCGAAGGCGTTCCCGGCCCGAAGGGCGGATACAAACCGACGATGAAGGCGTACGAGACGCTCGACATCGACCGGATGGAACAGCCCACGTGGGTGCCGATCGAGGTGAACGGCGAGCCGCTCCGTGAGGTGACCGTCGAGGGACTCACCTTCTCGGGCGTCCACAACCCCGAGGTCTGCCGGGCGCAGGTGACCCTCAGGGGGATCCTCACCGATCTCTCGGAGGGAGATCGGATCGCGGTCGGCCCGACGCCGACGACCGGCCTACGGATCGAGGGACGGATCGACGCCGTCGACGCCGTCGAGAACACGCTCGTGGTCGAAACGCGGCGGATGGAGATTGAGGCGGACGTCGCGGATGAGCGGGTCGCCACCGATGAACGGGAGACGGAGGAGGTCGTCGACACGACCGGATATGTCGACGCCGACGTCGTCGCCGGCGACGCCGACTGAACCGTTCCGCTCCCGTCGACGGCCGTTCAGGGGGTATCCGTCCCCTCGGGCCCCACCCTCCCGATCGCCCCGCTGATCGCCTCGGTTACGGCCGCGGCCCGAAGCGCCCGGCGGTGCCGTTCGTCGAATACGTCGCGTGCCTGCACCCCGGCCCGCTCATCGACTCGGAATCGGACCCCCGGATACGTGACGTTCCACAGCACGAGCGGTTCGGCCGGGGCGGGCCCTATCCCCCGGTGTCCGGGAAGCGGCTCGGGGTCGAGTACGCGGTCGAGAAATGCGAGGTTCGCCCGCCCGGGGGCGACGAGCCGGGCGGCGGCGACGAGCCGTCGAACCAGCGCCCGTGGGAAGCCGCCGGCACGAACCTCGACTATCAGAAAGTCCCCATTTCGTGTCGCTTCGGCTCGGACCTCACGGACCGTCCCCCGATCGTCCGGCGTGAGGTTGGCGAAGTCATGGCGGCCGGAGAGCCGCGTGAGCGCCGCGCGAAGCCGTTCGGGATCGATCGCTGACCCCCGTGTGGCGGTCTCCGCGGGGGTGCGCCCGGGCATCTCCTCGGGGGCATAGAGAAAGTAGCGGTAGGTCCGGTCGAGAGCGTGGTGGGTCGCATGGAAGTCCGCGGGGACGTCCGCGCTCGCCCAGGCTCGGATCGACTCCGGGAGCCGACTGTTGAACGCACGCGGGGTCAACCAGTCGGGTGCGTCGAACGCGACGGTCTGTGCGAGCGCGGAGACGCCGGCGTCGGTCCGCCCCGCAGCGGCGTACCCGGGCGGGGTTGCGTGTGTCGGTCCCGAACCACGATCGACGACGTCGAGGTCTGCGAGGGCCGCGAGAAGGGTTCCCTCAACGGTCTCCGCGTGCGGCTGTCGCTGAAAACCGGCGTAATCGCGGCCGTCGTAGGCGACCCGGAAGGCCCGGCGCTCGCTGGAGGTCGATTCCGCAGCGGCCGAGTCACCCGTTCGGTCGCCGGAACTCACGCGTCCGGATCGTCCATCGGGACGGTCACGACCGGAACGGGTGCGGTCCGGATCACCTTCTCCGTGATGCTCCCGAGGAGGACACGCTTGAGGCCGGTTCGGGCGTTCGTCGGCATCACCACGAGGTCCGCCTCGACGGCGTCGATGGCGTTCTCGATGGCGTCGAGCGCCTCGTCGTGGACGACGGTCCCGACGGCGTCGATACCCGCCGCCTCCAGCTCCTCGACGACGGCTTCGACACGCTCCCGTGCCCGCTTTTCGACCCGTTCGGCGAACGAGCCGCTTCGGGTCCCCTTCTCCGTCCGTTCGAGCGTATCGACGGCGCTGACCACGTACACCGTGGCGCCGTACCGTTCCGCGAGGCTCCGTGCGTGCGGGAAGGCGGCCCTCGAGTCGCCGTCGGGGGCGACCGGGAGCAGGATCGAGTCGTACATACCGGGCAGTGAACCCGCAGGCGGGAAAACGCTACCGACCGTCGAGGTCGGTGGACGTTCCGGAGCGGATGCACAAGGTTTTCCGGACGCCTCCCGTGATTCGAGGTATGGCACGCACCGTGCAGAACCCGGAGAACCCGCAGGTCACCCTTCATACGAACCACGGCGACGTCACGATCGAACTGTTCGCGGACCGCGCGCCGCGTACGGTGGAGAACTTCCTCGGACTGGCCCGACACGACCCCGCCGCGAGCGACGACCCGGCCCCCGACACGAACACGTGGGAGGACCCGGAAACGGGCGAGATCCGCGGCGACTCGCTCTATCAGGGGAACGTCTTCCACCGGGTCATCGACGATTTCATGATCCAGGGCGGCGACCCGCTGGAGACCGGCCGCGGCGGCCCCGGCTACAAGTTCGACGACGAGTTCCACGAGGACCTGACCCACGACGGTCCCGGGTTCCTCTCGATGGCGAACGCCGGCCCGAACACCAACGGCTCGCAGTTTTTCATCACGCTCGCGGCGACGCCGCACCTCGACGGGAAACACGCCGTCTTCGGCCAGGTGATCGACGGGATGGACGTCGTCGAGGAGATCGGCAGCGTCCCGACCGACCGACGTGACGCCCCGCGTGAC
Organism: Halorubrum sp.; assembly: GCA_003554605.1. GTDB lineage: Archaea > Halobacteriota > Halobacteria > Halobacteriales > Haloferacaceae > Halorubrum. Next base: position 7,029 of record PWGU01000175.1, read on the forward strand.
ACCGTCGAGATCGAACGCGTCACCGTCGAGGAGTAGGGCTCGATTCGCGCACGTCCTCCATTCTTAAAGGCGTCAATTTGCGCGGCGCTCACGCGACCCGCTCATACGTCACGAACGAAAGTTCGCCCTCGGTTTGCCGTTCGATCTCGCGCCACGCGTCCGGATCCCACGCCGGAAACCGGGTGTCCCCCGCGGGCGACTCGGGGATCTCCGTGATCTCCATCCGGTCCGCCCGGTCGAGGAAGGCCTGATAAATGCTCGCGCCGCCGATCACGTACACCGTGTCGACGCCGAGTTCCGCCGCGGCCTCGTCGGCGCGTTCGACCGCCTCATCGATGTCGTTTGCGAGCACGGCCCCCGCCGGGAGGTCGAGGTCCCGCGTGCTCAACACGACGCTCACGCGGTCGGGAAGGGGGCCACCGAGTCGCGCGGCGATGCTCTCGTAGGTCGTCCGTCCGACGATCACGGGGTGGCCGGTCGTGAGCTTTTTAAACCGTTTCAGGTCCGCCGGGTAGTGCCACGGCATCGTCTCGTCATCGCCGATGACCCCGTTTTCGGCGACGGCGGCGACGAGGACGAACTCGAGGTCGCTCGGGCGCTGACGCTCCGACATGGTCACTCCGCGACCGCGAACCGGAGCCCGTCCGCGCAGTCGTAGTCGACGAGTTCGACATCGTCGTACGTCAGGTCGTCGAGCGGCACGTCAGCGATCTCGATCCGCGGACGGTCGCGGGGCGCACGCGAGAGCTGTTCGAGCAGCCCGGGGACGTGGTCGTAGCGCTCCTTGCCGTCCGCCTCGGCGGGGGCCGTCGATTCGAGCCAGTCGCGAACCGCGAGGTAGTCGGCCCGTTCCTCGACGCCGGCCAGCCGATCTTGAAGCGCCGGGAGGTGCTCGGCGTACCACTCGCCGCGTGCGCCCGTGCCGCAGTAGACGTGTGCGTCGACGATGGTGTGACCGAACTCGCCGACCTCAAAGCCCGTCCGCTGAGCGAGCACGTTCGCGAGCAGCGCGTAGGCGGCGATGTTGAACGGGACGCCGAGCGCGATGTCGCCGGAGCGCTGGGTCAGATGGACGTTGAGCCGGCCGCCCTGGACGTTGACGACGAACGTGTAGTGACACGGCGGTAACGTCGAGACCGCGGCGTTCGCGGGGTGCCACGCGTTCACGACCATCCGGCGGGTGTGGGGGTTCTCGCGCAGTTGGTCGATCACGTAGGCGATCTGATCGAAGGTCCGACGGGTCGTTCCGTCCTCGTCCTCCTCGACGGTCACCCATCGGTGGGCGTCCTCGGGCCACGTCTCACCCGGCAGCGCGGCGTCCTCCTCCGGGATCGGATACCGCCGCCAAAACCGGCCGTACGCGGTGTCGAGCAGGCCCTCCGCGTCGGCCCACGCGTCCCAGATCTTCGTCTCCTCGCGGAGGGTTCGGATGTGTTCCTCGCCGGAGAGGTACCAGAGCACCTCGTGGATGAGCGAGTTCCAGCGGTAGCCGTCCATCTTTTTCGTCGTCAAAAGCGGGAACCCGTCCGCGAGGTCGACGGTGTAGTGCCCGCTGAACGCCGCGACGGTGTCGACACCGGTTCGGTTCGGCTTATACGTGCCCGTCGAGAGCGTGTCGTCGACGAGGTCGAGGTACTGTTTCATGGCAGGGATGCGCCCGCGAAGGCGGGCGGTTGAGTCTATCCGAAAGGGAGTGGGATGGGCAGGAAAAGGTTTCTACCGACGGTGATCGGAGTCGAACCGGTTCGTCGCTTACGTAAGTACCTCGGCCACCGCCGCGGGCAACGCCCCAAGCGAATCGATCCGCGCCGCCGGCGTCGCGTCCGCGTCGACCGGATCGAACGAAGTGTACGACCGTTCGATCAGGATCGGTTCGAGTCCAGCGCGTCGGGCGGCGATCACGTCGCTTTCGCGGTCGCCGACGTAGATGCCGGTGACCGCTCGATCGGAGCCATTCTCCTCAGGCGGGTCGCTATCGCCGGTGCGGTCGTCGCTATCACCGGTGCGGTCGAGTTGCCCGAGCGCCCGATTTATAAACGTCGGGTCGGGTTTCCGTCGATCGTAGTCGTCTCTCGTCGGACGGCGGCCGACGACGACGTCGAAGGTGTCTGGGAAGCAATAGTCGGCGACGAACCGGACCGTCGCCTCCCGGTTGTTGCTCACGAGCCCGAGTCGGTGGCTTTGATATAGGTCGCCGAGGACCCGCCTCGCGTCGGGAAAGACCGCTCGGTCCCCGGAACGAACCCGCGCGTTCGCCCGCCGGGAGGCGTGTCGCTCGCGGGCCGCCCACCACGCGTCGACGTCGACGGCCACCTCGGCACACGCCGCGGCCATGGCGGGGTCGTATCGGAGCCCTTCGAGAACGTCGGCGGTCGCCGGCGGCAGTTCGTCGACCCCGAGTTCGGCGAGCGCGTCGTGTGTCGCCGCCCGATAGACCCCCGGGTGGGTCGTCGGGCCGACCAACAACACGCCGTCCATGTCGAACAGGATGGGCGGGCTCATGTCTCGAAAACCTCGCCGATATCGCCGAGCGAGTCGAGCACGTGGTCCGGTTCAATCTCGGCGTCGGCCAGTTCCCCGCGATCGGTGACCCCGGTGAGCACGAGCGCGGTCTTCATCCCCGCCCGTTCGCCCATCAGGATGTCGGTGTCGAGCCGATCGCCTATCATGACACACTCCTCCGCCTGGACGCCGAGGCGGGCGAGCGCGACGTCGATAGTCACCCGGGAGGGCTTGCCGAGCACGCGGTCGATCTCCCGGCCGAGCAGGCCCTCTATCGCGCCGATGACGGGCCCACAGTCGGGCACCTCGCCGTTTTCGACCGGACAGGTCCGGTCCGGGTTCGTCGCGTAGATGGAGAGGTCGTTCAGTCGGTCGGCGTTCAGGACGTCCTGAAGCGTCGCGTAGTCGAACCCGAAATGCATCGACGCGAGGATCACGTCGGTGTCGGCCGGGTCGGTCACGACGGTGAGGCCGGCGTCGCGGAGTTCGGCCTGGAGCGGCGGCTCGCCGATGGTGTACACGCCGGCGTCGGGGTGGTGCTCGGCGAGAAAGGCGGCCGCGATAGCGGCGGAGTTACAGATCGACGACGGCGGGACCTCGATCCCCATCCCCGCCAGCAATGTCCGGTAGTCGGTCGGTCGCTTCGTCGCGTTATTCGAGAGGAACACGACGTCGATACCGGCCGCTTCGAGCGCCTCTAAGCCGTCGATCGAATCCGGCAGGAGGTCACCTCCGCGGTACACCGTCCCGTCGAGGTCGATCAGCGCGCCACGGATCCCCGTCACGACTCTACGGCCGCGAGCCGGGGACTTAAATACTCCCGCCGCCGCGGACGCGATGCAGGCACCAGCGGCGCACGCCGTGCCGGTCGAGGGCAGGATCGCCAAATCTATATAGAGTATTGTGACAACTATTGTCAACAGTAACCCTTATTTGCGGGTCGGCGCTTCCACCGACATGGACCGATCCGTCGACCGCCCGGCCCCCATCCTCCGAGCGTCGCACCGGGGACCGTCTCGGGAGCTTCCCCGGAAGCCGTCCCGGGAGTTGCTCCGGGAGCCGCCTCGGGAGCCGCCCCGATGACGGGCGTCGGGCTGGAGGAGTTCCTGATCGCCGAGATGGACTCCCCGGTGGTCAAACTCGTCCTCGCGACCCTGCTCGGGATGTTCCTCGGATTGGAACGCGAGTGGTCACAGAAGACTGCCGGTATCCGGACGTTCGCGCTAATCTCGCTGCTCGGTACCGTTTTCTTCCTCCTCGAACACGACGGGCTGTTGGTGGTCGGCGGCGTCCTCGTCATCGTCCACGCCATCCTGCTCGCGACCCGGAGTTTCATCCAGGAGGCGCACGACGGCCTCTCGCTCACGACTTCCGTCTCGATGCTCGTCGCCTACGGGATCGGCGCGCTCGTCGGTGCCGGCTTCTTCATCGAGGCGGTCACCGTCGCCGTCCTCTCCTCGCTGCTGCTCGTGTTGAAACGCGAGCTACACGAGTTCGCGTGGGGACTCTCGCGGGAGGAGGGCCGGTCGGCGACGGAGTTCGCCATCCTCGCGTTCGTCGTCTTTCCGATCCTCCCCAATGAGTCGATGGGGCCGTGGAACGCGATCCAACCCCGGGTCATCTGGCTGCTCGTCATCGCCATCAGCGCCATCGGCTTCATCAACTACGTCCTCGTCAAGCGGTACGAGGGCCGTGGGATCGCCTTTACCGCCTTCTTCGGCGGGCTGGTCAACTCGACGGCGGTTATCGCCGAGATGGCGAAGCGGGCGAGCACCGATCGCTCCCTGATGGGGCTCGCCGTCGGCGCGATCCTGCTCGCGAACGCCGCCATGGCCGTCCGCAACGCCGTCGTCGTCGCGGCGTTCATTCCCTCGGAGGTACTCACGGTCGGGCTCCCGCTCGGCGCGATCGCTATTACTGGTATCCTCCTCTCGTTGTACACGAGCGACTGGTCCGCGTCGCTGGAGGCGGAACTCACCTCGCCGTTCAGCCTCCGAAACGCCCTCACGTTCGGGGCGCTCTTTCTCGTCGTGCTCCTCGCTTCGGCGGCCGCACAGGCGACGCTCGGCGACGGTGGGTTCATCGCGACCACCTTCCTCGCGGGGCTCGTCTCCTC
>PWGU01000080.1 GCA_003554605.1 Halorubrum sp.
AACGGTTCGTCCGGGTCGAGCTCCTCGCGGTCGCCCGGGACCTCGTTTATCGTCTCGGTGGCGACGACGCGGAGCCCGAGGGGACGGTACGCGCGCTCGACGAGCGTGGCGACGTCGCACGCGTACTCGCCCAGCGTCGTCGTGCCCGCGGCGATTGCCTCCAACGCCGTGAGTTTCGCGCCGATCACCCCATCCTCGGCCGAGACGTGTCGGCTGATCGGGTCGAGCGCGCGGTCCATCCACTCGATCTCGGGGACATCCTGGGCGGCCCCCCGGATGACCGAGTAACGGCCGTGGACGTGGGCGTTCACGAACCCCGGTAGCGTGAGACAGCCGCTCCCGTCGATCGTCCGGGCGGCGTCCTCGGGGTCGACCGCGTCAGCGAGGCCAACGTAGGTGAGCTCGCCGTCGGTCCAACCGACCGCCCCACGGTCGACGATCCCCAACTCGCCGCTCCCGCCCGTCGCGCCCGGATCCATCGTGACGAGCAGGGTGTCGGTGATGAGTGTGTCCATGCAGGGCCCTCTCGTCGATCCACAATGGAACTACCGGCGAGTCCACGCACCTTCGTCCGTTCTCCCGCCGTCTTCGCGTGGTTCCGCCGGCTTTCGGGGGGCAATGGCGAGGGCGACTGACGTAACAAGAACTAACTCGGGTCGGGTTCCTCTGAAACGTATGTCGACGTTCTCCGACCGGGTCGAGCGGATCGAGATCAGCGGGATACGCGAGGTCTTCGAGGCCGCCGGCGCGGACGCGATCAACCTCGGGCTCGGACAGCCGGACTTCCCGACGCCGGACCACGCCCGCGAGGCCGCGGTTGAGGCGATCCGCGCCGGCAAGACGGACGCCTACACCGCGAACAAGGGGATCGAGAGCCTGCGGGAGGCGATAGCCGAGAAACACCGTGTCGATCAGGAGATCGACCTCGACCCGGCGAACATCGTCGCGACCGCGGGCGCGAGCGAGGCGCTCCACATCGCCATCGAGGCGCACGTGAGCGCCGGCCAGGAGGTGATCATTCCAGACCCGGGGTTCGTCTCGTACGACGCGTTGACGAAACTCGCCGGGGGCGAACCGGTTCCGGTCGGACTCCGTTCGGACCTGACGATCGACCCGGCGGCGATCGAGGAGGCGATAACCGAGGATACCGCGGCGTTCATCGTCAACTCGCCGGGGAACCCCACGGGGGCCGTCTCCCCGGAGGACGACGTCCGGGAGTTCGCGCGGATCGCCGACGAACACGACGTGTTGTGCATCTCCGATGAGGTGTACGAGTACACGGTCTTCGACGGCGAGCACTACTCGCCGATGGAGTTCACCGACGGCGACAACGTCGTCGTCATCAACGCCGTCTCGAAGCTCTTCTCGATGACCGGCTGGCGGCTCGGCTGGGCGTACGGCCCTGCCGACCGCGTCGATCGGATGGTTCGGGTCCACCAGTACGCACAGGCCTGTGCGTCGGCACCCGCACAGTACGCAGCCGAGGCCGCGTTGCGCGGGGATCGGGCGATCGTCGCCGAGATGACCGATTCCTTCGAGCGACGGCGTGACCTGTTGCTCTCGGGGCTGGCCGACGCCGGGATCGAATGTCCCACGCCGCGGGGGGCCTTCTACGCGATGCCGAAGGTTCCTGAGGGGTTCGTGAGCGAGTGTATCGACCGCGGCGTCGTCGTCGTCCCCGGCGAGGCGTTCGGCGCGCGCGGGAGGGGCTCGGCACGGATCTCATACGCGACCGCCGAGGAGGACCTCCGGACCGCGGTCGATGTCATGGCCGAGGCGTACGAGGCCGCCCGCTGACCCGCCGGAGACCAGCAACACCTAACCACCCCACCCGCCGAATACACCACGAACCATGACCGACGACGATGACACGGGCTCGCTGCGAACCGCCGCGCTCCTCTGGTTCGGCCTCTACCTCGGGGTCTCGGTGGGCCTGTATCTCCTCTTTCTGGTCGTCGAGGCCCTCCCGGAGACGTCCGGGCTGCCGACGCTCTCGTTCGGGCTCGGGGCCGTCATCACCGGGGTCGCGCTTATCGCGGTCATCGCCGATCGACTCCTCTTCGAACGGAAACCGACGGACATCCTCACCCGGCAGTCGCTCTGGGTGCTCGTCCTCGTCGTCGCCACCGCGAGCGCGACAACCTTCTTCCTCGTCGAGACCGCGCTCGTGCCCGGGACGGCGGTCGCGCTCGGCGTCTCCGTTGCGGTGCCGGCGACCATGATCCTTTTCGTGCTCGTCAACATGCTCCGTCATCGGTCGCTCGAACACGGATGATCCGGCGCTCGGAGCCATCGAAACCGTATCGGGGCCCGTTCCGGCCTCCCGCGCGGCAGATATCGCCGTAGCATAACCTGAACGCATGAAATCTCCTCAAAGGGTTTCCGCAAGTTATACCGTCCGCCGGGGGATAGGAGCAGCCAATGAGTCGGAACATTCAGGTCAGCCGCCTCGACCGACAGGCGGTCGAGGACCAGGAGGTCGAGATCGTCGAGCGAAAGGGGATCGGGCATCCGGATTCGATAAGCGACGGGC
>PWGU01000038.1 GCA_003554605.1 Halorubrum sp.
CGCTGCGACCGCAGATGTGATAATCTCAGCAACGGGGAGCCCAACGTACGTGCTTGATGAACGTCGGCTTTCCGATGCAGGGAACACAGTGTGTATTGATATCGCACAGCCACGAGATATCGATCCGTCTGCAGCGCAGATAGCTGGCGTCTCGGTATATGACATTGATGCCCTCGAAAGTGTAACTGAGGAAACCCGTGAAAAGCGAGATGCTGCTGCAAGCGCAGTTGAAGAGATGATCGATATCGAACTCGATCGACTGCTAACGGCATTTAAACGAAAACAAGCAGACGATGCAATCAGAGCGATGTATGAGAGCGCAGAGTATGTCAAATCAAGGGAAATTGCAACTGCACTCACAAAACTGGAGGCACACGGAGAGCTAACTGAGGAGCAGAAAGCGGTCGTTGAGTCGCTTGCAGATTCGATCATCGGCCAATTGCTTGCTGCACCAACAAAGAGCCTGAGGGACGCAGCGGCCAATGATGATTGGACGACAATTCAAACTGCAATGCGACTATTCGATCCTGGATTCGACGAGCCACCACAAGGGACAACGACGCCAAACCACGGGCCACATGTTGATGGCGAAATCCCACAACACGTTCTTGATCAGCTATCTGACGACTGACTAGCGAGCTGTTTTATTTGAACATTGACATCCGCAACGAGGAGTTCAAACGTTTTTGCTCTCTTTGAGACACCGAATTCTGTTTGCGGCGTTAAAGACTAACAGTTCTGCGTGACGTTTGTCACTCGCACTGAATGCATGTGACTCATGGGACCCTGCTTGAAACACGCCAAGGTCTCCAATTGGCACGCTAATAAGCGATCGGTACGCTCCTGCGGTGTTATGCGTTTCGTTGGTGGAGAGATCATAGATGATCGCAGACTCACCCGAATTGTATGTCTGGCCTGCAATCGTCTCCTCGACTGAAAGCTCAGTGTAGTATCCGCTCGATGCTGCAGTTTCAGAGACTGCTGCAGCAACCAGCTTTCCGTCGTCGTATGTGTTCACTGCACAGACATCGAACGCAAGCACACCCTCTGCAAACTGAACCATGTTCTCGTAGACCGCTTGCTCGGAGTCTGCTTCCATGAGTGCACCCGCAGCCGCATGGAGTATCTCGATAGTCTCTGTCTGTTCAGCAAGCTGCTTTTCCGTTGCAACCTGAGCAGTGATGTTGTGCGAGACTGCTTGGCCGGCGGGCTTGCCTTTATATGTGATCGGTGAGGTCGCGGTAAGCGTGTATTTTGTCTCTCCATTTTTTGAGACAACCTGTTGTGTGATTTCCGGAGCAGATGAGTTGTTTTGAAAAATATTAGCTAAACGCGTCTCGGCTTCAGCACGATCGGCTGGATGGATGTACTCCAGCACACAATCGCCAACAACATCCTCTGGAGAGTCGGCTCCAAAGAGCGCGGCTGAGGCTTCATTTGCATACAATAAGACGCCATTACGATCAAAAATATGAATGCCAACCGGAGACGTCTCGACAAGCGTTCGGTACCGTCGCTCGGATGCTTCGAGCGCTTCTGTCGATCGCCGTTGCTCAATCACATTCTGGATCCGATTCGCAAGGACAGTGTACTGATCTGTGCTTCCCTTTTTTTGCAAATAGTCTGTGACACCTTTCGAAACAGCCTTGCTTGCAATTTCTTCGGAGCCTTTGCCAGTAAACAGAATGAATGGCAGATGATCATCGATAGATCGAATCGAAGATAACAGCTGTAACCCGTTTTGTGTGGGCATGTCGTAGTCAGAGACAACACAGTCGTACGAACTTGTCTGTAGTTGCTCAACAACTGCTGTTGGATCTGTCTGAATATCAATGAGCAGCGAATCATCGATTCGAGTTAGAAACGTCCGTGTGAGTGTTGCGAATGCCTCATCGTCATCCACTACAAGTACCCGAGAAGTGCCCATTAGCGTATACTCTGTGTGGTGATGTATAAGTCACCGTCTATCTTGTTATACTACGCACATTTTTCACGACTGCAGGCGTATGACGTGGTATGTCACTTCTATCCGATACAGAGATTGCAGATGGACTACCAGCTAAGTGGACACGTGATGATGATGAGATTGTTCGTGAGTACACATTTGACTCATATCTTGATGGTGTCGAATTTGCGGGTGATATTGGAGAGGTTGCAGAAGAAGAGTTTCCCCCCCCTGAGATCATCATCGGATACAAGTCTGTCGAGGTTCGTCTGACGAGCCACGAGGCGGGGGGGATTACAAAAGATGACCTTCGACTTGCAGCACTGTTCGATGACGAGTACTAAACACAACCGGCACTGATTCCGTGATCGAAGATGGACTCCGGATACATCTTTCGCGTTGAATTTAGACTCTCACCAGCGATCGGCTCGGTTGAGCCACATCGTTTCAAAACAGTGTATCGACACCCGTTGGTTGCGCCGCCTAAAGACGGATGGCTCTTTTTTCGAGACTGGCTTTGGCATGGTGAGCTCACAGATCGCGCACAGTTTCGACCGATCGTTTCTGATGCA
>PWGU01000235.1 GCA_003554605.1 Halorubrum sp.
CGATCCTCCGAACGAGCGCCGTCACGATGGAGGGATTGGATGACCTCGACCGGCTCTTCCAGTCGCTCCCGAAGCGGGCGACCCCCGAGCGGGAGTCGTTCAGGATGTACATCGATCGAAGTTACAAGGTAACCGGCGTGGGCGCGGTCGCTTCCGGAACGGTCACCTCCGGGAGCGTCGAGGCCGGAGACGAGCTCCTCCTCGGGCCGATGCCCGACGGCACGTTCAGGGAGGTGGAGGTCCGCTCGATCGAGATGCACTACCACCGCGTCGATCGCGCGAAAGCGGGCCGGATCGTCGGCATCGCGCTGAAGGGGGTCGAGGAGGCCGAGATACAGCGCGGAATGGCGCTCGTTCCCCGTGACGCGCCGGTCGAACCCGTCCGGGAGTTCGAGGCCGAGGTGATGGTGCTCAACCACCCAACGCGGATCCAGGAGGGATACGAGCCGGTCGTCCACCTGGAGACGCTCTCGGAGGCGGCGGTCTTTTGGCCCGCCGAAGGGCGGCTCCTTCCGGGCGATACCGGTCGAACCCGGGTTCGATTCAAGTTCCGCCCGTACCTCGTCGAACCGGGACAGCGATTCGTCTTCCGTGAGGGGTCGAGCAAGGGGGTCGGCACGGTCCTTAATATCGAATAGTGTACCGGCCAGCCGATCGCGATTGTCAATAATTTAGAACTATATTCACTCGGAAGCGTAAATTATTGATAAATACATTCTGATAAAACACGTTTGTTTTTCTGGACGATATTCTTGGACATCCCTGTCGCCTCTGGCTTCTTTTGTTTTGCTGGGCAAGATTTATACCGAAACCCCAATACGTGAGTAATATGCGTAGAGATACCAAGCACCAATCGCGTATCACCCGAAGACAGGCGATCGCGAGCGGCGCAGCGGTTTCAGCGTCCCTGTTCCTCGCCGGCTGTGCGGACGACGCCGAGGAAGACCTCCCCGAAGACGATGATGACACCCCGGAGGTCCCTGACCAACTCAACATCACCCAGCAGGTCGCCCCGATCGAGTGGGACCCCGTCGTCGCGAACGACGCGTACTCAGGGCAGATCTATCACACGATCTACGACGGCCTGTACGAGTACGAGGTCCAGACCGTCGATCCGCAGCCGAAGATCGCGGCGGACGCCCCCGAGATCGAGCGCGATGGCGAGCGGTTCATCATCCCGCTCCGCGAGGAGCCGGAGTTCCACGACGGCACGCCCGTGACCGCCGAGGACGTGATCCACTCGTTCATGGCGCCAGTCGAGGAGCAGACGGACAACATGCCCGACTTCGACATGATCGAGGACGCCGAGGCGGTCGACGATCACACGGTGCAGTTCGACCTCGAGTTCCCGTACGGTGCCTTCGAGACGGTGACGCTGGCGACGTACATCGTCAACGCCGAGGCTCGGCAGGATGACCCGGACGCGTTCAACCTTGAGAACCCCGTCGGCTCCGGCCCATACCAGTTCGATCAGGCGGAGATCGGCGAGTTCGCCGACGTCACGCTTTGGGAGGACTACTGGGACGAGCCGAGCCAGATCCCCTCGATCCGCTGGGAACCGGCCGAGGACGACGCGGGCCGTGTCTCCCGAATGTTAGCCCGTGAGACCGACGTGATGGAGGGTATTCCGCCCGCGGACTGGGAGTCCATCGAGGCCGAGGATAACATCTCCATCGAGGACACGGCGGACACGGGCGTGTTCTATCTCGCGTTCAATTGTCGAGAAGGACCGACGGCCGACCCCGACGTGCGGAGGGCCATCGCGTACTGCCACTCGACCAGCGCGTTCGTCGACGACGTGATCGCCGAGGCCGGACAGAACATCAACTACTGTGTTGGACCCACCATCGCCGACGAATGGGACTTCCCAGTCGATGAGTGGAACGACATGGAGTACGAGTTCGACCCGGACCGGGCACAGGAACTGCTCGATAACTCCGATGCCATCGAGGAGGGCGATGAGATTCACTTCATCTCGCCCCCGGACGACCTTCGCGAGCAGTGGTGTGAACTCGTCGCCGATCGACTCAACGAGATCGGCTACGGCGGCACGGTCGAGCGACTCGATTGGGACACGTTCACTGACACGTATCAGTCCGGCGATGCCGACGAGTTCAACGTCTACTCGCTGGGTTGGACCGGTGGTGGGGACCCCGACGTGTACCTTTACCAGCTCTTCCACGAGAGCCAGGCCGGCGTCAATCAGGGACACTACTATGAGAATGACGAGTTCCACGATAAGATCATTCAGGCGCGTGAGTCCGTCGACATGGACGAACGTCGTGAACTCTACATCGAGATCATGGAAGAGATCCTCGAGGAAGTCATCTGGATCCCCGGCTGGAACACCCTAAGCGCTATCGCGTTCGACGAGGAGCGTGTCGAAAACGTCCTCCCGGACACCACCACGACCACGACGCCACGGATGGATCTGCCCGACGCGGCGCTTCGCTAACCGCGCTCGCACGAACCGCGGTTTTCGACGGATAGAGCCACTTATAACCCCTCA
>PWGU01000044.1 GCA_003554605.1 Halorubrum sp.
ACCGGCGTCCTCATCGGCGCGGGGGCGGGCTACCTCCTCTCGCCGAACCTCGTCGGACTCGTGGCGGTCGACGCGCTCGTGCTCACCGGCGGGGCCGCCGTCGTCGGCGCGGCGATCGGTGGGTTCCTCGCGTATGCGGGCCTCTCGTTCGCGGTCGTCGCCATCGGTGGCGTCGTTGGCGGCTTCATCGGCCGGTTCGCGGTCGGCCCGATCTATGCAGCCGACGCCGCCGGGGTGGAGGGGACGCTGCTCCTCGTGGGCGCGACCCTCGCGGGGTTCGGCGTCGGCGCGCTGTTCGGGTTCGTGCTCAGCCGAACGACCCTCGTCGTCTCCACCGCGTTCCTCGGCGGGGCGCTCGCCTCGCGTTCACTCACCGCGTCGTCGTTCGAGGCGGCCGTTGAGGGGGTCTCAATCGACCCGATCCTCTTCGATCCCACCTCGCCGGCGTTCCTCGCGGTCTTCGTGTTGGGCGTCCTCTCACAGCTCGGCCTCTTTAAGTTCGGCTACGTCACGCGCCTCGTCGGCCTGCTCCCCGGGGCGGGTCGCTGGACGGCCAGCGACGACCGGGACGGGTCGGAGTCGTCGGGCTGACGCCCGGATCCGCCCGGGACTCGATTCCCCATCCTTCGCGGGGCGATCGTATCTATGGCTTCGCGGGGCGATCCCGTCTGCGTCCGCCGAGCGTCAGACGCACGTCGGCTGAGCGCGGGCTCTATTTCGGGTGGAACCACGTCCGTCCGCGCCCCTCGAACCTCGATCAGGCCTCGAACCTCGATCACCCCCCGAAGGATATCCGCCCAACGGACCTATAGTTCGGGCGTCCGAAGGGCGGGTATGGACGACCGGCTCGAACGCGTGCTCCGCCAACAGCTCCGCAAGGCCGGCAGGGAGTTCGAGGAGGCGAAGCGGGCCTACCGTGAGGGGAAACTTGACCCCGACGGCTCGAACGCGGGCACCGTGCTCTATGACCTCCCGAGCGACGACGAGGGTGGGGCCCGGATCGTCTGTCGACGACACGCCGAACGACGCGCCCGCCCCGTTGACGCCGAGGGGCGGCCGGACTGTTTCGAGTCCGGTCACCCCGACTGTGAGGGCTGTGCCGAGGATATCCGCGAAGGCTGTGTCGAGACGTGGTGAGTCGTGAGGACGTTCCCGAGTGACACCCTTTTATCTACTGACCGCAAGAGGGCCGACACGAATGCGAAACAGGGCGCTGCTCGTCGTGCTGCTCGTCGCCGTCGCCGTCGGCCTCTCGCTGTCGGGACTGCTCGGCGGGACGGCTGACGACCCCGCTGAGGGTGCCGTCCCGGCCGACTCGCTCATTGAGGTCGAGGGTGACTACGAACTCTGGCCGTACACGAGCCGGAGCGAGTCGGTCGACGGACGGACGCTCGCGATAAACGTCGTGTTCCACGACGACGGCGACGCGGTTTTGGAGGCACTCACCGCACAGCCGGAGACCGATTGGGAGGAGACCGCGGAGCATGAGGAGGACGCCGAGCCCGACCTCGTGTTGGAGGCGGTGACCGAGACGGACTGGGAGGACGCCCACGGCTCGGTCCGCTACTCGTACTTCCACGGGCCGGAACGGAGCGGGTGGGTGGCCGAAACCTTCGAACTGCACGACGGCGAGTACCTCGGCTCACGCGACCACATCCGGGCGTACGAGTCGCCGGACGGCGCGTACACCGCGATTCAGGTTCACGAGGAGTACTACGACTGGTTCCGGCTCCGACACACGGTGACCGACATCGACGACCCCGCGGTTCGGCTGGAGGACGAGTTCATCGAGTCGGGCGCGGCGACGGTCTCCCGCGAGTATCGCGGGCTCGACGGCGGGTGGAGCGACGGCTGGCTGACGATCATCGAACTCGCGATCCTGCTCCCCGTCATCGGGACGCTGCTCCGTCGGCGCACACGCGAGGCGGGCGTCGAAACCGCCCGTCGACTTCGCTTAGAGGCGAGCCGACACGCGGATGCGGCGATCCTCGGTGCCGCGGTCGCGGCCGTCTACCTCGGCGTCCGGGCGGCCGGCATCGGCCTCGAAGTCGCCTATCCGAACGTTCCGCCGAAGGCGATCGCGGCGCCGCTGTATCTCGCCATCGCCGCCGGCCTCCCGGCGCTCGTTATCGCCGCCGCACGGGAGTGTGAGCGGACGGCGGCCTTCCTCGGGGTCGTCGTCGGGCTCGGGACGGCGTTCGTCCTCGATTTCGGCGGGCTCGGCGTCGCGATCCCGCCCGAACTCATCGTTCACCGTGTGGCGATGCTCGCGGCGCTCGGGCTCGTCGCGGTCGGACGTGCGGCCGACGACCGGGGCATGCTTGTTGCCGGGCTGCTCGCGTGGCTCATCGGGCTCGTCCTGCCGCTCATGGACGTGATCTGAGTGGGCCGGCGTGGCCGATACTGCGGACACCCTCCGGGGTCACCGTCCTCAACCGTACGTGACGGCTTCCCGTGGGGGTCTCCGACCACAGAACTGTTATACGTTGGGTGACGAAGGTATATGAAGAAATGACGCGAACGAGGAGCCGGCGATCGGTGTTGGCGGGGACGGGCCTCGCCGTTGCGAGCGCCGGCTGTGTCGGTCGCGTGCGGAATATCGTGGGTCGGGAGCGCTCCGACCAGCTCACGCTCGAGGTCCTCACCCTCCCCGCCGACAGCGATCCGAACGCGGTTCGGATCGCCCAGCACCTCCGCGGACACATGAGCGAGGCCGGCATCGACGCCCGGATCAACACGGTGGATCAAGCCGAGCTCCTCCGGCGAAGTCTGCTCAACCACGATTACGACATCTACGTCGGCCAATTCCCGCAGGCGGTGCCGTTCGAGGCCGACTCGCTCTACTCGTTCGTTCACTCGCGGTTCGCCGCGGAGTCCGGCTGGCAGAACCCGTTCGGGTTCACCGAACTCGCCGTTGACGACCTCCTCGGCGAGCAGCGCTCCGCGGACACCGAGCGACGCATGGAGCATCTCGCGGAGCTACAGGAGGCGCTTTGTGAGCTTCAACCCCTCTCGGTCGTCGCGTTCCCCGACGCCGTGACCGCCTATCGCGACGAGCGGTTTGACGGGTGGGAGTTCGGCCATCCAACCTCGGCTCAGGGGCTGCTTCGCCTCTCGTTCATCCCGCCCGAGGAGCGTGACGGGGAGGACGACGGCGACGAGGACGCGGACGAGCCGGCGACGCTCAGGCTTACCACGACGGACGACCGCATCACGGAGAACTGGAACCCGATCGCGACGGAGTACCGCCGCCACGGAACGTTCATGTCGATGCTTTATGACCCGCTTGTCCGGCGTCACGATGACGGCCCGCTCCCGTGGCTCGCCGCCGGCTGGGAGTGGGCGGACGCGGAGACCATCCGGGTGGACCTCCGGGATGCGGACTGGCATGACGGTGAGCCGCTGACGGCGGACGACGTCGCGTTCACCTACGAGTTCCTTCGGGACACCTCGTCCGGGGAAGCCGAAACGCCGGTCCCGACGCCGATCTTCCGGGGGCGGACGACCATCCCGGAGACGGTCACGGCCATCGATCGCTCGACCGTGGAGTTCGAGGTGGGGTCCGTCAATACGGCCGTCGCCGAACGCGCCCTTGAGGTCCCCGTCCTCCCGGAACACATCTGGCGCGACCGGACGGAGCTCGTCAACATCGCTGGGATCGCCCTCGACGAGGAGACCACCGAAGCGCTCGTCTCGCCGAACGACGAGCCGGTTGGGAGCGGGCCGATCACGCTCGTGGACGCGACCGCCGAAACCGAGGCCGTCTTCGAGCGGAACTCAGATCACTTCCTGCTCGACCTCGACCCGCTTGACCCGGCCGCGGAGGGCGACTCCGAGGACGACACGACCGACGAGCGTCCGGGGGAGGAACACGGGACCGGGCAGGACGACACGGGCGGGACCCGTCGGATCCCGAACGCGTTCCGTGGGAAGCCGAGTTTCGAGCGGCTCGTCGTCGAGGTGGTACCCTCCGATATCGCGGCCGTCCAGCAGGTCGGCGACGGATTGGCCGACGCGACGCTTTCGAACATCGGCCCCGAGGCCGTCCCACGGATCGGTCGCGAGGCGGACGCGAGGCTCGTGAACGTCCGGTCGGCAGCGTTCTATCACGTCGGCTACAACGTCCGGCGTGCCCCGCTTTCGAACCCGCGGTTCAGGGCGGTCCTCGCGTCGATGATCGACAAGGCGGCGATCGTCGACGACGCGTTTCAGGGATATGCCGCGCCCGCGACCTCGATGCTCGCGGCGTCGCCGGGGCTCGTCCCCGAGGACCTTCGATGGGACGACGACCGGGGAACCGACGCGGTTCACCCCTTCCGGGGACGTGACGGGGAACTCGATGTGGACGCGGTACGCGAGGCGTTTCGTGAGGCAGGCTACCGATACAACGCGGAGGGCGAACTGCTCTCCCGGGACCAATGAGCGTCCTCCTGTCGGTCATCCTCCGGCTCATCTTCTGGGTCGGAGTGATGTGTTTCATCGCCGGTATCGCGCTCATCGGGCCCCGGCGGCTGTACGAAGTCGCCCACGAGGTCGTCCCCATCCTTCGCGATGCGAAGGTTCCGATCGCGGGGCTGTTGGTCGTGCTCGTCGCCAGCGCGGTCGGCCGCGGCGCGCTTCAGACGCTTTCGGAGCTCGTGGGCTTCGAGTTGACCGGGGCCATCTTCGCACTTGAGGGCAACTTCGTCGGATGGATCCAGGCGAACTTCGTGACGACGGAGGCGACGATCTACTTCTCGTGGATCTATATCTACGGATACGTCTTCCTGCTCGTCTTCCCGTTCATCGCGTACGCCGCGCTTCCGAAGACGACGATGTTCAAACGGCTCATCGTCGCCTACGCGCTCAACTACGCCATCGGGCTGGTGATCTACACGCTCGTTTTCGCACACGGACCGCGAAACCTGGACGTCGCCACCTCGCTTTTGTACTCGTTCAACCCTGACTTTCAGGCGCTCACGAGCGAGGTGAACGAGAACACGAACGTCTTCCCCTCGCTACACACCTCGCTCGCGGTGACCGCCGGGGTGTTCGGGATCCTCACCCGACGCGAGTACCCCATCTGGGTGTGGCTTTCCGTCTGGCTCGCGGTGTCGGTGATGATCTCCACGATGTACCTCGGGATCCACTGGCTCATCGACGTGATCGCCGGGATCGGCCTCGCGCTCGCCTGTGTCTACCTGTCCTACCGGCTCATCGAGGACGAGGACGGCGCGCGCGAACCCGACGACCGACCCGACGAGTTGGCCGCCGAACCGACCGACGGGGCGGCGGTCGCCGGCGACGGTGGCGACTGAACGATCGGGGTCGCCCTCGGGAACCTACCGCGGTCGAGTTCCGCGGTGACCACGAACACGCCCGCCGCCGACACCCGCCACCGCTTTTACCATTCGGTGATACCACTCGTCTATGACTCACGAGTACGATCCGGTCGCGCCGCCGGTCGCGTTGACGATCGCGGGCAGCGACGCCGGCGGCGGCGCGGGGATCCAGGCGGACCTGAAGACGATGACGACACACGGCGTCTTTGGAACGTCGGTGGTCACGGCGACGACCGCACAGAACACGTGCGGGGTCCACGACGTCCACCCGATCCCGGCCGAACACGTCGTCGCCCAGTACGACGCGGTCGTCGACGACTTCCCGGTGGCGGCGATCAAGACCGGAATGCTCGCGACCGCCGAGATCGTGGAGACGGTCACCGAGCGCCTCGCCGACACGTCGACGCCGGTCGTGGTCGACCCCGTGATGGTCGCGGCGACCGGCGATCGGCTCCTGTCGCCGGACGCCGAGAAGGCCTACGATGCGCTGATCAGCCGGGCGACGCTGGTGACCCCAAACGCCGACGAGGCCGCGGTCCTCGTCGACGGGCCGATCGAAACACTCGCCGACGCGGAGGCGGCGGGGCGGACGCTCGTCGGGCGCGGGGCCGACGCGGCCTTGATAAAGGGTGGGCACCTCAACGCCGGCGGCGCGGTCGGTGGTATCGACGGCGGTCGGGTCGTCCACGACACGCTCGTCCTCGCGCCGGACGACGCGAGCGGGGTCGACGATCCCGCCGTTCACCGGTTCGAAAACCCGCGGATCGACACCGACGCGACCCACGGCTCCGGCTGCACCCTTTCGGCGGCGATCGCGGCACGCCTCGCACGTGGCGAGCCGCTCCCGGCGGCCGTCGAGGCTGCCGTCGGGGGGATGAGCGAGGCGATCCGGCGCGGATACGACGTCGGGCGGGGTCCCGGCCCGGTGAACCCGACGATGCTCGACCGGTAGCGGGGCCGTCGCCGTCCGCGTGGTACATCCGACATCGCCCGCCCCGGCACGGAACCCTTTTTCAGTCGGTCGACCAAGGGGTGGCATGGTTATCGCCGAATCGCCGGGGACCGTTCTCCTCGGCGTCGTTTCGACGCTCGCGGTGTTCGCGGCGATCCGTTGGGACGCGACCCGGATGGAGCTGTCGCGGCCCGTCCTGTGGGCGCTCATCGCCGCGATCCCGATCGCGATCGGGTTCTCCATGTACCTCCTTGCGCCCGTACCGATGACCGGCATCATCGTCACCGCGAACACCGGCCTCGTCCTCTACGGCTTCGAACGGGAGATCAGCAGCGAGGAGGACGAGGAGTCCGTCGAGCCCGGCACGCTTCCGAACCGGAAGTGAGCTGCCGGCGCTGACGGATGCTCCTCACTCGCTTTCGATGGCCGCTAATACGGCTTCCAACACCGGGAGGAGCCACTTCGCCTGCGCGCCGTCCTCCACGAACACGAGCGTCCGCGGAGGTCTAACGGCCTTCGGCCGGACCCGAAGCGACGCCTCGCCTGCCGCCTCCGCGGCGACCTCGGGGGCGACGATGAACTCAACGCGGATGCGGTCCGGTTGGACGAACACCTCCGCGAGGGCGAGCGGGTCCGTGGAATCGGCTGTATGCGTGAGGGTGTACGCGAGCGCTCCGTCGACGGTCGGCTCCACGTCCGGGTCGGCGTCGGTCACCGCGAGGTCGGCGAGCCACGCCGTGTCGCCGGTCACCTCGCTCGCGAGCAGTTGGGCGATCCGCACGCCGTCGCGGAGGCGGTCCTCCACCATCACACCTCACTTTCCATCGCTATTCGCCCCCGTTAAGCAGGTCCCGGCGGGCCTTTCCGGCGACCCGTTCTACGTCGATGTCGTGGCCTTTCGCGTGGAGGACGGCGGCCGCCTCGATGGTGATCCCGAGCGTCCGCTGGCGCTCGTTGATCGCGGCGACGGCCGCCTGCTTGTCGATGCCGGCGTCGACGATGGCGTCGAGGGCGGCCTCGAAGGTGGACTGCTCGCGAAGGATCGACTCATCGGGTGAGAACCCCTCGGGCAGTTCGACCGCCGTCGGATCGAACTGTGGAACGAGCGCGCCGCCCTCCTCGGCGAGGAGCCCCCGGCCGATGGCGACGTCGACGAGCCGCTTCGCCTGATCGGGTGAGAACCACTCGCGTTCGAGCGACAGCGCGACGACGAACTCGCCCTCCCCGAGTCGGTCCGCCGCACGCATCTTAAACGGCGTCGCGACGGTGACCTCCAGACTCATGTCGGATCGAGGGGTGCCGCGGTCGGTAAAGCTACCGGACTGCCGTTCCGCCGATCGAGGGTGTCCCCCGCCATCGTACTGTGCACCGATCGGCTTCCCCCGATGTCGGTTCACCACCCTTTTTTGCCACGGGACCCGTACATCGTCTATGTCAGCGCTGCGCGATGCGCTTCGGGACCTCCCGGACGCGGTGTTTGCGGACCTGCTCGAATCCGACGACGCGTACGTGCTCGTCGTCGATCTCCCCGGTGCGACCGCCGAGACGACCGACGTCGTCGCCGAGGACGGCCGGCTCTCCATCGAGGCCCGCCGTGCCAAGACGACGCCGGACGGCTTCCGGTACGTCCGTGAGGACCGGCCGCTGTTTCTCGACGCCGAGTTACCGCTTCCGTCGGATGCCGACGGGACGGCCGCGGAGGCCGAGATGGATCGCGGCGTCCTCGAAGTGACCCTCCCCAAGTGGATCGACGGCGACTCGACGTCGATCCCGATCGACGACGCGGACGCAGCCTAACGGGTGGTCACGCTGGTCCACCTTCGCTCCTACTGGCGGTTTTTCGTCGTCATCCGGCGGTTCTCCCCGCTGATCATCGCCTACTGGCGTGACCGACGCCGATTTCTCCTCTTCGGGGGGTCACGCGACGTCGACACGGCGACCCAGCGTGAGCGTGCCGACATCCTCTTGAACATCCTGCTCACGCTCGGCCCGACGTTCATCAAGCTCGGCCAGCTGCTCTCGACGCGGCCGGACATCCTCCCGCCCGCCTACATCGAGGTCTTAGAGGACCTCCAGGACGACGTGCCCCCGGCGCCGTGGGCCGAGTCCCGGCGGGTGTTGGAGGACGAGTTGGGCCCGATCGAGGAGACGTTCGACGACTTCTCGGAGGAGTCGATAAGCGGGGCGAGCCTCGGGCAGGTCTATACCGCCCGGTATCGCGGCGAGGACGTCGCGGTGAAGATCCGCCGGCCCGGCATCGAGGAGCTGGTCGAAGCCGACCTGAAGGCGATCCGGTGGTCGCTCCCTATCGTCGGCCGGTTCATCGGCGGTGGCCGGGCGTTCTCGCTCGAAAACCTCTCCGACGAGTTCGCAAAAACGATCCGCGAGGAGATGGATTACGGCCGCGAGCGCGAGATGCTGGAGGAGATCCGCGCGAACTTCGAGGGGAACGACGAGATCCGTATCCCGCGCGCCTACGAGGAGGCCTCTGGTCCGCGCGTGCTCACGATGGAGTACATCGGGGGGACGAAGATCAGTCGGATCGACGATCTCGACGCCGCCGGCCTCGATCGGACGGCGATCGCGATGACGCTCCAGCGGGTCTACCTCCAGATGATCGTCGAGGACGGCGTCTTCCACGCCGACCCGCACCCGGGGAACCTCGCGGTCGACGACGACGGCGCGGTCATCTTCTATGATTTCGGGATGTCCGGCCGCGTCGACCCGTATATCCAGGAGAAGATCGTCGAGTTCTACGTCGCGGTCGCGCGGCAGGACATCGACGCGATCCTCGACACGCTGATCGCCATGGGGACGCTCTCGCCGGAGGCCGACCGCGACGTGATGGGCGAGGTGATGGAGCTCGCCATCGCGGACGCCAGCGGCGAGGACATCGAACAGTACCGGGTGAACCAGATCATCGAGCAGGTCGAATCGACGATGTACGAGTTCCCGCTGCGGCTCCCGCGGAACCTCGCGCTCGTGCTCCGGGTCGCCACCGTCGTCGAGGGGGTCTGTGTCACCCTCGATCCCGAATTCGACTTCATCTCGACGGCGACCGACTACCTCGGCGAGAAGGGCTACTACGAGCAGACCGCCCGTGGGCTCGCCAAGGACGCGGGGAGACAGGTACAACGGACCACCGAGGCGCTCTTTACCGTCCCGCCGAAGGCCGACGCGTTCCTCGACCGGGCCAACCGCGGCGACCTGCAGGTGAACGTCACCATCGAGGACGACACGAACGTGCTCGACAAACTCGCGATGCGGATCGCTTACTCGCTGCTGCTCGCCGTCGGCGTCCTCTCCGCGACGATCCTCTACTCGTTCGCCGAGGAGCCACGTCTCGCGCTCGTCGTTCTGGCGCTCGCGCTCCCGCTCGCGATCGCGCTCTACCGGTCCTTCCGGAAGAAACGCGTCCTGCACGCGAAACCGCAGTTCACCCGGCAGGGAATGAAAAAGCGACGTGAGGAGTGAGATCGGTCCGACGCGTACGCGGTTTATATCCAGCCGCCCGGCGACCTCCCTCCCTGCGTTCGAAAATACACCGACCGAGATCCTGAACTGAACCCGCAAGTGCTCGCGTCGCTGCGCGCGTCCGGGAGGGTTCAAATCTCTCGGCGATTCTTCTCACCATGTTCGAAGAATGCACCGGCCGAGATTTGAACTCGGGTTGCAACCATGGCAAGGTTGCGTGATACCACTACACTACCGGTGCGTGTTTCGCATCTCACTCTACACCCACTCTGGAACATAAGGGTTGCGAACGCCGTCCAGAATGGGGGTAGCCTCACCGTTTTTGTACCCCGCGGGAGTAGGACCAGCTATGGTCGAAACCGAGGTTTCCGAACTCGAAGGCGAACGCCTCAGGTACAACGGCGACACGTGGGAGCTGACCGGGACGCTGGAGGTGAAACGCAACGGCGAGCTGATCAAGGCGCACGCAAAGAAGCCGGAGCGGGTTCGCGGCTCGGGCGGCCGGTTCATCTTCACGCTCGACACCTCTCCCGCCTCGCTCAACCCCGGAAACCTCGGCGAGTTCACCTGCACGCTCACCGAGGACGACGACGGCTACGGCCTCATCGTCGAGCGCGGCGGAAGCACCGACCGGTACGGGCTGACGAAACTGACGTACGAGTGAGGTGGCGTCGGCGACGTTATTTATAAACCGTCCCGTGAGTTTTTAACCGATTCCGATCACCTATCAGTCTCGTCTCGCGTGCCTCGGATTGTCACGCACACCAGCCGGAAACCGGCTTCAGACCCCGTGTGAACGCCCCACAGGGCAAAATCAGTACCGCCATCCTTTTAGGTGCTCGTACGGAAGTCGGGGTACAGTCTCGCCACGATGCGCACCGAGGATGGACTCACGATCTGTGTTCCGTCCTCCATCGTCCGGGAGGCCGAGGACGTCCGCGAGGCGACTCGCAAACTCGGCACCGTCGCCCGCGCGGCGGCGGTCTTCCGGGCGGAACGACTGCTCGTCTTCCCCGACAGGGAGGGCGAACGGCGACTCGGCGAAGAGTTCGTCCGCGCCGTGCTGGGGTACGCTGCGACGCCCCCGGAGCTCCGAAAGGACCTCTGGGAGGAACGCGACGCGCTCCGGTACGCGGGGATACTCCCGCCGCTTCGCGTGTCTTGGCGGACCGGCTCGCCCCCCGACGGGGACGAGTCGACAACACAGGGACTCGTGACCGAGGTCGGACCTGAAGGCCGCGTCCGGGTCAATTCCCCGCTGCGGGAACACCCGATCTCCCTGCTCGTCCCCGACGATATGTCGGTCGAGCCGGGGGAGCGCGTCACCATCAGGGTCTCTTCGAGAGAACCGGTCCGCGCCCGCATCACCGGAAAGCCGGCGGACGGCTTTCAGGTCGTTAGCGCGGACCTGTCGGCAGCACTCGATGACGGACTCGCCATCGCAACGTCGCGACACGGGGAATCGCTCTCCGTCTCGCGGCTCGGCGAGATCGTCGCGGACGCACGGGAGGCTGGCGGATACACCGTCGCCTTCGGTGCGCCCGGTCGAGGGCTGCCGGAAATGCTCGGGCTGTCGCCCGAGGAGCTCCGCGCGGCCGTCGCCGACGGTCGCCCGGTCGAACCCGATCCGGGGTTCGACCTCTGGCTGAACACGATCCCGGCACAGGGCAGCGGGGTAGTCCGAACGGAAGAAGCGCTGTTCGCGACCCTCGGCTCGCTCACACTCACGGAGTAAACACATGCCACAACCAAGCCGACCACGAAAAGGCTCGCTGGGCTACGGCCCGCGCACCCGCGC
>PWGU01000167.1 GCA_003554605.1 Halorubrum sp.
TCCGAGTCCGCCGGGCCCTCCGAGTCCGCCGGGTCATCGGGGGCGGCGTCGTCGATCATCCGTTCGGTGAGTTCCCGTGCTTCGCGGACGGCGGCGGCCGCCTCCGGATCGAGCGCGGCCGGGTCGACGCCGTGTCGGTCGCCCCCGTGAGCCGCCCCCGAGTGTCCGGCGTGACCGCCGTGGCCGGCGTGCCCGTCCTGCCCGTCGAATTCAACTCCGAGGTCGGGACGGCCGCGGTCGACGGTGTCCTCGAAGACCTCGGGATACTCGGACGACTCGGCGTGGGGAACGACCCGTTCGGCGAGTCCAGGGGGGTCCATCTCCCCCCAGCCGGGGACGTGCTCGTCCAGCCACTCCTCGTGGTCGTCGCCGTGGATCATCGCCGTGAATGCGAGGTGGTGTGCGAGGTGCTCGCCGTCGCGCTGGGGGGTGACACAGACGGGGCAGGCGTATCCCATGACGGCCGTCCGTAGGGCGGTGGATCCTAAATCTGCGTCGGAGCGTCGGACAAAATAGATCACGCCTAACACACCGATCGGCCGAGGTCCACCGCCGATCGGATCGAGGGATTACGCCAGCACTTGAACGGACGCGTTCGGGGCCATGGTTCGCAGCCGTTCGGCGGCCCGTCGCGCGTTCGACCGGGAGGCGTACCCCTCACCCGAGTCCGCGAGGATGTTCCCGTTTTGGTGCCGGAGTCGCCAGCGCCACTCCCCGCCCGCGTCCGCATAGACCTCGAAGGTGGCGTTGGCCGCAACGACGAGGTCGGCCTTCACGATCCGCGCACTAACACGCTCTGCGGCGTCCAACGCGGCCGCCGGTGTCTCGAACCGCCGCACCGAACGGACGAGCGGCGTACCGTTTTTCGCACGGGCCTGCCAGCGATAGCTGCCGTCGTTCGCCTCGACGACCGAGACGGTGTCGGCGTCGATCCCCTCACGGGACCGTTTCGCCGACCCGGCGGCGCTCGCCCGCGCGGCGTATCCCTCCGGGTTTTCCGCGAGGATCCGGCCGTTGCTGGAAACCAACCGCCAGCGCCAGCGACCCTCCTCGCGGTGGATCACGAACCCGGCCGGGTCCGGCCGAAGGAGCGCCGCCAGCTCCGCGTGTTTCCGAACCCTGGAAACGGCGCGTCGCGCGTTCGACCGGGAGGCGTATCCCTCACCCGAGTCGGCGACGATCTCCCCGTTGCCGGCCCGGAGCCGGAATCGCCACTCGTCGGCCGCGTCACGATACACCTCGAACGCGGCGTTCCGGTCCCGTGCGGCCGGCACGCCGGACCGCTCACGGTCGGCGACAGCGGGTTCGGGGACCGTCTCGGGATCACCGGCCGAGCCGTTAGCCGCTTGCAACGCGTCCGCCGGTTGCGTTTCCTGTACCGTGTCCGCCCGCGCCGATTCGGACGCCACAGGGGTCGACGAGGCCGGAGATCGACGGCTCTTTCGTACGTACTCCTGTTGACCCTGCTTTTTCGTCACGTGCCACCGGGTCGGTGCGCCGGCGAGTTGGAGATAGAGCGAGTGAAGCTGAATGACCCAACCGACAGGGATCCAGAGGTATGCGTTAAACAGCATCCCGCCGACCCGTCGGGGCGTCCGCGGAAGGTGAATCTCGGGGTCGCGGAGGGTCGCATAGCCGATGGATATCCCACGCGCCGGAAAGAGGACGACCGCGAGGCCGACCGCGAGAAGGGCCGGAAGTGACACCCCCCACCCCACGGCCGCCAGCACGAACAACACCGGAAAGACGGTATAAAAAGGTGCACTCACGGCCGTGAACAGCAACCACGTGAGCCCGACGACCCGACGGACCCCGAGCGTGCGCCACGACCGGATCACCCGCGGGAGGTGTGCGGCGGTCACCTGTGCCCACCCGCGGGCCCACCGAACCCGCTGGCGGATCAACGCGCCCGCGCTGTCCGGGTTGAACTCGCGGGCGACCATCCACGGGTCGTAGCCGACCCGCCAGTCCGTCCGGGTGAGGAGCCGAAGCGTGAGGTCGATATCCTCCGTCAGCCGACTCGTCGACCACCCACCGACCGCCGGGGGAACCTCCCGCCGGAACACGGCCGCGGAGCCCGCAAAGTGACCGGCACCGAAGACGTCAGCGAGAAACGGGTGTTCGACCCACGTACTGTGTTGACGCTCGGCGGTGACGAACCGCGCTAATCGGCCGGTGTCCGGATATTTCGCCACCTTTCGCCCCTGCACAACGCCGACCTCGGGATGTTCCTCGAGATATACCATCGCCCGCGTGAGGAAGTTGGAATCCACGGTCTCGTCGGCATCGAGCAGCAGCGCGAACGGCGTGTCGACGTGGTCCCACGCGGCGTTGAGGTCACCCGCCTTCGATCCGCTCGTCCCCTCGATGACCCGCACACGCTCGGGGTAGTCGGCGGCATATTCGTGAGCGAGTTCAACGGTTCCATCCGTCGAGTTCGCGGCCGGCAGCAACAGGACGGGGACGTCCGGGAGCGATTCGAGGTTGTGATCGAGGCTTTCGGGGAGGACACCCGCCTCGTTCGCGGCGGAGATGATCACCGTCACCGTCGGCTCCGGGCCGAAGGGGTCGACGGTGGGCTCAGGTGGCTCCTCCCGCTCGCGGCGGCGAAGCCGACGCCGGGCGTGTGCGACCATCCAGTACTCCTGTCCGACACCGATCACGAGCAACCCGAGATAGACCGCGAGAACGACGCTGAAAGCGGTCTGATCGACGACGACCCCGGACATCACGAGCGTATTCAACAGGACGATGGCGACGAGGGCGTGCTGGATGGCGGTCGCCACCTCCCCCGAGAGGAAGCCGAAGGCGACGGGCGGGTTGGGTGCCGTCGAGAGGACGGCGAGCGTGAGGATCGCGGCGACCCCGACGACCACCGAGGCAGGGAGGAGCGCCCACGGCATCGCGACGAAGGGGTCGGGGCCCAGCGTGAGCGCGACGACGGCCGTCGCGAGCACGCCGGCAGTGAGCGCCGCGAGGAGGATCCCCTCCCAGTAGCTCGGCGTCGTGCCGGGAAGCGGCGGGGAGATCCCTTCTGATCGCTGGTACATCCAGAACGCGTGGAGCGAAAGCGCCCCGAAGCCGGTGGCATACGCGAGGTAGGCCGCCCGTGGCTCGTGGAGCCCGGGCTCCAACATGAGCGCCGAGGCGGCGAGGACGGCGAGGTGGCCGGTGAAGGGAACCGCGACGCGTTCCGCCCGGGAGGCCCCCGAGAGCCGGACGTCGATCGCGAGCAGAAACGCCTGTGCCCCGGCTGCCAGGGTGACGACGGTGACGCTGAAGGGAACTTCCGCCGGAAGCAACCCCATGGCGACGACGATAGAGACGAGGACGGCGACCGTCCCAAAGACGATGGTGGCGAGGCCGCCGATCGGTCTGGCGGCCCGCTGCCGGGTGACCCGCCAAGCGGTCGCGAGCGCGGAGGCGACCAATACACCCCCGCCGACGCCGACGAGTACCCATCCCTCGGGAACCACCCCGATGGCGACGGCGACGATGCCGACGAGCGCAGAAAGCGTCGCAACGTACCACAAAGCAGCCTTTATTCGAATCCGGTTCACGATACACATAGTTAAGAGCAGTATATAAATGCTTCCGGTGAATAGATGATCGAGTGCTCACGGCGGAAGAGCCGGCCGACACGTTCGTGGGTCGTTGTGGACCCGATGACGGCGGCGGTCAGCGGTCGGCAGTCCCCTCCACAGGAGGGTGCGAGGCCGGCGGCGTTCGCGAGTTAAATCCGGGTTGGGAGAGGATATAAAAAGGGCTTCATTATCAGACGGGGTGCCTACCTCGCTCAAGCCGTAAATCCGGCCATGGGAGTGATGATTCCGGGCGGGGAGGCGCTGGATATATACTTCGAGGTCGAACTGGCGCTCCCGGAGGATCACCCGTGTGCAATGCGACGCCTCGACGCACGCACCGACACACTCGATACCGTCTCACGCCACGCCGAAGATGGACGCTGCTCGCTTACCGTCCGCGGTGCGTCCGACGCGGCGGGCGAGGCTCGGATCGAGCAGACACAACAGCCGTGTCACGAGCGTGAGTGTTACTACGAGCGGCTCAACCGCGACGGGATCAGCGCCGGCGTGACCGAAGTGACGGAGAGGGGCGTCCGGATCGAAGCGTACGCCCGATCCCGCGAGCTGCTGACGGACGTGATCAGTGGGCTCTCCGAGATCGGCGCCGTCACCGTACGGAAGATCGGCGAGGCGGACCCGGACCGCGATTTTTCGGACCTTCGGACGGTCGATTTCGGAATCTTCACTCCCCTCGAACGCGAAACACTTCGGCGGGCCGTTGCGTCGGGCTACTATGACGATCCCCGGCAAACGTCTTTGGCGGCGCTCGCGGACGAGTTCGACGTCTCGAAGGGGACCCTCTCCCAACGGCTCAGTACCATCGAGCGAAAGCTCGTCCTCGACGCGAGTCGGGTTTCCTCGAACGGGGATATTTAAAGGGGCTCACAGTGAGGCGTCGGCGCTTCACGGGTGAGAAACGTATCAACGTGTGTGTTCTGTATGGATGAGGACGAACGGAGCAAGGTCAGACGACGGACGTTCCTCAAGGGGGCTGCGGGCGCGCTGTCGGTCGCGGCCGCCGGCTGTGTCGATCGGGACTCCGGCGCCGTTGCACACGCCGAAGCGGCCCACGAAACTGCGTACAACAACTGCTGGATCTGCC
This sequence comes from Halorubrum sp., assembly GCA_003554605.1. Taxonomy (GTDB): domain Archaea; phylum Halobacteriota; class Halobacteria; order Halobacteriales; family Haloferacaceae; genus Halorubrum. Next base: position 4,687 of record PWGU01000167.1, read on the forward strand.
GTGCCAGTTGCGGGCAGGAGGTCACGTTGGAGGACGGGACGGCCGTCGACCTGACCGGTGTGGAGGGCCATCCGAAAGCCAGCGCTGGTCCGGGAGCCGAGGGGACCCTGTGCTCGAAAGGGCTCGCCCAACTCGATAAGACGTACAACCCGAACCGGATCACGCGACCGTACATTCGCGAGGACGGCGAACTGCGGAGCGCGGAGTGGGACGAGGCGATCGCGTACGCGGCCGAACGGCTCGAATCGTTCCGCGAGGAACACGGTCCGGAGAAGCTCCTCCGATACCAGGGCTATCCGATCGGCGGCGAGTTCCATGACCTGCTGTTCAGGGACCTATACGGCGCACCGATCCAGGTCGGCCGCAAGACGACCTGCCACGGGCCGTTTTCGGACTCCTGGGAGTGGATGGCCGGTTACGGCCGGGAGTGGCCCGATTGGCGGAACTCGGAGTACATGATCGCGTGGGGGCGGAACCCCATGGAGTGTTTCCGCGGCCAGTGGGAGCCGAAAGGGATCATGGAGACCATCGAGGAGAACGACGCGACGCTCGTCTGTATCGACCCCCGATACACGAAGACGGCGGAGGTCGCGGATCGGTGGATCCCGATCGAACCGCGGACGGACGGGGCGCTCGCGCTCGCGATGGGCCACGTGATCATCGAGGAGGGGCTCCACGACGAGGAGTTCATCGAGGAGTGGACTTACGGTTTCGATGCGTACCGCGAGGCGGTCGCGGACAAGACCCCAGAGTGGGCAGCGGGGATCACCGACGTCGACGCCGAGACCATCCGCGAGGTGGCCATTGGGTTTGCGGAGGCGGCACCGCGTGCGGTCGCGTTCCCGTTTACCGGCCTCTCGTTTCAGGGGAACGGCTTCAAGAACTGTCAGAACGTCCACGCGCTCAACGGGCTGGTCGGCAACATCGACCGGAAGGGTGGGACCCGCCACTGGCGGGCCGGCTTCTCGCTCGCCGACCCCTTCGAGGAGCGGGGGATCGACGTGCCGGCCAACCATGAGGGTCGCCCCACGCCCGACTACGACGACTATCCGTACCAGCGCCACATCCGTGACCTGTCGCACAACGCCGTCCCGACCGCGGTCGAGCGCGGCGACATCCGTGGGTTCGTCAACAACTGGTCGGCCCCACTTAAAAGCGGGAACAGCGAGGCGTGGGCCGACGCCCTCGAAGCGATGGACCTCGTGATCACCGTCGACGCGTTCTGGAGCGGCGTAAGTCGTCGCGCGGATGTGGTCTTCCCCGGTGCCTCGACGCTCGAACAGCCGTTCCTCGCCACGGGCGGCGACAGCGCCTACAGCGAATCCGGGTGGGTGACCGCCTCGGACGCCCTCATCGAGCCGGTTGGGGACTGTCGGACCGACTACGAGATCTACAGTGCCCTCGCGACGGAGCTTGGCTGGGGGGAGTACTTCCCGTGGGAGGACGCCGTCGAGTTCTATGACGAACAGCTCTCGGGGATCGGACGTTCGTTCGAGGACATCGCTGAGCGGAGCTACGAGATCGTCGCCGATGTCAAGTACGAGCAGTGGCGCGAGCACGGGTTCGATACGGAGACCGGGAAGTTCCAGTTCGATCTCGACGTCGTCGACGGGTACGCCGCCCTCGCCGAGGAAACTGACGTCAGTACTGCACCCGAGTGGCATCCGCCCGACGACGACCTGTACGGCGAGACGACCGACGAGGAGTATCCGTTGCTGTTGACCGACGGGTTCGTGCAACAACTCTCGCGGGGCCACTGTCAGGCGCTCGATGACGCGCGCGAGGAATACCTCGATCGGTTCGGCTTCCGGTATGAAGGGTACGACGGCAACCTGTTGCACATCAACCCGAGCGATGCCGACCCGAGGGGGATCGAGACGGGCGACCGGGTTCGCGTGGAGTCCCCCGACGGCCACGTCGAACTCGTCGCACACGTCTACGAGGGCGTTCGCCCGGGGTGGCTGTTTGCCGTCTCCGGCTTCGGAGCGTACTCGCTCGCGCCCGATGAGGCCGGCGCGAACATGATGACGATGAACACCGAACGGCATGTCGAGCCGGTCAGCGGACAGGTGGACAGGAACCTCCCGGTGGAGGTCAGCCGTGTCGGAGGTGAAACCGCATGAGCCAGTGGGGATTCTACTTCGACCCCGACAAATGCATCGGCTGTCACGCGTGTTCACAGGCGTGTACTGTCAGGAACGACATCGACGAGGGGGACGTCACCTGGCGACGCGTCGAACACGTCGGGGAGGGCACGTTCCCGGACTACGAGGAGATCTCGATCTCGATGGGCTGTTACCACTGCGCCGAGCCGGAATGTCGGGACGTGTGTCCGACACACGCCCTCGAGAAACGTGCGGAGGACGGGATCGTCACCATCGAGCAGGACCGGTGTATCGGCTGTAACTACTGTTCGTACGCCTGCCCGTACGGGGCGATCCAATTCGGGGAGGACGGACTCGCACAGAAGTGTCACGGCTGTCTGGGCTCCGGGGCCGGCGACGGCCACGGCTCCCCGCCTCGCGAGGAGTCCGAGACGGCCCGTGAAACCCCCGCCTGTGTCGACAACTGTGTCACCGGTGCGCTCGATTCCGGGCCGATCAACGAACTCCTGCGGGGGGCGTCGACGGCGGCCGCCGAGGAGTTCCGATCGGATGACAGCGGCCCGGCTGTCGTCCTCGAACCCGCGACCGGGACTGAGGGGGTGAGCGGGGATGATGGATAGTCCGGATGGACTCGTCTGGTTGACCCAACAGGAGTACGGCTGGTATATCGCCGCTTACCTGTTTTTCAGCGGTCTCGCCGGCGGGGCTTACGTAACCGGGTTCGCCGCCGACGTGCTCAGGGTTCGCTCCACGGACCCGGCGGTCGACCGCCCGATGTACTCGATCACTCGATGGGGAACCGTGCTCGCCCTTGGGGCCGTCGGAGCGGGAATGGTCTTCCTGCTCGTGTTCCATCTCGGCGCGCCGGTCCGGGCGCTGCTCTTTCCGATCCTCTTCGTCAACGTCGGGTCCTGGCTCGTGATCGGAACGTGGATCATCGTGCTGTTCTCCGCGGTGGCGACGCTTCAGGGACTTTGGGTCGTGTGGCACGAGAATCCCGCCGGCAGGGCCGCGTTTCCCCGGGTCGTCACGAGTCGGATAGAGAACCGCTTCGACGTGCCGGTGGACTCGTGGCTCGCCCGGGTGGCCAGCCGAACGCATCCCGGTCCTCGGCGGCGGCTGCTATGCTCCGGGGTCGGCTCGGCGCTCGCGCTGTCGATGATCGCGTACACCGGGTTCAAACTCGGCGACGTCTCGGCGACGGTGCCGCTCTGGGACGGAACGTTGCTCCCGGCGCTCTTCCTCGCGAGCGCGCTCTCGATCGGCCTCGCGGCGACGGTTGGCGTGACGGTGCTTTTCGACGGTGTCGAGGGAACGAACGTCACCGCGTTCAGCGTGGCGGACGACGTCGTCATCCTCGGCGAGATAGCCGTCTTGGCGCTGTTCCTGACGACGCTCGCATCGGGCGGACCGGGGGCCGTTTCCGCGTTCGGACTGCTGACCGAGGAGTATGGACTCGTGTTCTGGGGTGGCGTCGTCACCGTCGGCCTCGCGCTCCCGCTTGCCATCTCCGTCGGCCTCATCGCCCTCGAACGTCGCGTGGACGTGCACGCAAGCGATCGGTTACGGCGGCTCGTCCGGGGGACCTACACGCTGAAGTTCGGGTTCGTCGTGCTCGGCGGCGTCGCGCTCCGGTATCTGATCATCGCCGCCGCCTACAACGCCCCGCTGTCGACGTAGCTTCGAGGCGACAACAGATCACACATCACACCACACACATGTCCAAACGACGACCAACGCGCCGAACGGAGCCACAGGGACACACGCGCCGAACGGACCACCACGCCGATGACCGTGAGCGCTGGGCATCGCTGTACACCCTCCTTGCCGAGGGACTGAAACACCCCGACGAGCGGTTGTATCGGGACGTGAAAGCCGGGCGGTTCGCCGCCGAGTACACGGCGCTTGCGGAGGCGCTGTCGATCCCCGTTCCGGACGGCCCGGGGAGCCCCGACGCGGTGCCGACCGGGAGGGCAGCATTCGACCGTGAGTATACCGCGCTGTTCGAGGGCCTACGGACCCCATACGCGCCGCTCGTGGAGTCCGTCTATCGACCGTGGCATGACGGGACGGCGGGCGGTGGGCTCCTCGGGCCGCCCGCGGCCGACATGCAGCGCCGATACGACGCGGGCGGGTTCTCAGTTCCATCCGCCTATCAGCCCGATCACCTCGCGCTGGTGTTCGAGTACGCGGCAGCGCTGCTCCGGACCGATGAACGAACGGCGTATCGGTCGTTCTTGGAGCATCACCTCGATTGGGTGCCGGCGCTCGAACGACTGGCTGATGCGGCCGCAGCAGACTCGCCATTCCATCGGTACTGTGTTGCTGCCGCCTGCGAAACGGTCACCGCCGCCCGCGAGCGAGCGGGGATGACAGGCCCGGATCCGGATGCAGTCGAAGCGATGGTCGATCGGGCGGAAATCCGGATCGAGTGATCCGGTCGGAGACCGTCCGTGACGACGGGATCACGACAGGGATCTGGGGCATGGGGCTGAAAGGCATGCGTTGGCTTCGGTCACGGAGACGGCCCGCGACCAAATGACGGGAGTTCGTCACACACGGCCGGGGGGATCGGGCCCATCACGGCACTATAACAGCAACTTTATCACTCGCACGGGGCGAATTTCGCACAAGACTACTCCCTGAGGAGGTTCAAAAGTGACCCAAGCCAACACACAACCGGAGGTGAACATCGGTCTCGTCGGTCACGTCGACCACGGCAAGACGACGCTCGTCCAGGCGTTGTCCGGATCGTGGACCGACCAGCACAGCGAGGAGATGAAACGCGGTATCTCCATCCGACTGGGCTATGCCGACACGACGTTCCGCCGCTGTCCCGGCGTCGACGAGCCCGAATGTTACACCATAGAGGAGGAGTGTCCCGACGGCAGCGAAAGCGAGGTCCTGCGAACGGTCTCGTTCGTCGACGCCCCCGGCCACGAGACGCTGATGGCGACGATGCTTTCCGGGGCGTCGATCATGGACGGGGCCGTCCTCGTCGTGAGCGCGACCGAGGACGTCCCACAGGCACAGACCGAAGAGCACCTGATGGCGCTCGACCTCATCGGCATCGAGAACATCGTCATCGCACAGAACAAGGTGGATCTCGTCGACCGCGATCGCGCCGTCGACAACTACGAACAGATCAAGGAGTTCGTCGCCGGAACGGTCGCCGAGGGCGCACCCATCGTCCCCGTCTCGGCGGGACAGGGCGTCAACCTCGACCTCCTCATCGCCGCCATCGAGGAGTCGATCCCGACGCCCGAGCGCGACCCCGACGAGGAGGCACGGATGTTCGCGGCCCGCTCGTTCGACATCAACCGACCGGGCGCGACCGCGGAGAACCTCAAAGGCGGCGTCGTCGGCGGGTCGCTCGTACAGGGTGAACTCGCCGTCGGCGACGGGCTTGAGATCCGCCCCGGTCGGCAGGTCGAGGAGGGCGGCAAGACCGAGTGGCGCTCCCTGGAGACGACCGTCCGGTCGCTGCAGGCGGGCGGGCAGCAGGTCGAGACCGCAAAACCCGGCGGGCTCCTCGGGGTCGGGACCGGCCTCGATCCGAGCCTCACGAAGGGTGACGCGCTCGCGGGACAGGTCGCCGGCGAACCGGGGACGCTCCCACCCACGCGACACGAGTTCGAGATGACCGTCGACCTCCTCGACCGCGTCGTCGGCGAGGGGACCGTCGAGGAGATCTCGACGGGCGAACCGCTCATGCTCACCGTCGGCACCGCGACGACCGTCGGCGCCGTGACGAGTGCGCGCGACGGCGAGTGCGAGGTGAAGCTCAAACGGCCCGTCTGTGCCGCCTCGGGCGCACAGATTGCGATCAACCGCCGGGTCGGGACTCGGTGGCGGCTCATCGGGGTCGGAACCCTCGTCTAACGTGCCGTCACCCGACCGTCGCGCCGCCGCTCCGCCCGTCGTCGCGCTCGATGCGAGCGCGCTGATGGCGCCGGTGGAGGCGAACGTTCGGCTCTTCGAGGAGCTCGATCGGCTCCTCGGGTCGTACGAGGCGGTCGTTCCCGAGGCGGTTCTCGCGGAGCTCGACGGGCTCCGATCGGGGGCCGGAAAGGCGGCCACCGCAGCGGCGGTAGGCGCGGACCTCGCGGGGCGCGCGCGGACGGTCGAGACCGAAGAATCATACGCGGACGACGCCCTCGTCGAACTGGCCACGACGGGCCGGGTGGGGTACGTCGTCACGAACGATCGACCCCTCCGGAACCGGCTGCTCGCGGCGGACGCACCAGTAATCGGTTTAAGGGGTCGGAACGCACTGGCGATAACGGAACCGTAGCGCAGGTTTACCGCGCACCACGCACACACGCATATGTACAAACGAGTTCGACTCAAGGACACGGTTGAGGTCCCGCCGAGACACCTCGCGGACGTCACCGACGAGCGGGTGAAAGCCCTGCTGCAGGATAAACTGGAAGGACGAATGGACGAGGACGTCGGCAGCGTCGTGAGCGTCATCGAGGTCCACGACGTGGGCGACGGGGCGGTCCTCCACAACCGCCCGGGCGTCTACTACGAGGTGGAGTTCGACGCGCTCACCTTCGATCCGGACATGCAGGAGGTCATCGACGGGACGGTCGTCGAGACCGTCGAGTTCGGTGCGTTCGTCGGGATCGGCCCGGTCGACGGGCTGTTGCACGTCTCACAGATCACCGACGAGTACCTCACCTTCGA
>PWGU01000148.1 GCA_003554605.1 Halorubrum sp.
CCCCGAGTTACCGTGACTTCGCTTCCCCTCCCGAAGTCCCCGGATAGACGATCTCCATCGGCACGTCGAGTTCCGGGTCGACCGCTGCACCCTGGGCGGGCAACGTCGGATGCGAGCCACCCTCGCTTCGCGGCCCGAGGTCGAGCGTTGCGGCGGTCGCCGCGAGAACGGCCGCATCGACGACGTCATCGAGCGCACTCGCGGGGATCCGGTCGTGCCACTCGGCACCCTCGCGACGCGTCTCGATCACCTCGGCGACGATCCCGTACAGGTCGTCCATCCCGGGGATCGACGCGAGCACGTCGAGTCTGGCTTCGATCCCGTCGTCGCCGTGTTTCGTCTCAAGCGGGCCGCCGGCGAACGCCGCGAAACAGCATTCCGGATGGCCCTCGTAGATCCGGTCACGGGCCTCTGGGTTAGTTCGCAGCAGGGCATCGACCGCCCGAATACGTGGAAAGAGCCACCAGCTCTGGCTGCTGATCCCGCCGCCGTGTCTCTCGCGGGCGATGTCGTAATCGTCGCTCTCGACGGCTGCCCGACAGGGGATCGAAAAGACGGTGCTGCCGCGGCCGCCGAGGTATTCGCGTGCGGCACGGTCACACGTGCGGGTCCCGCCACGGTCGGGAGGTAGGCCGATGGGCATATCCACGAGGGCGGCGCGCGCGTCCCGCCCGTGGGCATCCCAGACGTTCAGGATCGACGGCTCGGTCGTCACATGGGTCCGATCGCCGGCTTCGACGACGACCCAGCAGCCGCCGGCCCAATCGACGCCGAGGTAGGTGACCATACCGCCGAAAGGTGTCCCAGCGGATATGAGTGATCGGGTGGCCCACTGTTCCTGCTGTTCCCCCGCCGTTTTCCTGACGTTTCCGCCCCGTTTCGGGGACGTTCAGCGGTCATCCGTGTAGCCGTCGGCGGTCGGGCTGAGATCGAGTATCTCCACCGGCCCGAGCGTCAGCGCGTTCGGCTGATATTGTCCCCGAGGGGGCCGATAGCCCGCGGCCTCGAGGACGGTCTCGACGACCGCCTGCGTCTCCGCGCGAACGCCCATCGTCCCCGCCACCGAGGCGACGTCGTGTTCGACGCAGTGGATCGTCTCGATCTCCCACGAGTAATCCCCATAACAGGAGAGCGCCACCGTCACGGCGTCGCCTGCGGTCAACGTCTCCCCACAGCTCCGACAGCCGATCGTCGCCGCGCCGAAGTCCTGTTTGACCGCCAGGCTCTCGACGACCAGCCCGGTGAACGCAGCGGCGAGTTCGGCCTCCGAGGGTGACCACGCGGGCATCAGCGATCGGTTCGCGGCGCGCGGATATATATCCCTCCCGGGGCGACCACGACGCATGGAGCCGCGAGCCGACGGATCGCTCGTCCCCGAGGAGAACCGGAAGTGGTTCCGCCTCGGTCTGGCGGTCGCCATCGTTTGGATACCGACGACGCTCGCGCTGTTCATGGCCTTCGAGTTGGATACCATGCTTGGGTTGGCAGCCGTCGTCGTCGGGGGCGTCCTCTTCGGGGTCGCGTTCACCTACGTCGTCCTGTATGTTTATTGAGGTGACGTCCCCGGGACGTCGGCCGCTGGGGCGGCCGCTCACCCGGTCGATGGTACTCGAAAAATCCGCCCGTAAACGCGCCCTCAGACCAGCCGATCGGCGATCCGGGCCGCGCCCTCCGCGGCCGCCGTTGCAGGGTTCTCCGGGGAGACGACCTCGACGTCGCGGTCGAGCTCCTCGCACAGCCGCTTTTCGAACTCGTCGACGAGCCCGGGGATGCAGGCCATCCCACCGGTAACGGCGATCGGGTGCCCGAGCGCCAACTGGTAGGGCTTCATGTGGTCGTTGGCGAGTTCCGGGAGGAACTCGTTGGCGACGACGTTTACGGCGTCGTCGATGTACCGGTCGACGGGGTCACACACGCCGCGGTCAACGGTGAACTCGTGGCTCCCGCCGCCGGGCTGCTGGACGACGTCGGTGAACGGCTCGAAGTCGTAGACGTCGGCGTGGTTCTCCTTGTATTCCCGTGCGGTCGTCCGGTCGATGTGTACGCGGCCCTGCGTCTCCTCTTCGACCGCCGAGACGATCCAGCGGTCGACCTCGTTGCCCGTGACCGAGCCGGTCGAAAACGGCGAGAGCTGCTCGCCACGGCGGTATGCACAGGCTTCGAGCGTCGTCGAGCCCATGTTGACCGAGACGAACACCTCGTCGATCGCGTCGAGGCCGTCGCCGTAGGCGGGAATGGCCCCACAGAGCGACTCGGGGAAGCTTCGCGTCTCAACCTTGCCGACCGTCGAGTCCTCGATGACGGCCTTGAGGTTGTTGACGCCCGCCTCGTTGTCGATGGTGGGGACGGCGTAGACGACGACGCTCTCCTCGGGGACGTTGTGTGCGTTCACGAGCGCCTCGAAGAACCGCTTGGCGTCCGCGACGCTCGCGTCGTCCTCGGGCAACCCGGATCGGAGCATAAACCTGACCGTGTCGGGATATTCCGTGGCGGCGTCGTGTCCGTAGAGGACCCGCTCCTCGCCGGTAATGGCGTCCTCGTAGGTCGCCAAGCAGGTGAGCGTCATGTGTCGCTCGCGGCCGCCGCGGCCGTCCGGAAGGTCGAGTACCGTTCGGGTGCTGCCGAGTTTGACGCCGACCGGGGTCGGCTCGTCGATGCCATCGAAGTCAGTGGTGTCGTCTGTGTCGTCGCTCATGATTCACTCGCACACGAAACGAGACGGACGAGGGAGACGAGGCTGATACGATGGTCGGCGGGGGTGAAGGGCCGATCGTGACGCGGCGACTCATAGCCGGGTAGCCGGCGTGCGAGCGTCTTCGCCACCGCAGGGGTTATCCACCCGATTTCGGCATAATAAGACAGCGCGTCGCGGCTCCTGAGGTGGCCGCCGACGTCGACGAGGTAGCCGAGCCACTCGCCGATCTCGTGTTCCGCCGCGGGGGTGGCCGGGACCTCCGTGAGGTACGGCCGCTCGCCGTCCGTGACCGTTCGAAGGCCACGCTGACGCCACAGGATCTCGGTAAACGCGGCCGAGCGTGCCGTCTGCTCGGCCCGGTTCCGATTCGGTGGACGGAGCGGCCGCTCCCGAGGCGCCCCGTCGGCGACCGCACGCGGATGACCCGCAAGCGATCGCAGCTCCCGTACGTCGTATTGTCGTGGATTCAGACTCATGTTCCGTCCGTCGTTCGCGTCCGTACCGGAGAGGTTTCGCGCTCGCTATATGAGGATTTGGCTTCAACTATCGGATCTGATATTACTGGCGACGATCGAACCCACGGCACGGGCGGCGTCGTGTCGTTCCGTCCCGGTCCGTCACGCTCGTGACGGAACGACCTTCCCGACGAATTGAGCCTCGCGACGGGCCCATCGACCCGATGAACCGATCCCGATCAGTTCGCGCCGTCCGGCATCGGAAGCGGCTCCGTACACCAGTGACAGAAGTCGATCTCGGCGTCGGTTTCACGTCCACAGCTCGGACATTTCACCTGCGGGACGCCCTCGGCAGCGTCGGCATCGACGCCGTCCGTCGTCCGTGTCGCCCCCGGCTCCCCCGCCGTTTCGGCTCGACCGCCGGGTGTGACCGCGGACGACGACGTCGCGGCCGTCCGCCCGACGAGATACGCATCGAGCGCCGAGAGGCCGACCAAGAACGTGACCGGGATCGAGACCTCGACCGGGACCGACGCCGTGAACGCGGCCGGATCCGCGAGTGGGTCCGCGGGTTCGACGTCATAGAGGACGAACAGCGCGAGGGTCCCGCCGACGATCGTTCCGTGCCACACCAGCGCGCGACCCCATTGTCGTAAGACGAGGTGGCCGAGCCCCGGCAGCACGACGGCCAGGAACGCCGCAAGCAGCGGTCGGAGACGGTCTCGCATTGGTTCCGCTTTCGGTGGCGGCTACTTACCGCCTACGGTGTCGCCCGGCCAGCGCCCCCGACGCAGTTTCCGGTCCACGTCATCGATCCGCGCAGTACTCGACGAAGTTCCGCAGGATCCGCAGCCCGGTCTCCCCGCTTTTTTCCGGGTGGAACTGTGTCCCGAAGACGTTCCCGGCCTCGTTGGCGATCACGGCGGGGAAATCGACCCCGTAGTCCGTCGTCGCCACCACGGCGCCGGCGTCGTCCGGTTCGGCATAATAGGAGTGGACGAAGTAGGCGAACTCGCCGTCGACGCCCTCGACGATCGGGTGTTCGCGGGTCACCGCGAGCTCGTTCCATCCCATGTGTGGCACCTTCCGATCCACGTCGAACCGGACGTTGGTCCCGGGAACGAGGTCGAGGCCGGTCACCTCCCCTTCACCCTCGTGGTCGGCCTCCTCGCTGGTCGTGAGAAGCATCTGCATCCCGAGACAGATCCCGAACAGCGGCCGGCCGGCCGCCGCGTGATCGGTTATGGCCTCGCGAAGCGGGCCGGCGTTCTCCATCCCCTCACGAAAGGCCCCGACCCCGGGAAGGACGACGCCGTCGGCGGCCTCGAACGCGGCCGGGTCGTCGGTGATCTCCACGCGTGCGCCGGCCCGCTCCAATCCCCGTGTGACGGAACGAAGGTTCCCGAGGCCATAGTCGATCACCACGATCTCGGCGAGCGTCTCCTCGGGTGGCTCGAAGGTGCTCATACCACACGTGTGCGAGCGAGGAAAAAAGCGATTTCCCTTCGGTCCCCCACGACGCCTACTTCAGTGCCGACTCCGCCATGCGACGCGGGAAGCCAGTGATGAGCTCCCACAGGCTCATCTCGATGTCATCCGCGCGGAGCCGCGATCGAAGTCGCTGGCTAAACAGCTCGACGGAGATGATGAGGATGAAGATCGAGATGAGCGTCGCCATCATGTTCGTGAACTGCAGCAGGTTCTGTTGGGAGGTGACGATGAACCCGAGCCCGCCCGCCCCCAGCACACCGACGGTGACGGCGATGCGGACGTTGATCTCGAAGATGTACAGCGTCCACGCGATGAAGGCGGTCCGGACCTGACTGAGCATCCCAAAGAAGACGATCTGCGGTTTGCTCGCCCCGGTCGTTCGCATCGCCTCGATCGGCCCGTCCTCTATCTCTTCGAGCTCATCGACGAAGAGCCGCCCGAGGTTTCCGATCGTGTCGAACGCGATGGCCGTCGCCGCGGCGGCGGGACCGAGTCCGAGGAACGGGATGAAAATGAGCGTCCAGATGATGGCGGGGATCGCCCGGATGAACGACATCGTTCCACGGAAGATGAAGTTGAACGGGAACGGCGTCACGCGCTCGGAGCCGAGGATCCCGAACACCAACGCGAAGGGGAAGCCGATCATCGTCCCGACGAACCCCATCGCGAGGGTGATACCCGCCTCACCGAATATCTGGAAGATCCCGAGTTCGGTGAAGAAAAAGGCGTAGATGTCGGCGGTGCTCGGCGGCCACTGAAATAACAACCCGCCGATTTCGGGGTCATACAGCAGGTTCTCGTGGCGCATGAACGAGATGTACTGTGCGAAATCGAGGAACGGGATGATATCGAAATAAAACGTGATCGGGAAAAACTCACTCAGTGAATCGACGAAGGTTCCCAGTCGTGCATCCGGGTCGAGAAGCTCCGTCGCGGCGAACGCCTGGATGGTGGAGAACACGAGAAAGCCGGCGAGTGCGACCCAGCCGACGGCCCGACGGCGACGTGTCTGTTTGATCTTTTCGAACTGATCACGTATTCGTGTCGGGACATTCGACGCCGTCTCATCCGTGACGCCGCCGTCGCCCGTCGGTGTGTGCTCAGAGTTCGTTCGTCCTGCCGTCGCTTCCGTCTCCGTACGCTCATCGTCAGTGCTCATTCGTGAATCGACCTCCGTTGCGCGCCGAGTCGGTCAGTCCGGCTCACGTCGCTGTGGCCTCCTCGTTTGCCTCGTCGGAGCGGCCGCCGCCGCTGACGAACATCCCTTCGGTGTCGATATCCCCATACAGATCGTCGATGACGTCAATGGTGAGGTCCTCGCGGTAGCCGTCGAACACCTTCTTTCCGTCACGCAGTCCGATGAACCGGTGGCCGAACTTCCGGGCGATGTTGACCTGATGGAGGCTACAAAACGTCGTCAGGTCCCGCTCCTCGGAGGCGGTTCGGAGGTAGCCCATCACGCTCTGTGCGCTCCCCGGGTCGAGGCTCGCGACGGGTTCATCCGCCAGCAGGACTTCGGGTTGTTGAACCAATGCGCGGGCGATGCCGACCCGCTGTTGTTGTCCACCGCTCATCCGGCGTGCCTTCTGTTCGGACTCCTCGAGCAACCCGACGGTATCCAGGGCGTCGAGCGCGCGATGCTTCTCGGAGGAGTCCTGCAACTGGAGGACGCTTGAGAGGAACCCGGTGCGGTGAATACCGCCGGAAAGCGCGTTCGAATACGCCGACATATCGCCGATGATGTTGTGTTGCTGGAAGATCATCGCCACCTCCGGTCTGGGCGATGTCATCGGTTCGCCGTCGATCACGACCCGCCCCTCGGTGGGTTGGAGCAACCCGCTCATCGTCCGGAGGAGCGTCGACTTCCCGGACCCGGAGACGCCGAGGACGATGACGAACTCGCCCGCGGGCACCTCGAAGGAGACGTCATCGAGGGCGACGACGTCCCCATACCGTTTGGTCACTCCGTCCACTTCGATATAGCTCATAAGTAAAGGGAATTATTCCGCTGGCTTACAGGTCGCCCCAATCGAGTCCGAGCTCCTGGCCGAGCTCGACGATCGGGTCGAAGTCCTCATGCGTTGCATCCACGACGCCACTGAACCAGAGTTCGTGGTCCTCGACGAGCTGGCGGTCGCTGAGTTCGCTATCGCTGAGGTCGTCCTCGTCCGCATCGAGGACGGCCGGGTCGACGTTGAGCGCCTCGGCGACGTCCGCCATCGAATCGTGTTCGAACGCCTCCTGGGGGGCGTCGATCATCAATTGGGTGAGCTCGTCCTTGATCGACTCCTCCCAGGCCGCGTTGCTCACGATGGGCGCTCGCGGGATCGGGTCGGAGACGCCGAGCAGTCGGAGTTCGGGCTCACGCGTCCCGGCATCGTCGTACTCGGCGGAGATGTCGACAAAGTCCTGGGACATCTCGTCGAACTGCTCCTGTGGAACGTGCGCGGCCGTCGAGAACGCGCCGGTGCCGGCGGCGGCGATCCGGTCGTCCTCGATCATCTGTTCGCGGGCGGTCGTGTGGTCGGACGTTCGCAATTCGAAGTCATCGGGCGAACCGCCGGGTGCACTGCCGATGTCGAGTCCTGCGTTTCGGAGGGTCAAAAGCGGGAACAGCGTCCCGGAGACGGAGGTAGGTTCCGCGGTCGCGACGGTTTCGCCTTCGAGATCCGATAGCTCCTCGATACCGCTGTCTGGCGCCGTCGTAATGAGCGAGAAGTACTGCTCGGCCCCGAACGCGACGCGCATCCCCGTCACGTCGATCTCCTCGGGAACCTGCGCGACCGCGCCGGGTGAGGTGTCCGCGAAGACGCGGTCATCCTCTTCTGCCCGTCGGAGTTCCTGAATGGTACCGGAGTAGTCCGCGGTCGGCTGGCCGACGATCTCGACGTCGGCTTCGGACTCGAGGTATCGGAACAGTGGCTGATACTGGACCTCGATGTCGATCGCTTCCTCCGCCGGGTTCATGATCCAGCGGATCTCGGTCACGTCATCCACGTCGCCCGCGGTTGCGCCGTCATCAGCGCCCGCATCGTCGTCAGCACCCCCTGCGAGGCCGATGATTCCCGCCGCCCCAGCGGCTTTAACAAATCTCCGTCTGTTCGCCGACCACCTGTTGTCGGACATAAATGAGCCTTTTCGCGAGCCACTAAATGGTTTTCTATGTTCTCTACTGTGACCTCCGTTGAACATCGGTCTCACGGCCCGTAACTACCGGAATCAAGTACTATTATGGACGGCTGATCGATGGTTCGGAGATGGCTCGGATAAAATATGACGAATATTCACCATATTAAACATACGGCTTCTAATAGTCGAATATTTCTGCCGCAGGCCGACCGTCCCAGTAGGCAGTTTGCCCGATGACGCCTCAAAACTCGCCGAGCCGCGACTGCCCCTCCCCCGTCGACTCTTCGAGCCCCGAGAGCTCCGCCGCCCGTGCGACCGTCTCGAAGAAGCCGTCCCGCTGGCTCCGGTCGTACAACGTCGCTGCCGGGTGCACCGAGAGCAACACCCGCCGTGAGCGGCCGCCGATCCGCGCGTCGACCACACTCCCCGATTCACCCGTGATGGCCACCGACCGGTCGAGGAGGTGCTCACTCGGGACTTTCCCGAGGGTGACGATGAGCTCGGGATCGAGCCGCGCGACCTCCGCATCGAGGTATCCCCGACAGTTCGCCAGTTCCGCCGCCGTCGGGTCCCGGTTGTCGGGCGGGCGACAGCGCACACAGTTGGTGATCCGCACCTCCGATCGGACGATGCCCGCGGCCCGAAGCGCCTCATCGAGCACGTCGCCCGACCGGCCGATGAACGGTTCGCCGCCCGAATCCTCGTTCGCGCCCGGCCCCTCCCCGAGAAACAGCAGGTTCGCATCCGTCGGGCCGACGCCGTTCACGATCCGGCTTCGTGAGTCCACGAGCGCCGGACAGCGTTCACACGACTGCACGCACAGCGCCCCGTCGAGGGTGTCGAGGTCATCCGGGGCCCCGACCCGATCTCGCTCTCCCATACCTTGAGCGGCGGTCGGGTCGCTAATAAGTGGGGCCGATCGGTTCCTGGCTCATCGCTCGATGGCCGACCGGTGTGCGCCCGCCGCGATCTTTGCGATCCGGACCGGTTCGGGGCGTCGGAATCCCTCCCGGACGAGCGTGCGGACGGTCGTCTCGAGCGTCTCCCCTCCTGCATCCGCCTCGCCCACGTTCGCCCCTCCTTCACCGGTGCCGACGGCCCGGACGAAGAGGGGTGCCGATTCCCCCCCCGATCCGCCGAGTGCGACCCGTCGACGTGGCGGGAGCCGGCGATAGATCGCCAGCCGTGAGTCGAGTGCGTCGCCCTCGAACGCCTCGCGCAATGCGGGTTCGAGCCCGGAGCTTTCCTCGTAGCTCACCGCGAGGACGGGCCGATCGGTCGCCCCGTGGATCCGATCGAGGTCGAGGAGGTTGAACCACGCGGGGGCGACCCCGGCACAACAGATCTGACGGACGTCCTCCCGGCCGAGCGCCTCGAAAAGGTGGATGACCGCCGCCGTCGCGTCCATCCCGCCGACCGTACACGTCCCGAAGGCGAGGCCGTCGAGGGTTCCGTCCGCCCGCACGACCGCCCCGGCGAGCCGGCTCCGTCGGTGCCCGTCGGAAAAGGCGACCCCGAGGGTCCGGCTCCCGGCCCGCACTACGACTCCTCGGACCCGTCTTCGACCGCCGCCGTCGCGTCTGGCTCGCCGTCGGTCGTCATCTCCCCGAGCCGATCGAGCAGCTCGTCGGTCGACGCGCCGGGTTCGTACTCAACCACGCCCCGGTGGGCCTCCCGGGACGCTTCGAGTGCGTCCTCGTCGCCGAGGTCCGTTCCGTCCACCCGATTCCCCTGTTCGGCTTCGTCGTAGCTCCCGAAGCCCATACCATTTGGATATACTCACCCCAGCGGGATAAATTTCGGGCCGAATCATCCGGGGCCCTTCGACGCTCGGGTGTGCCGGTCGCTTCGGGTCGGGTGTGTCGGTAGCTTCAGGTCCGGTCCGTGCCGGTCGCTCCAGGTCCGGTCCGTGCCGGTCGCTTCGGGTCGGGTCCGTGCCGGTAGCTTCACCTTTTTCAACGCCACGGCGCGTGGGGCCGTGCATGGAACCTATCACCGTCACCGCCGACGCCGAGGAGTTCACCTGTAACGCATATCTGGTCCCGGGGGACGCGCCGACGCTCGTCGACGCCGGAGCGATGCCGGGCGTCGCCGATGTGGTCGCCGAGCACGTCGACGACCTCGATCGGGTCGTACTGACCCACCAACACGGCGACCACGTCGGCGAGCTCGATGCCGTGCTCGACCGCTTCGATGCGACCCTCTTGGCGTACGGCACGCATCCACGCCGCGACGTCGCCATCGAGGACGGCGACGAGGTGCTCATCGGGGACGAGCCCTGTGAGGTGGTGTACACGCCGGGCCACGCCGCCGACCACGTCGCATTCATGGGCGAAAAGCGGCTCTACAGCGGCGACGTCGTGGTGTATAACGACGGGGCGTTCGAGGACGGCTCCTTCGGTCGGACGGACCTCGACGGACAGTCACGCGAACGGCTGATCACGAGCCTGGGGACGCTTCTCGACAGGGTTCCCGACGGCCTCAACGCGATGTATCCCGGACACGGGGACGTCTATCGCGAGGCCGACGGCGAGGAACCGGTTCGTGCGGTCATCGAGCGCGCGCTCGAACGTGCTGAGCGCCGCGAGCCGAAGTATCCGGACGGGTAGTCGGCCGAAAGGCGACGACCGTCGGGCGTCGTCGTTGCCGGGCCGGCGCGGACCGTCGGGCGTCGTCGCCGCCGGGCCGGCGCGGTCACGGTCCTTATAAGTGACCGGGGGAAAGCCGTGGGTATGTCCACGAGCCTCACCTTCACCGACGACGACGTCGAGGTCGTCTATCGCGGGACCGAATTCACCCTTGAAAAGGACCTCATCGAGGAGGCGACCGGCAAACCGTATCGCGACGTCACCGACCACGAGGTGTTGCGGATCGTCGATGAGGACCCCGATTTCGACGGCGAGCCGGTCCGGATCGGCGACGTGCTCTGATCGGCGGCCCGTCCGCGGACCCCTCGATCGCCCGCGTTTGTATTTATAACTCCACGTCGCCGAGGAACGCCTGACACTCCACGGCCCGCCCCTCGGGGTCGTCCGCGAAGAACTGGTAGATGTCGTATTTCGGGTTCTCGTGTGGTTCCTCGCGGGCCACGTCGGCGAGTCGGCCGTGGGCGCGGTCGACCCCCTCTCGATCCGGGTAGACGAAGGTGAGTATCCCGCAGGTGTCCGCGCGTTCCCGTGCACAGAAGCCGAACCGGAAGTCGCCGTAGCCGAGGATCGTACAGTCCGGCTGTTCGATCCGCACCGACGCGCCCAGCCGTTCGACGTAGAAGTCGACGACCGCGTCGAGCCGTTCCGTCGCATAAAAGACGATCCCGTTCATGTCGGCGTCGACTCCCGGGACGCATATAAAAGGGGCTCCCGTCGGCCCGTCACCGTTCATTGCCGTCGGCTGCACGCTTTTTACCCGTCCGCCCGCAGGAAGAGCCATGACGTTCAGCATCTGCGTCCGCGAGCGGTACACCGACGACTCCGGCGAGGATCAGGTTCGGTTCGGCGTGGCGGTGACGACCCGGCTTCCGGCGGTCGGGACGCTCTGTCCGTTCGCCTCCGAACACGGCGCGGTGGCGACCCAGTCGCTCGTCAACGTCGAACTCGG
>PWGU01000152.1 GCA_003554605.1 Halorubrum sp.
CGCGCTCGCCGGCTGTCTCGCACCGACCGGCGACGGCGGCCGGGTCGGGGTGAACCCCGCCAACGACCCCCCGGAACCGACCGACCCCGAGCGGGTGTCGGTGGACTCGAACGTCGATTACGGTGAGGTCTACGAGACGGTGTCGCCCTCGGTCGCACGGATCCAGATATACGTCGAGGAGGGCGCAGGCGGCCTCTTCGGCGGCGACGAGGGTGGCGAGGCGGGACAGGGGTCGGGGTTTTGCTACACCGACGACATGATCGTGACCAACGATCACGTCCTCGGCGAGTTCGATACGATCCGCGTCCAGACCGCGGAGGGAACGTGGCTCGACGCCGAGGTGGTCGGCCGTGACCCGTTCAGCGACCTCGCGGTCATCCGGACGGAGGGGAGCCTGCCGGGTGGGCCGTTGCCGATGGCGGAGGAGGTGCCGGCGGTCGGCACCGACGTGCTCGTCGTCGGCTCCCCGCTCGGCCTCTCGGGGAGCGCTACGCAGGGGATCGTGAGCGGAACGAATCGGACGATCCCTGGGGCGGTGACCGAGGCCGGCCAGTTCTCGATCGCGGACGCGATCCAGACCGACGCGGCGTTGAACCCCGGAAACAGCGGCGGACCGGTCGTCACCCTCGACGGCAACGTCGTTGGCGTCGCGACCGCGACGCAGGGCGAGAACATCGGGTTCGCCGTCTCGTCGGCCCTGGTGAACCGGGTCGTTCCCGAGCTGATCGAGACGGGGGAGTTCGAACACGCACACATGGGCGTGACCGTCGCGGAGGTCGACCCTCTCATCGCCGAGGCGAACGATCTCCCGGAGGCGCGCGGGGTCTACCTCGTCGACGTGGACGGGGCGGGCCCCTCCGGAGATGTCCTACGGGGCGGCGACGAGGAGGTCGTCGTCGAGGGTGCGCCGGTTCCGACCGGCGGCGACACGATCGCCGCGCTCGACGGAACGGAGATCGCCACGACCGACGATCTGTCGCGATATCTCGCGTTGGAGACGGATCCGGGCGACGACCTCGCGGTGACGGTCTGGCGCGATGGCGAGGAGGAGACCGTCGACGTGGAACTCGGTGTCCGCCCCGAGGCGTAACCGCTGCCGGCGACTGTAACCCCTAAATGCCCCCGTCCATAGGTAGGGGTATGAACGGGAATCGGTTCGGCCGGCTGTTTCAGGTGACCACCTACGGCGAGAGCCATGGCGAGGCGATGGGCGTGACCGTCTCCGGCGTCCCCGCGGGCGTCGAACTCGATCGGGAGGCTATTCAGGCACAACTCGATCGGCGAAAGCCCGGCCAGTCGATGATCACGACCTCGCGGGGCGAGCCCGACGAGGTCACGATCAACTCCGGGGTTCAGGACGGCTACACGACCGGCACCCCGATCGGCATGGTGATCCAGAACAAGGACGCCCGCTCCGGCAAGTATGAGCCGTATATTACGGCACCACGACCCTCCCACGGCGATTACACCTACTCCGCGAAGTTCGGGACGCGCAACTGGGGCGGCGGCGGCCGTTCCTCGGCGCGTGAGACAGTGAACTGGGTCGCCGCGGGTGCGGTCGCCGAGCAGGTCCTCGACGCCTCTCCGTACGACGTCGAGATCAAAGCCCACGTCAACCGCATCGGCGACGTCGAAGCCGGCCCGGTCACCTTCGAGGAGATCCTCGAACACAGCGAGGAGAACGCCGTCCGCTGTGCGGACCCCGAGGCGGCAGCCGAGATGCAGGAGCTGATCGAGAGGTACCAGCGCGAGGGCGACTCGATCGGCGGATCGATCTACTTCGAGTGCCGGGGGGTGCCCCGCGGGCTCGGCGCGCCGCGATTCGACAGCTTCCCGGCCCGCCTCGGCCAGGCGATGTTCTCCATCCCGGCGACTACCGCTGTCGAGTACGGTCTCGGAAAGGAGGCCAGCGCCGCCGCCGGCAAGGACCGAAACGAGGACTGGACGTTCGACGACGGCGAGTCGTTCGATCACGTCGTGAGCGACGAGGGCGACCCGGTCCCCGTCGGCAACGACCACGGCGGTCTGCAGGGGGGAATTACGACCGGCGAGCCCATCTACGGCGAGGCGACCTGGCATGCGCCGACCTCGATCCCGAAAAAACAGCGCTCCGCCGACTGGGAGACGGGCGAGGAGAAGGAGGTGCAGGTCGTCGGCCGACACGACCCCGTCCTGCCGCCACGGGCGGTCCCCGTGGTCGAGGCGATGCTGACGCTCACCGTCCTCGATTTCATGCTGCTCGCCGGGCGGATCAACCCCGACCGCGTCGACGGCGCGGTCGGCGAGTACGACACGGAGTATCACCCGAGCAGCCCACAAAACGAGTGAGTCGGCGGGATCGGGTTCGAGCGATACTCACGCGGACTCGACGGCGGCGAGGTCGGCGGCCTTCGAGCGTGCCTTGGCGACCACGGTCGGCCTGGCCTCGAAGGCGATCGTCACCTGATCGTCGGTGTAGGTCTCCTCGTTGACGTGTCCGTTGTCGTAGACCCAGGAGACGAGACTCATCGCGTCGTCCGAAAGCGGGAGAACGAGGCGTTCACGCTCCCATCGGGGAAGTTCCGACTCGACCCGGTCGCGGAGTTCAGCGATACCGGCCCCGGTGTGTGCGGAGACCGCGACGGGGTTCGGCGCGAGTCCCGAGAGGGCCGCCCGCTTGTCAGCGAGCTCGCCCGGTTCGAGCCGATCGACCTTGTTGAATACGGTAACGATGGGCGCCTCGTTGCGTTCATAGAGCGTCTCGTGGCTCGTGACCAGCTTCTCACGCACCGTCTCGACCGGCTCGCTCGCGTCGACGACGAGGAGCACGAGGTCCGCACGGTAGACCGAATCGAGCGTCGACCGGAACGACTCGACGAGCCAGTGTGGGAGGTCCGAAACGAACCCGACCGTGTCCGTGAGCAGGACGTCGCGCCGGTTCATCGCCGCCCGGCGGGTGGTCGTCCCCAGCGTCGTAAAGAGCATGTCCTCTGACTCCGCGGTGGGATCGAGATCCGGATGGCGGTCATCGTTTTCGTCGATGTCGAGCTCGGCGGCGAGTCGGCGCATCAGCGTCGATTTGCCGGCGTTGGTGTAGCCCGCGAGCGCGACGAGGTCGAAGCCGGAAGCCCGACGCTTCTCGCGACGGGCCTCCTCCTTCTCGGCGATCGAGGCGAGCTCGTCGCGGATCTCCGAGATCTGCCGTTTGATGTCACGTTCGACGCTCTCGTCGTACTCGCCGAGACCCATGAACCCCGGCCGCTCGTCCCGCTTCGCGAGGCTCGCTTTCGCCTGCGCACGGGGAAGTTCGTACCGCAGCCCCGCGAGCTCGACCTGCAGCTGGGCCTTCCGGGTGTTTGCGCGCTGGCCGAAGATCTCGAGGATGAGCGTGAACCGGTCGACGACCTCGACGCCCTCGGGCAGCTCGCTGCCGATGTTGAACGTCTGGTAGGGGCCCACGTCGTTATCGACGATCACGTAGCCCGCGTCCCGCTCGATGACCAGATCGCGAAGCTCCGCGACCTTGCCCTCGCCGAACATGAACGCGGCGTCCTCGGTTCGGCTCTGTGAGAGCTCGCCGACGACCTCGTAGCCCGCGGCGGCCGCGAGGTTCCGGATCTCTCCGAGGTCGGCGTCGCCGGAATCGACCCGTTTCGCGACGATCGCTCGGCGCGCGTCGGCGTCGTTTCCACTGGTCATCGGAGGAGGTCCCGTGCCGCGTAGGCCGCGTAGTGTGCTGTCTGCACGGTTGCGCGCTCCCCTATGCTCTCGACGTATTTAAAGTCGGGTCGGAAACTGAGCGCGACGAGCTCCGCCGGCTCGCCGTAGAACTCGCCGCCCTCCGAGACGATCGGACAGTCCGGTGGCTCCGGGAGGTTGCCGATCGCCTCCGCGGTCAACGCGAGGGTCGCATCGAGGGTCGGCCCCTCGCGGGCGCTCGCGAACCCCATTCCCTCGACCGATCGGATACGCGAGGAGTCGATGACGGCGTGGACGGCGGCCGCGACCATCAGGTATTCGCCGTCCTCCTCGTGGCGGCCGCTAATGTCGACGCCGACGACCTCAGGGGCGGGGATCGTTCACCTCGGCTGCACGGTGGGACGGATTCGATGCCATGTTCGCGCGTATGTCGGGAAGCGGCTTGAACCTTCGCGCCGAGAACCCCCTCGGATCGGTTCCCCAACGGGCACACCGAACGGATCGCCCCGATCCCAACCCTTAGGCGTCATCGCCGGGAGCATCGCTACGTGACGGATCGAACCGCCGGGCGGAGCGACGACGGTCCCGCACGCTCGGCCCCCGTCGAGCCCGGCCCACTCCGGGGTCTCCTCGGCGACCCACGAAAGCGTCGATGGATCGCATGGGGCGCGCTGGCGCTCGTCTTCCTCCTCGTCAACCTTCATCGGCTCTCGACGGGAGTGCTTTCCGAGGAGTTGACGGCGGGGTTCGACCTCTCGGCGGCACAGCTCGGATCGGTTCATGCGGCGTTCTTCATCGTCTATGCGATCGTCCAGATCCCGACGGGCGTGCTCGTCGATCGGATCGGGCCGCGGTATGTCGGCGCGGGCGGAGCGATCGTCCTCAGCATCGGCGCAATCGGCTTCGCACTCGGGGACAGCTACGTCGCCGCGCTCGTCTCACGGGCGGTGATCGGCCTCGGCGGTGGCGTGATCTTCATCTCGATCCTTCGCTTCTGTGCGAACTGGTATCGTGCCGACGAGTTCGCGACGATGACCGGGATGACCGGGGCGATCGCGGGCCTCGGCGCGATCTTTGCGACCCTACCGTTGGCGCTCGCGGTGGGTGCGGTCGGGTGGCGGCCCTCGATCCTGTTTCTCGCGTTCGTGGGGCTCTGTTCCGGCGTGGCGGCGTACCTGCTCGTTCGAAACTCGCCCGAGGACGCCGGATTGGAGCCGATCGAGAACGTTCCACGACAGCCGTCGATGACGCTCGCGGAGACGGGCAGTCATCTCCGAGGCCTCGCTCAGGACCCGGCACAGTGGCTCCTTTCGGCCGTCTTTTTCGCGGCCAGTGGGGCCTTCCTCACGTTGATCGGCCTCTGGGGGGTTCCGTACCTCGTGGTCGTCTACGGAATGGACGTCCAGACGGCCTCGATATTCACGCTGATCGGCGCCATCGGCACGCTCGTCGGTGGCCCGGCGATCGGATGGCTTTCCGATCGCTACGAAAACAGACACGTCCCCATCAGCGTCGGCGTCGGGCTCTTCGCGCTCGCCCACGCGACCATCGCCGCGACGGGGCGTCCACCGCTCGTCATCGTCGCGGTTGTCTACTTCCTCTCCGGGTTCCTCGTCGGATCCGGACTGTTGACGCTCACCGTGGTCAAGGAACGATATCCCGCCGGAGCAAGCGGCGTTGCGACCTCGACGGTCAATGCCGCGGGGTTCGTGGGGGCCTCTATCCTCCCGTGGGTGATGGGAACCGCCCTCGACGCGTACCGGACCGGCGAGGTCGTCGGCGGCACCGTTGCCTACACGGAGTTCGGCTACCGGGTCGCCTTCGGGATCACCGCCGCGACGCTCACCGTCGGCTTTCTCTGTTCGCTGATCCTGTGGCGGGCCGAACGCCGGCGTAATTCGGTGGACGATGCGCCGGCGTAATTCGGTGGACGATGCGCCGGCGTGAGCGCGGCGTGGGCGGATAGGACGCCCATTCGTGGTCCGAACACGACGACGCCGTACCCTTATAAGTAGCGGCGGCCTCCTCCAACATCCATGCGCAAGGCTGCCGATGACGTCCACGTCGAGCGGCGTGAGTACGACCCCGACGCGGACCACTCGTTTCCCGACGAGCGGTTGAACGAAGTGCTCGAGCGACTCACGACCGACCCGGAGATCACGACCTATCTGGAGGCTCAGAACGTGAACGCCGTCACCCGAAAAGGGTACAACGATCACGGGACGAAACACATCCGGATCGTCCGTGACCGGGCGCTTCGCCTCTATGAACTGTTGAAACGCGGAAACGTGGAGTTCAACGGCGCGCTCCAACAGGGCCTTGAGGAGGCCGACGAACCGGTCATCATCGCGCTCGCAGCGACGCTTCACGACGTCGGGCACGTCGTCCACCGTGATGACCACTCCTACTACTCGATCCCCATCGCCGCGGACATCCTCGACCGGTTCCTCCCCGAGTTCTACGACGTCCCCGAACAGGTACGCGTGAAAGCCGAGGTGCTCCACGCCATCCTCTGTCACCACACCGAGGAGATCCCGTTGACCCGTGAAGCCGGCGTCATTCGGATCGCGGACGCCCTCGATATGGAACGCGGGCGCTCCCGCGTCCCCTACGAGAAGGGCGGTCGAGGGATCAACACCATCTCCTCGCAGGCGATCGAGAGCGTCAGCCTCTGTGAAGGGGAACGGACCCCGGCGCTCGTCGAGATACACATGAACAACGCCGCGGGCGTCTATCAGGTCGATTCGCTGTTGAAAGCGAAGATCGAACACTCGCTGCTTGAGGATGACGTCCGGATCGTCGCCATCAACACCAAGGATAACGGCGAGGATTCGCTCGTCGAACGGATCGAGCTTTAAAAACACACTGCGCCGTACGTCACGCGCTACTCGACCGGACGCTTCTTCTTTTCAAGCACACGAACGTCCTCGATCCGTGTCTCCGGATAGCCGCCATCGACGTCCTTCTCCGCGGCCTTGACCATGTCCCAGACGACGTTGAGCCCGGTGGTGACACCCTGTAACGCCTCCATCTCACAGCCGGTCTTCCCCGTCGTCTCCACGCCGACCGTCAGGGTGACGCGGTCATCGGCCACCTCGAAAGCGACATCCACGTTCGTCACCGGGATCTGATGGCACATCGGGATCGTCTCCCAGGTGTGTTTCACCGCGTCGATGGCGCCGATCCGGGCGGTCGCCAACACGTCCCCCTTCGCGACCTCGTTCGCACGGATCGCCTCGACGGTCCCGGGCGTCAGCCGGATCGTCCCGCGGGCGACCGCCCGCCGGTTCGTATCCGGCTTCGAGCCGACGTCGACCATCCGGGCCGCGCCGTCGGCGTCGGTGTGTGTCAACTCCGCGCTGTCGGCCGTATCGGCCCCCGTCGACGTGGGGTCGCTCTCGCCCACCGAAGGTCCTTCACTCATCTCTGTGGAGTTCCTCTGCGATTCGGTCGATTAAATCCGTCGCCACGAGCCCATTTCCGGACGCTTCGGCGGCCGCGTCGCCCGCACGTCCCGTGACGTATGCGCCGAGCGCCGCGGCCTCGAACGGGTCAAGCGTCGCCGCGAACGCCGCGACCGTGCCGGCCAGTACGTCGCCGGTCCCGCCGACCGTCATTCCCGGGTTGCCGGTCCGGTTCAGCCGGACCGTCCCGCCGTCCCCGGCGACGATGACGTCGACGGCACCTTTCACGAGCATCGTCGCGCCGAGATCGGCGGCGAACGCACGCAGGATCTCGCTCCGCTCGTGGGGATCCTCGTGGGTCTCCCCGCCCATCGCGACGAGTTCGCCCTGATGTGGCGTACAGATAAGGTCGGCCTCGGTTTCGACCTCGGGGACGACCGCGAGGGCATCCGCGTCGACGACCGCGCGCCCCGTGTATCGTTCGAGAAACCTCCCCACGAACCTGCGGGTTCGATCGGCATGGCCCAACCCCGGGCCGAGCACGACGACGTCGACCTCAGCGGCCCGTTGCAGGACGGCGTCGACGTGGTCATCCGTCACCGACTCGCCGGGCAGGGAATGAACGATCAGGTCCGGGGAATACCCCTGCACTTCGCGGGCAACGTTTGCAGGACAGGCCACGCGAGCGAGGTCCGCTCCGGCCCGGAGCGCGGCGCGGGCCGAGAGCGCGGGTGCGCCCGTGTACGGGCCTCCGCCCACGACGAGGACGGTTCCGTTGTCGCCCTTGTGTGAGTTCGGATCGCGTCCGAGCGGCAGGAGGTCCCCCGGGCCGGTGTACAGCTCCGCGGCGTCCGGGATCCCGATGTCGGCCACGGTGACGCTCGCCTCCAACGCGGCCAGTCCCGGTTTCTCATCGTGAAACGTGACGATCTGGTCGGCCTCGACGGCGACGGGCGAGCAGCCTCCGGTTCCGTCGCCATCGCCATTCCGTCCATCGCCGTCGCCTCCCCCCGTCGGCTTCCCGGTGTTCGCGTCGATACCGGTGGGAACGTCGACGGCGATCACCGTCGATCCACGGTCCCGGGCCTCCGCGATCGCCGCCGTCGCCGTCAGTTCGGGCTCACGAAG
The DNA here is from genome assembly GCA_003554605.1 of Halorubrum sp. Lineage (GTDB taxonomy): Archaea > Halobacteriota > Halobacteria > Halobacteriales > Haloferacaceae > Halorubrum. The sequence continues at coordinate 8,211 of PWGU01000152.1, forward strand.
CCGCCCGGTGACGCCGGTGCCGAGCATGGCGTCGACGATGACGTCAGGGGTCGCAAGCGTGACCGAGGTGGAATCGGTGACGACCGTTCTCGGGACGTCCGCGGCCACCAACGCGTCCCAGTTCTCGCGGGCTATCCGCGTGCTGATCGTGTCCGGGCGGCCGAGGAGGATCACCCGAACGTCGTATGCCGAGAGGAAGCGGGCCGCGACGAAGCCATCGCCGCCGTTGTTGCCGCGCCCGCAGACGAGGGTGACCGAGGAGCCCGGCTCGGCGACGTCACGGACCGCCCGGGCGACCGCGTTGCCGGAGGATTCCATCAGTTGCTTTCGCGGGACACCGAGCGCCGCCGCGTTCGCGTCAACCGCCGCCATCCGCTCGCTCGTGATCATGGCCCACGGTTCTCACGGGGGCGGATTAAGCGTGTGTGGCCGGCGACGATCACAGCAGACGCACCAACGCCGGGAGTACCGTCGTGACGTCGGCTCGAATGTCGTAGGCGGCGGTGTCGCTGTATCGGGTCCGTTCGAGGTTGCAGATCGCGAGCGTCCCCGTGCCGATCCGCGCGGGAAGGGATGCGGCCGGGTCGACCGTGAGCGACGAACCGGCGACGAGGAATACGTCGCTTTCGGCCGCCAGCCGTTCCGCCCGGGAGTGGGCGACCGCTGGAAGCAATTCACCGAACAGGACGACGTCCGGTTTATATATCCCGCCGCACGGGCACGTGGGCGGCAGTTCACCACCACGTGCTCGTCTTCGGACGGGTCCCGCCTTTCGGGTCGACTCGCACCGGTCACAGACGACCCGTGCGTTGCTTCCATGCAGCTCGATGACGTTCCCCGTCCCCGCAGCCGAGTGGAGCCCATCGGTGTTTTGCGTTATCACCGCATCGAGGACGCCGTCATCGACGAGCTCGGCGAGCGCATAATGTGCCGGGTTCGGCTCCGCACCGTCAGTCGGCTCCATGTGATCGTACAGGTCGAGCCGGTCGCGCCAGAACCCGGCGGGGTCGCGCTCGAACCGCGACCGGTGAAACGCCGCCGGATCGAACACCTCCCCCCAGACACCGTCCTCGCCGCGGAACGTCGGAATCCCCGAGGCGGCCGACAGCCCCGCACCGATGAGCGCGACTGCCGTGTCGGCGGCCCGAAGGTCCCCGGCAAGCCCGGTGAGGGATCCACACAGGTCGGTGTCAACCTCGGATCCGGATTCGTCCATATTCGATATAGCACGTTCTGGTGTATAAGTCCCGTAGCCGACTCGACTGCCGTCCGCGAAACACGTATCGAAGTCGTTCGACTAACCGATCGACTCCGCAACGATTAGGGAGCGGCCAGCGCAAGGGCCGATATGCACTCAGATTGGGGTGACTGGCTCCCGCGTGCGATCGCGGCCGCCGAACCCGACACCGTCGCGTGCTGGTATCTCGGTTGCAACGGATTCGCGATCAAAGGCTCCGATGGGACGGTTCTCTGGATCGATCCCTACGTCGGCCTCGGCGATCCGCCGCGGACGATCCGCATGATCCCGGTCCCGTTCGACCCGGAGGACGTCGATCGCGCCGACGCCGTGCTCGCCACCCACGAACACACCGACCACGTTCACGGAGCCTCACAGGCGCCGATCCTCGCGAACACGGGTGCCGAGTTCATTGCACCGGACGATTCGCTCGCCGTGGCCCGGGAGGAGGAAGCCTGGACGGAGGCGTACGACGTGACGGAGGAGCAGTTCCTGGAGGTGACCGAGGGCGACGAACTGCGGATCGGCGAGTTCACCGTTCACGTCGTCGAGACCTACGACCCGGACTCGACACACCCGGTCGGCTACGTTATCGAGCATGCGGACGGAACCCTGTTCCACGCGGGCGACAGCAAGCCCGCCCCCTCGTTCGCCGCGCTCGGGGATCGTTTCGACATCGACGTGGGTATCCTCGCGTTCGGATCGGTCGGAAACGTGGCCGATAAAGAGACCGGTGAACCCGTACGGACCAAGTGGTACAGCGACGAGAACGAGATCGTGGAGGCGGCGAGCGACCTCCAGCTCGACCGCCTCGTTCCGACACACTGGGACATGTGGAAGGGACTGACCGCGGACCCGACGGCGCTTCACGCACACGTGGGGAGCTTCGAGCATCCGCGAACCCTCGAAATCGTCGAGATAGGCGATCGGGTCGACCTCTGAGGTCGCATTCGACCCGACGACCGCGGACTCCACGCCGTTTTCACGCGGCAGGGAATGGTATCACTCATGAAACTTGGCCCGGGTAATTTAAGCCCTTGGTTGCGAAGGATGCGAACATGAGCGAACGGACGGCAGAGGCGGCCACCACCGTCGAGGAGGACGGTATTCGCGTCGATAAGTCCTTCAGCGACGACGAGTTCCCCGTACCGGCGATCCGATATGCCCTCGAATCGACCCGGGAGGACGCCGTACGGGTGCGTATCGTGGATACGATCCCGGAGTCGTTCCCGATGGATCGAGTCGGGTTTCACCCGGAATATGAAAGCGAGAACTGGACCGCATACAAAGACCACCGCGTGGAGTTCGAGCGCGTCTTGGATCCGGGCGAAACCGTCGAGACGGTCTTCGGGATCCGCTCCGACGATCCCGATCTCGACGGCTTCATGGCGACGCCGATAATCGAACACGTCCCCGTCGGCGAGGAGATAGAGGACGTCCTCGGGACCGGTGAGACCGACGCCGTCCGCGAGGTGCTCTCGGGTGACCGTGCCACGCTCCCGGGTATGGAGGAACCGGTTGACACACCCCCGGAAGAACCGGTTGACACACCCCCGGAAGAACCAGTGGAAGAGCCGCCCGAGGAGCCGGTGCCGGAGGCAGAAGGGTCCAGCCCGACGCCTCGATCGGTCGACGACGAGACCCATGCCGCGGTGACTCGCCGGGACGTCGAGCAGGAGGAACCGGCAGAGCACTCCATGGACGAGGAGCCGGTGGATGAGGATCCGGCGGACGACGAGGAACTCGACGAAGCAGAGGACGTCGAAGACGTCGAAGAGACGGACGAACCCGACGAAGCGGATACGGACGAACCCACCG
>PWGU01000093.1 GCA_003554605.1 Halorubrum sp.
ATCATCTCGTTCGTCTCGGTGTGTCCGTTCGCGTAGGTGTAATCCCAGCCGAACTGGAAGCCGTCCACGAGCACTTCGAGGTTATCCCCATCGCCCTCCATCTCGATCTCGCTTCCGGATCCAGGCCCTTCCTCAACGTAGAGAAGGAGGCCGTACGCGTAGACGACGAGGCTGATGACGACGATCGCGCTCAGCCCGAAGGAGAGAAAGAGTTTCTTTGCTTTCGGACCGCCCTGTCCGGTCGGCAGTTCACCCACGACGGGAGCGTCGAAATCCTCGTCTTTGCCGCCATTTTCGCCACCATCGCGGTACTTGTACGCGTTCCACAGCGTGTACGCGACGACGATGATCCCAATGGCGGTTCCCAGCGCGAGAAAGACGAAAAAGATCTCATCGAAGACCTCCGCTTGCGTGCGCCAGTCGGCCCCCTGTTGTAGGATAAGTGAGTCTATCATGTTTGTCGCTCGGCTCTTGTATGCCCCTTGGCGATAGTGCACTTAGCTCTTTTGTAGCGAATCCGGATCCACTTATATATCGTATCTAAAGGCCCGTCAGATGACGGGTAGAAGTCTTGAGCGAATTCCAAAACCGGCAGCGATAGTGACGATATACGAAGGCTATAAATATGCACGCCCGGACCGACCAGTAACGAGTAAACCATGGTTTCGATGGGCATCCTGAGTACGGCGTTTATGGGGTTGTTGGTGATCGCCCCCTTCGTCGCGGTCGCACGGATCGGCGGTCAGCGGACGCCCCCACGCGAGGAGGAATCGGGGGACGGATACGACGCCGCGGTTCGCCGGTTGCGGGCGATCGTTCGAACCCCGGCGGTATGGTCCGTGGCGTTCGTGGTCATCACCGTCGGCGTGGGTGCGCTGGTCGTGCTGGCCGTCGGGGACTTCGGCCTGCCGGAAGGGACGGCACCGCTTCTGCTCAACGCGGTCTATGGTCTCGTTGGGCTGTTGATCACTGGGTTCGTCTTCCTCGGCGCGTACTTCGGGACGCGCGGTCGGGGGCTCGGTAACGCTCACGGGATCGCCGCCGGCTCCTTCGCGGCCGGGCTCGTCTTCTTGGTGCTGATCGTCGTGACGCTGTTGACGTGAACACCTCTCCTCGCTGACGCCGTCGGTTTCTAAGGGTGCAGTTGCCCCGTCGGTTTCTCAGCGACAGGAGCCACCGTTCGCTTCCAATACGTGACTCGTATGACGGCGAGGTCGTGGTACGGCGTAACCGAGGGATCCGTGGGGTGAAACATACACGACCGCGAACTCGGAGGGGTCACGCGACGGCGACGCCGTGGTGTGCGAGAAAGCGTCCAACGTGTTTGATCTCGACCGGGCTCCCGATGATCCGACAGTAGCCGTCGGCCTCACAGATGGTCACGACGAACCGCCCTTGAATGTCCTCTCGGAGCCCCGAAAGCGCGGCCGACGGGAGGACTATCTGTGTGCTATCTCGGAGGCTGGCGGGGTTCGGCATTCGACGTTCGATCGATCCAACGTTCGGGGTATAACCGTGTCGAAATATCGTCCGTCCAACCACTTGTCCCTCGACGTCCGACACACGGTGGACGCGTGCCGCATCCGAAAGGGTGCTCGCGGCGAACGGAAGGAACAACTTTAACGAGCCGACCGGCCGACGCTATACCAATGGGACTGGAGGAAGAGATCGAGGAAATCCGCGAGGAGATCGCCGATACGCCCTACAACAAGTCGACGGAGGCGCACATCGGGCGGTTGAAAGCGAAGCTCGCGGAAAAAAAGGAGAAACTGGAGAACCAGTCCTCGGCCGGCGGCGGGCACGGCTATGCGGTCGAAAAACACGGCGATGCGACCGTCGCGCTCGTTGGCTTCCCGAGCGTCGGCAAGTCAACGCTGATCAACGCGCTCACGAACGCCGACAGCGAGACGGGTGCCTACGAGTTCACCACGCTCGATGTGAACCCCGGAATGTTGCAGTACCGCGGGGCGAACATCCAGATGCTCGACGTCCCGGGATTGATCGAGGGCGCGGCCGGCGGGCGTGGCGGCGGCAAAGAGGTCCTCTCGGTCGTCCGAACGGCGGATCTGGTCGTTTTCGTGCTCTCCGTCTTCGAGATCGAACAGTACGATCGGCTGAGCGAGGAGCTGTATAATACCAACATCCGCATCGACGCCGAGCCGCCGAACGTCAACGTCCGAAAGACGCACAAAGACGGTATACAGGTAACGATGGGCGACGCGGTCTCGCTCGATGAGGAGACCGTGAAACAGGTCCTCCGCGAGTACGGCTACGTCAACGCACAGGTGACGATCCCTCACGACTTGACGATCGACGAGCTCGTCGACGCCGTGATGGAAAACCGGGTCTACCTCCCCTCGATGGTGACGGTGAACAAAGCCGACCTCATCGACCGCGACTACCTCCCGACGGTCGAATCGGAGCTCGAAGCTCGCGACCTCGACCTCGATGAGGTCGTGTTTATCTCCGCGGAGGAGGAGCGTGGCCTCGACGGGTTAAAAGAGCGCCTCTGGAGCGAGTTGGGGCTCGTCCGCATCTACATGGACAAGCCGGGCCGCGGCGTGGATTATGAGGAACCGCTCATCCTCTTCGAGGGCGACACCGTCGGCGACGCCTGTGAGAAACTCGGCGGCGAACTGGACGAACGGTTCAAGTTTGCACGCGTGACCGGCCCGAGCGCGAAACACGACGAACAGCAGGTCGGCAAAGGTCACGAGCTCGCGGACGAGGACGTCCTGCGGATCGTCGCCAGAAAATAGCGGGCCGAATGCGGCCACGAACGGCCCACGCGACCGCGCCGGTCCGAGCTATCGGATCCGTAACTCGGTGAGTTCCCCGGTGCCCTGCTTCACGGAGAGCGTCAAGCGGTCGATATCGTCGCCTTCGACCGTGAAGCGTTGGTCACCGGCCTCCGCCTCGTCGTCGTCGACGAGGTTCCCCCCACGGTCCAGCGCGAGTACCTCGATCGGGTACTTCGAAACGCTCACGTCGCCCTCGACGTAGCTCGTCGTCCCCGGGACGTCGATATAGAGTTCGCTGAAATCGAGAACCGCCCGAGGCGTCCGCTGTATGGGCTGAAGATCGGGAATCAGTTCGACATCGTCGATGATCTTGGGGTTGTCGATGACTGCTGGGCCGAAAAAGGCCGTCCGCAATTCCTCTCGGGGCTGCAGCTTTTGGGTGTCCACCTCAAGCGTCTGCTTCTGTATCCGTGGCTCCGCCATCTCCTCGTCTTCGCCCCCATCGGTGCGTCCCTCCTCGTCCTCCTCTTTGAGCGAGGCGGTGATGGGGGGAAGGTCCGTTCGCTTTTCGAGGCTCCCTGCAAGGTCGATGCGGCCGTGATCGTACACCAGATCGATCATCTCCTCGGCGTCTTCTTCCGCCTCCTCTTCAGCATCCTCAAGGATCTCATACCACTCCTCGTGGAGGAACTGAAACCCCTCTGGTGCATCAAATATGACGCCATCGATGGTCAGCGGACGGGCGGGATCGGGATTGGGGAAAAAGCGGGTGAGGTCCACCGTTTGGCCGGTGAGACGCTGCACCGCGGCGGCGACGAGGAGCTGTGAAATCGCCGTGCGCCGTGCATCCTCATCCACGACGGCATCGGCGAGCGCCCCGACAGCCCGTCCATATCGGTCCGTTCCGCCGACGTGGTCGCCGAGTTCATCACCGACCATCTCGTGGAGGTCGAGGACGTTCGAACCATCAGTTCCGTCGACGAACTCCAGATAGCCATCCGGTTCCCGAGCGATCTCATCCTCCTCGATCGCCTCACGAAGGACGGACGCGAGCTCGCCAGCTGCGTCGGTAGTGAAGTCGTCCGCGGCGTCGGCGAACGCGTCGGCCGCGGCCGTCATCGCATGGACGCGGAGGCTCTTGTCGGGGTCGACTTGCTCCACATCGCCGCCGTTCTCGACGGCATCGACGGAGAGGTCGATCGTCCCGGTCTCGGCGTCGACGTCGAACTCGACCGAACCGTCCTCGGAGCCTAACTCGACGCCGTCGGTCAACCCCTGCAGCGTCGCGACCACGTCGTGTGGGTTTCCGAAGTCGCCGACGTGATGGGCGAGCCCGGAATAGAGCATGTCGTTCGTGTAGACACGCGGCCGTGATGCCGGGTCGATCTCGACGGTTCCGTCGTTGGGGCGATCGAAGACGCCGAGCGGGATGGCCTCGGAGGCGTCCGTTCCACAGCCGACGGGGCGACCCTCAACGGCGTCCCAGGAACGGGCGATCCGGCCCAAATCGGAGTCATCGCGGTCATCGTCCTCCCCATCTTTTGTTTCTTCGGACCGGTCGTCCGCCGTCATCGTCGCGAGCGTTGTCCGGCCCGCTTCGATGTCGTGGCGCAGTTGATGGAGTCGCTCCGCCCGCCTCGTATCATCGGCTTCGAGCGCGGCCTCCCGCCGTTCTTCGACGAGGGCGAGCTCCGGTTCGAGGAGCGGATCCGCCTCCGGCGTCGGATCCGGGCTCGATTGCATCATGAATCGAGACTGCCGTTGTTCGAGATCGACGTCCGCCGATTGCAGGTCGATGGCCTCCAAGAGCTGTTTGCTTGAGAGGGCCTCGGCGGCCGACGTCGTCCTCATGGCATTGATCGATTCCTCGGGCGTGTCGTCGGCCATCTCGTCTTCGACTGCCTCGTCGTCCGTTACGTCCGTCATCGCTTCCTCGGCCAGCTCCTCACCATTCAGTCCCTCCACGTCTCCCTGAAGGAGCTCCTCGAACTCCTGTCGAAGTTCCTCTACAATGGCCGCGTCCACCGACGAACCGCCGGCACTCGAACGGGGGAGATCGACCGGCGGGACTGGTTTCACAGGCCCCGTCTCCGGATCGTATGGGTCGAGTTCGAGTTCGAAGGTCTCCACGACCCGGTTGTAGGCACACTCGCGCTCGCAGGCGTCCTCCGACCCGGGGATCGGAACGGTCTCCGTGACACACTCGTCGTAGATGAGGTGCAGTTCGAGGCGATCACCGCTCGGAACGTCCCCGTTCGGGATCTCGACGGTCGTTTCGGTCGGGACGACCACCGGCCGCCCGGCGCAATCGACTGCGTATCCCGGCGAGAGCGTGATCGCCAACCCACCGTCGACGTCCTCGACGGTCCCTTGAAGGCCCTCGACGACGCCGTAACCGGTCACCCCCCGGGCATGGCGCGTAAAGCGATCCCGATGGTATCGCTGCTCGGCCGCCATATCGCGGGCGGTCATCAGCTTTCCGTGGAAATACCGGTTCCGCTCGGGGGCGGTGTGTCGGCGGTCATCGATCGATTCGTCCATCGGCGTGGTGTGGTTTCGGTGTGACATTGGTGTGGGTGTTCAGGGAGTCTCGAGTCGTTATGAGAGCCGCAGGTCCTCATCGAGCCGCGAACGGACGCCCGCGGCCGCGTATGGTTCGCGCTCGCTCAGTACCGTCTCCTGCCCCAGCGTCGACGAATCGGCGGTGAACGTGCGACGTGGGAGAAGGGTGTTTATGCCGAGGTAGCTGTGAAATCCGCGTGCCCCCTCCTCGCCGGTGAGGACGGTGAGTGGCCGGAGCGCCACAGCGCGCCCGCTCGTGTGGGCGGGGCGCTGGGTCCCAACGATCCGGCCGATCGCCCGAACGTGTTCCTCGGGGACCGCGGGGTGGATTAGGACGGCGAACCCCTGTGAACAGCTGAGGAGCCGTTTATATGGGCCGTATGCATCGGTCCCCGCGGCGCATTCTATCTCGGGCGCCTCGAACACACGGACGGGGACTGGGGGTTCCATCCCCGGGGTCTCCGCCGCCCGATCGGTCCAGTCATCGAGGTCGAGATCGACGTGTTCGAGATAGCAGTCGACGGCCGCCTCGAGCCCTCGGCGCGTGCCACGAAGACGATGCAGCTCCGGCGCACGTGAGAGATACGCGCGTTTGACGGGATCGGGCCACGTGGGATCCACCTCCGCGGCGACCCACGTCGCGAGCCAGTCGAGGCCGTCACTCGGCGTGCCGGACGGGTCGAACCTCGTCGGAAGATCGGCAATCGATCCGTCGACCTCGGAGAGGACGCTCTCGAAGAGCCCGAGAAACGGCTCCAGAAAGCCGCTCGCCTCCCGGTCGGTTCGGTAGATCGCCGGAAGGTCATCCAGATGGCTCCTCCTCGGGTCGGTGACGTCGACCGCCGCAAGCGCCGGTGTCTCGTCGGCGGTCCCCTCAAGCGTCAGTTCGATCCAGAGATAGCGTCCGACCGCCTCCGGCGGGAAGACCTCCTCCGGGTCGTCCGGGACCGATCGCCACGTAAGTTCCGACGTGTCCGGTGGCTCCGGGAGTCGGGCTGCCGCGTCGGCGATCCACCGTGCCGTTCGCTCCGTTGAGACGGTCCGGAGTCGACTGCCGAGGAGGGAGGCGATCCGTTCGGCGTCGGTCGCAACCAGTTCCGCAAGCGAGCCGATCCCCACGGCCATTAATCGGTCCGCGAAGGTTGGGCCGATCCCGTCAACCGCACGGAGCGACTCCGTTCCGTCGGCGCGAAGCGACTCGGCCTGGTCCTGCCAGTCACGGACCGTCCCCGTCTCAACGACGATCTCCTCGACACCGAGGATCGCGGCAATCGTCCCCGGATCGCTCTCGGCAAGGCCCCGAAGGTCCGTGATTCCTGATCGTCGGAGCCGCCACGCCTTCCGCGGACCGATCCCGGAGACGGTGGTGAGATCCGTCGGCAGTTCCGCCGGGTCGACCGAAAGCCGTTCCGGCTCCGCGACGTTCGTCGCCGTGTATCTGAGCGTGAGGTGGGTATTTCGGGAGGGGCGTTCGGACCGCAACCGGATCCGATGCCACTGCGTGTCTCGTGCCCCCGAGTCGAACCGTCGGCTGAGTCGCCCACGATGGTCGGCGGCCGATCCGCCCCGCAGATGGGTCCTCTTACCGGTCGCGACGTGGAGGTCCCCGACGGCGTCGATCAGGTAGGATCGTGGTGGGCTGTTGGAGCCAGCGCGAGCCACGGAGGGGTCCATCGCGAGCGCGACACAGCCGACCGGGACCTCGAGGTGGTGATCGAAGCCCGCTTCGACCGGACGGTAGCCTAACAGCGCCCCCTCATCGCGATCGGGGCGCTCCGCGCCGACGAGGACCTCGTTCGAGGCCCCCACCGCGAGACTCGTCGGCGTGAACGACGCACCGGTCCCCACGGTTCGGAACCCGGACGGAGGAATACGAACCGTCCCGACGGCCGGCACCGGCGGATGCGTAAGCGCCGGCGCCGGGATACTTCGCAGGAGATGACCGCCCCTCCCGCGCCACCGGTGCGGTTCGAGGATCCATACGTTCCCGTCGGCGTCGACCGTCGCGTCGATCGGATCGACGAGGTCCGAGATGAGCACGGTGTACGTCCCATCCGGGCGAAGCCGACCGAGCGTGCCAGAGCCGGTTTCGGGGCCACGATCGAGGACGGCCACGTCGCCGTCGATCCGAACCAGGCCGACGGGGTCGTGGATTCCCGCTTCGCGTCTCCATCTCAGTCCAGGTGCATGGCGCGCGTAGGCGATGACCCGCGCCGGATCCCCGTCGGCGACGAGGATCGTGTCCCTCGTGACGCCGATGGCCCGCGGATCGGCGAGCGACCCGGCGGCGCAGTCGACGCGCACGATCCCCTCACGGCCGTCCGGACCGTGGCGGTAGATCCCCCCGTTCGCGCCGAGGAGGAAGACGACCCCGCAGGCGTCGACCGCGACGTCGATGAATCCGTCCGGCGCGGCCGCGGGTCGATCGATCCGATCGCTCGATCGATAGCGGGGGAACGGTGCCGTCGCGATGCGGACCTTGCCGTCCACGACCGCGACGTTTTCAGCCTCCCAGCCATCCCAATCGTCCGGGCCGTCGGTCCGCCGGTGGGCGAACTCCATTTATACCCCCCTCCCGCAGGTGCGCCGCTCCTCCCGGAACTCCACGGTGACCGACGAGAGGTACGGGACCGTCGTCGGGTCCGCCGCGAGGTCACCCTCGTCGCCGGTCGTGACGGTCACGTCCACGACGTCCTCGACCGGGGGGAGTCGATCGATCGTCTCGAAGAGATCGGAACGGTGAACCGGCCGGTCAAAGGGCCATCCGTCGCCGTCGAACCCGGTCAGCGGATCGATATAGGCGGTGAGCCGGTCGGTCACGGCCCTCCGGGCCTCCGCCTCCGTCACGTCCGCGGCAACTCGGATCGTCGCTCCCACCCGTACACCGACATACGTGGGGGCGACGACACGAACACGGTCGGTCAACAAGGAGTGGGTACACAGTTGGTACTCCACGGCATCGAGGAACCCCGGAGTCGGCTCCGGATACCGGCCCGGTGGACCGTACGGCACGGCGACGACGGTCACCGTATTCGTCGCGACCGGCTCCGCCGTCCGCTCGCCGACGATCGGTTCGATCCGCCCCACTCGAACCCCGTGCGTTCGACGGCCGATCGCGCGGTAGTCCGCCCTGGTGACGGCTCGGTGGCTCGTCTCCTGACGCGTTCGGGCCCGCTCGAACGCCTCCGGGATGGTCTCCGCAGGCGCACCCCCGCTCGCTCGCGTGATCGGGATCGCCTCGATCCCTTCCTCCCCGAGATCCACCCGCCAACGTGTCCCCCGTGGGAGGTTTCCACGTTCCCCACCGCCGTAGACCGCCGTTTCGGCGCGAACCGAGAGATCTGGATCGGGGATCATCCCGTGTCGTCCGTCACCGAAGAGGACCTCCCCCGCCTCGTGGTCGAGCAGCACGTGCTGGTCCGTCGCCCCCGAGGCGGCGAAGTCGGTGACGGTCTCCCACCGGTCCCCGCCGACATGGATCGTCGCCGATTCGACCGGGCTCCGCGGGAACGCGAAACGTTGCGCCCGTCCGCCCGTCGTCTCCGTTGGTGGCTGTGTGGGTCGATCCTCCCCGTCATCGACCCGGTCAAGCGCGACGTCCGCCACCTCTTCGCGCTGGGTCGCCGGAACGACGTTGGTGCGGACGGCATCGAACCGGGGCGGACACTCGTAGCTGAACGTCCGGTCGTGGTCACGTCCCTCGCGCGCGCCACCGTCCGGCCGCCCTTCGGCGGAGGCAGGTCTCTCGGGCCGTGCCCGTGCAACCGCACGTATCCAACCGAGCGGTTCGGTCCGACCGAGGACGCCGGCAGCGAGGGGGGTCGCGTCGTCCCCGCTCGCATCGGCGACGGCGGTCTCGCCGTCGGTCTCCTCGTGGCCGGTCTCACCGTCTGTCCCCTCGTGGCCGGTCTCGCCGTCGACCTCTTCGCCGACAGTCTCGTTTTCATCGGCTGTACCCGCCTCCGACGTGTCGTCGGTCGAGAGGACGATCCGGCCGCCGTCATGGAAATCCGTCGTGCCGTCGTGAACCGTCTCGAGTGGTTCCCAAGCATCGTCGGCCCACCACCGTTCGGGCTCCATGAGCCGCTCCCAGACGACCTCGATGGAGGGGACGAACCGGACGGGGTCAGCCGGGTGTCCGTCGACGTCCGGAAGGCCGGCATCGTCGAATTCGACGGTGAGCTCAAGGCGGTCGGTGCCGGCAAATGGGTCGGCGTCGAACCCCAGATTGAACGTGTTTTCCGTCCGTGCGTCCGCGCCAAACGGCCGGAACGAGCGGCCCTCCCGGTCATTGGCCGCCGTCAGGTCGGCGCGTCCGTCCCCGGCGACGGAGACGACCGCCGCGAGCGTCGCGGACGTGAGCGTCACGTCGGTGGTCGTTTCGAACCCGACTGGCTCCCCGTCGGGCGGCGTGGCATCGATCGACGTTCCTGCGGGCACCCGATGGTCCGTGGGGGCCGACGCCACGGCTTCACCGGGTGGAACGGCGAGTTCGACGGAGGCGGGTGCCGGCGGCCGAGGTGTCACCCCGACGAGCGAGAGGTATCGACGTCGGTGCTCGTCGGTGATCCGGTCGAGGCGGTAGCCGTCGCGCTCGACGAGCCACGCGAGCAGTTCGAGTATCGTGATGCCCGGATCGTGGGCGTTGTGATCGGTCCATTCCGGTGCGTGAACCGGGATGCGCTTGACCGCCGCCTCACGGAGCTCCTCGTACGTACGGTCATCGAGCGAGGGGATATCGAGTCCCATCAGGACCCCCCCGAGGAGCGCCGTTCACGCGGGCGCACGGTCAGGGTATGCCCCCCGCTTCTGATGAGGACGTCCGGGGACACCGTCGGTGGCTCCTCGCCTTTGGTGATCGTCTCCCGGCCACCGGCACCCTCATAGTGGATGCGTAGCGCGGGCACGTGATCGACGCCGGACACCCGCTCGATGGCGCCGATGATGTCGGACACCGTCGGCAACTCGCCGAAGGCCCACCCGTCACCGTCGTTGCCGGAGAGCGGATGTAACAGCCTCGTTAGCCGGTCCTCGATACGGTTCTCCACGTCGCCGAGCCGGACGTTCGCCCCGGTGACAACGGTCGCGTCGGTGCTCACCGGCACGTAGGTGGGTCCGCGAACGACGATCCGATCCCCTGCTACGAGGTGCAACGGGGCACGGTCGCCGACCGCCCGTTCGACCGACTCGATGAGGGCGGTCCGTGGCTGGGGCGTCTCCCGACGGTCGTCCGGAACGATGAGGATCGTGACCCACCCTGGCTCGCGTTGTCCCGCTGGATTGAAGCCGCGAAGACAGCGGACCGTCGCCAACTCACGGGCCGCGTCGGCCGCGATACGCTCGTAGTCGACCGCGGTCGTCGCACGATCACGGTCCCGAAGCGCCCGTGGGGCCCGATCGAGAACCGCCTCGGTCGACTCCGTATCCGCACCGCCACCCCCGCCGACCGGGTTCCCCACCTCGTCGATATACGTGATATCCGTCGAGAGGTCCTCGATCGCGCCCTTCGTAACGTTGCCCGCGCTTCCGCCGCCGACGCGATAACTCGCCCGGATGGCGTCGCGCCCGCGGGGCGGGATTTGACCCGTCGACCCGTCGCCGAACGTGATCTCACCGTCGATCCGGTCAAGCGCGTAGACTCGGTCCCCATCGTCCGCGGTGGCGAGGTCCGTCACCTCGTCCCATCGCACCCAAACCGCCCGGACGGAACCATCCGATCGGGTGTCGATGTCGACGCGATCCGGTCGATCGGCCGCCAACCGCTCCCGTTCAT
>PWGU01000172.1 GCA_003554605.1 Halorubrum sp.
CCGCCGCCGGCGAGATACGCGTCGACGGCACGTTCGACCGCGGGGATCGGCTCGTGCGTCTCCACGTAGGTCGCGAGCGCGAAGTCCGCCTCGTCGCCGCCGGTTAGCTCGACCGCCTCGCTGCGAGGGAGCCGTCCGTCGAGCCAGTCGCGGACGATCCCGCGCCGCGTCGGCGCGAAGGGGGCGACCCCGTCCATCCCGCACCGGTGGAGCGCCTTGGCGGCCGTCATCGGGGTGATACCGGCCTCGCCGGCGGCGTCGCCGACGCTTCGCCCCGCGGTGTAGGCATCGACGAGCGTCGCCGCCGCCTCCGGGGTACACGGGAGCCCGTCCGCGTGTTCGCGGAGCCGTTCGGCAAGCGGCGTCCCGGTGTCGTCCGCGACGGCGACGCCCCGATCGCGTTGGCTGGCGGTGACCTCCAACCCCTCGGCGATATCGGCAAGCGTCATACCAGCTCTCTTGGACCCGATCGCTTAAAACCATTGGACAGCGGGCAGGTCCGAGGTGAAAACACCTACCGATAACCGGTCGGTTCTCGCGTTCCGATATCGCCGATCGGCCCCGAATTCACCGGGGTTTAAGTAAGGCATCGGGACCGAGGTTTAGGTGTGATGAGTGAGGCACGCTCGACTCGCGTTCGCTCGTACGGTTCACAGACGGCCCGCCCCGCCGGAGCCCGCCGGTCCGCCGGGACGGCGACGACCGATACCCGATCGGTCCCCGAGGAGACCTGCCCGGAGTGCGGCGGGCGCACGCGTGTGATGAACGCCGAGACCGTCTGTGACGAGTGTGGACTCGTCGTCGAGGCGGACCGGATCGACCACGGGCCCGAGTGGCGCTCGTTCGCCGACGACGACACGGCCCCCGAACGGACCGGCGCGCCGCTCACCCGATCGCGTCACGACCGCGGGCTCTCGACCGAGATCGGGCGATCGACCCGTGTGAAGGGGCACAAACGCCGTCGGCTCGCCCGGATGCGAACCCAGCACAACCGCGCACGGATCTCCTCGAAGCGTGACCGAAACAAGGTGTACGCGTACACCGAGATCCGACGCCTGACGGGCGCGCTGGAGCTGCCCGAGAGTATCCGCGATATGGCCTGCTCGCTTTTCGACTCCGCGCAGTCGGCAAACCTGCTGCGTGGACGCTCGCTTGAGGGGTTCGCCTGTGCGTGCGTCTACGTCGCCTGTCGGACCGCCGAGGTCCCCCGAACCGTCGAGGAGGTCTGTGGCGCGGCGAAAGCGACCGTGAACGAACACGAGGCGGCCTTCAACGCGATGAACCGTGAACTGGGGCTTCCGCTCGGCCCGACGCCCCCGAGCGCGTATCTCCCGCGCTTCGCCTCCGCGCTCGACTGTGACTCCCTCGTCGAGCGTCGCGCCCGCGAACTCGCCGACCGTGCCGTCGAGGAGGGGATCGCGAACGGTCGCAACCCCGCGGGGGTCGCTGCCGGCTGTCTCTACGCGGCCGGCCGAGAGTTCGACGCCGGGTTCACCCAGGGCGACGTCGCCGACCTCGCGGACGTGACGACGGTGACGGTCCGCCGGACCTACGTCGACCTCACCGACGGGGACTCGGACGCCTGATATTCGCCACCCGCGTCACCGCCGAAAACCGATTTCGACGTTCCGATCGGTGAGAAAAACGCTCTCAGCGCCTGTAAAACCGATCTGTAACTTTTATTCATTTCTGAGTAAAAAATCCGACGCCCTTATCCGTCGTGGAGACGAACGGACAGGTATGAGCCAAACAGCAACGCAGCGGCGAACCGAACCGGCCGGCATCGACACCGTGCTCCTCGCGGTCGACACCGAGGACGAAGACCGCACGAAGCGGCTCACGGAGGAGGCGATCGACGTGGCCGCCCCGGTCGACGCCGAGATCACCCTCCTGCACGTGTTCACCGAGGAGGAGTTCGACGAGGCGCGCGAAGCGCTCGCGGTCGACGACCAAAGCGAGGCGTCCACGCCCGATGCGGTCGCCACACGGCACACGACGACACGGACCATCTCGAAGGCCCTCTCGGCGGCCGACGTCGACCACGAGATCCGCGGCGCGGTCGGCACCCATTCGACGGGGATCGTCGCGGTCGCCGAGGACGTCGGTGCCGACCGGATACTCGTCGGGGGAAGAAACCGCTCGCCGACGGGCAAGGCCGTCTTCGGCAGCGTCGCACAGGACGTCATGTTGACGGCTCCATGCCCGGTCACGTTCGTCCGTGCGGACACGAAGTGAGCGGGTGAGTCGACGATCTCCGATGATCCCCGTGACGGCCGATCCCGCGAAGCGGCCCGTTTAAGTGAAATGGGGTCACGGATCGGATCGATGTACTACGTGGGCGTCGACCTCGGCGCGACGAACGTTCGGGCGGTCGTCGGCGACGATGCCGGCACTATTCTCGGATCGGACGCACGCCGCACCCCTCGCGGTCCGAACGGTATCGCGGTCACCGAAGCCGTGTTGGCTGTCGTCCGAACCGCCTGCCGGGAGGCGAGCGTCGACCCGAGCGAGGTGGTCGCCGCCGGGATCGGCTCCATCGGGCCGTTGGACTTGGCGGCCGGCGTCGTGCAACGCCCGGCCAACCTTCCGGACGTCGTCGAACGGATCCCGCTTTCGGGACCGGTCTCGGAGCTGCTCGACACCGATGAGGTCTACCTCCACAACGACACCAACGCGGGGGTGATCGGCGAGCGGTTCCACAGCGAGCGCAACCCCGACGACATGGTGTATCTCACCATCTCCTCGGGGATCGGCGCGGGCGTCGCCGTCGACGGCAACGTGCTCTCGGGGTGGGACGGCAACGCCGGCGAGGTGGGCCACATGACCGTTGACCCACACGGCTTTATGACCTGTGGCTGTGGCCACGACGGCCACTGGGAGGCGTACTGTTCGGGAAACAACATCCCGAAGTACGCCCGCGAGCTCCACGAGGAGGACCCCGTCGACACCGTTCTCCCGCTTGAGGACCCCGATTTCACCGCCGTCGACGTGTTCGCGGCGGCCGGCGAGGACGTCTTCGCCGACCACGTTATCGCGCAGGTCGCCCACTGGAACGCGATGGGGATCGCGAACGTCATCCACGCCTACGCGCCGCTCGTCGTTAGCGTCGGCGGGGCGGTGGCGCTCAACAACCCCGAGCGCGTCCTCGACCCCGTCCGCGAGAAGCTCGCGGAGATGGTCTTTATCAACGTCCCGGAGATCCGGCTCACCGACCTCGGCGACGACGTCGTGGTAAAAGGGGCGCTCGCGAGCGCGCTCACCGGGGGGACCGGCGATCGCTCCCGGCTCGGCTGAGTGTCGGACTGATTGATCTACTCCTCGTCGGCCGCGTCCTGCAGCGCCCCACGGATCGCGGGCACGGTGCCGGTGAGCGAGGTGACCTCCTCCGCGGCCGTCTCGATATCGGTGACGAGCGACTCCAGCGTCTCGATCTCGGCTTTGAGGTCGTCGGCGTCCTCGAAGGCGTCCGCGCGCTCGCCGAGCACGTACGCCTTCTTTGCGGATCGGACGTGTTCGACCGCGTCGCCGACGTCGAGGGCCGACTTCAGGCCGTTGAGCGCCCCAAGGACGTTATCGGCGTCGGTCTCCCAGACGTCTGCCGCGGCCGGCAGCTCCTCGCGTGCGGCCGCGAGATGCTCCTCGACGTCCGTGCGCATCTCCGCGGCGGCCTCGCCGAACAGGTCCTCGTCGTCGAACGGGGATTGACTCATACCTGAACCCTCGGCCCGACACCTGTTAAAAACGAGCCCGAAAGCGAAAGTGAACCCCGTCGGGAGCGACGGCGACGAGCGCCATCCCGTGACCCCCTCGCTTATACGGCATCACGCCGAAGTTCGACCGAATGAACGAGGAGTTCGGATTGCTCGAGCCCGACGAGAATCCCGGCGACGAGTGGGAGGAGATAGACGTCTCCGATACGGCCGCCGACCGCATCGCCCGCCGGCAGGACCGCGAGTTCGACGAGTTCCGCAAACGGATCAAGGATACGGAGCAGTTCAAACTCCAGGAGTCGGTCTTCGACGACGCGACCCTTGCGGCGGTTTATAAGCTCGTACAGGACGGCTACATCGACGCCTTCGGCGGCCCGGTCTCGACCGGCAAGGAGGCCAGCGTCTTCGAGGCGCTCGGCGGACAGGCGGGCGAACGGCCCGATTCGGGGGCACGAACGGCCGACGACACCCCGGGCCACCCCGACCGCGAGGTCGCCGTCAAGGTGTATCGGATCAACACCTCGAACTTCCGGCAGATGCGCGACTATCTGGAGGGCGACCCCCGGTTCGAGGGGATCGCGAGCGACAAGAAAGCCGTCGTCCTCGCGTGGACGAAAAAGGAGTTCGCCAACCTCAGCCGCGCCCGCAAAGCCGGCGTTCGTGTCCCCGAACCGATCGCCGTCCAGCGAAACGTCCTCGTGATGGAGCTCGTCGGCCACGCCGACGACCGCGCGAGGCGGCTCTCGGAGGTGACCGTGGAGAACCCCGAAACCGCCTACGGCGTCGTCCGCGAATATATGCGCCGGCTCTACCGGGCGGGATTGATCCACGGCGACCTCTCGGAGTACAACATGATCATCCACGACGGCGAACTCGTCGTCATCGACCTCGGGCAGGCGGTGACGGTTCACCACCCGAACGCCGGCGAGTTCCTCGAACGCGACTGCGTGAACGTCGCGAACTTCTTCACCCGCGCGGGTCACTCGGTGTCCGCCGAGGACCTCCGCGCGTACGTGACCGAACCGGAGGCCGATCCGACCGGCGACACGGAGCCCACCCGATGACCTCCCACCCGATGACCTCCCACCCGATCGACCGATGCCGACGATAACGTGTGACCCGGCGATCGCCCGCGAACGACTGGCCGCCGCCGGCGTCGAGATCGAGCCCGGAAACACCGACCACGAGCGCTGGCGGGCACGACGGAACGATGCGGTCGCGGTCGCCTACGACGGCAAGGTCGTCGTACAGGGCCGTGACCCGACACGGCTCGTCGGGCTGCTCCGGGACGGCGGCGGTCGCGCGCACGTCTACTTCGACGGGGCGAGCCGCGGAAACCCGGGTCCGGCGGCGGTCGGCTGGTGTCTCGTGACGAGCGACGGCATCGTCGCGGAGGGCGGCGAGCGGATCGAGTCGACGACGAACAACCGTGCGGAGTACGCGGCGCTGATCCGCGCGCTGGAGGCGGCCGTCGACTACGGCTTCGAGGCGGTTGACGTCCGCGGCGACTCGGAACTGATCGTCAAACAGGTCCGCGGCGAGTGGAACGTCAACGACCCCGGGCTCCGGGAGCGGCGGGTCCGTGTCCACGAACTGCTGGATCGATTCGACCGGTGGTCGCTGGTGCACGTTCCGCGGGAGATAAACGCACGCGCCGACGAGTTAGCGAACGAGGCACTCGATGACGCGACCTGATGAGGAACCACCGGAGTGGGCGAAACGCAAAGCCCGGGAGATCATGGCGGCCGGGGAGTCGGCCGACGACTCGGCATCCGACGCGGGTGGATCGGATGGATCGCCGCCGGACGGCCCATCGGCGGACGAGTACGCCCCCGACATCCCGCCGGAGGCGGTGACGGAGGCCGAGCGGCTCACCCGCCTCGCACGTGAGGCGGTCGATCCCGCCGCCGCCAGACAGTACCATGACCGTCGCGACGCGCTCGTCGACGACCACGACTACACGCCACGGCTCCGTGAGGAGGACGACACCCTCGTGTTGTACCCGTCAGAATGGGTCGAGGACGGGACGGTCCGGTTCGACCGGATCGAGGACACCGACCGGGCGGTCGAGGTGCCGCTGTCGGGTCCCGGCGACGCCGACCGATATTCCGAGGTCGCGGCGTACAACGCCACGGTCGCGGGGCTGATCGCCGTGACGGTCGCCGAGGTCGTCGACCGAACGGTTCCCCTTCCTGAGAACGCGTCCCGGGACGTCGAACCGCCCCTCGATCCGGTCGAGCCGCTCGCGGAGCTGACCTCGCTCGCGGAGGCGGACCCGTCCGTCGCGGTCGCCCACGCCGAGAACGCCCGCCGGTTCGTGACGTTTCTGAGCAATCACTACGTGCGTCCCGTCGACGAAGCGACGCCGGGGACGCGCGCGGAGTTCCGCGAGGAGTACCTCCCGCGGAACGGCTGGCCGAGCGACGTCCAACTCGACGTCGTCGAGGAGTCGCTTGCGCTGATCGACGAGGTCGCCGCCGAGGTCAACGTTGCCGCGCTTCTCGATGGTGACCCGGACCAAGCCGACATCGATGTCGACGCCACCGACGGCTGAACCGGCGCGGTCGCTCGCGGCTGTGTGGTCGTTCAACGGAATACGGGTCGGGGCGCGGTGAACGACCGCACCAAGTGATGGAACCGATCGATCAGTTATTCGATCGTGACCGGGGCTTACGCCTGCCGATCGACGATCTCGCGGACCTCGTTCGCGCGGGTGTCGTCGGTCACGAAGCGCTTTAGGACCCACTCAAGCCGACCGAGGACGACGTCGTGACCGTCGGGGGTGAGTTCGTACTGGTTGGTCCGCTTGTCGAGCTCGCTCTTCTCGATGAACCCCATCTCCACGAGGTCATCGAGGTTGGGGTAGAGCCGCCCGTGGTTCACCTCGGCGTCGTAGTACGCCTCAAGTTCGCGTTTGATCGCGAGCCCGTACATGGGCTCTTCCGAAAGGATCGTGAGAATGTTCTGTTGAAACGCGGTTAGATCGCGCGCGGCGGTCGACACCTCGGTAACCGATTGTACCTCTGACATAGCCGTTGAAATGTCACCGGGGGATATAAGGTTTCTCAAGAATCTTGATTATTTCATTTTTCATCTATGCCTGACAACACGTGATGCGACGTTCGAGCGGCCGTGGTGTGTGAAAAATCCCGGTGGTACCACCGAATGAACAAAACTGTCGATACGTCGGTCAAACGGGTCTGAAGCCTGCAGATCTACATTTATTGCAAAGCCTATCGATATTTTAAATCTCTGCTTCCCACCCGGCTGACCACTACTTTCATCTCGGCGGAATCCCGGGAGAATACTGAGGGAGTCCGTGTGATGCTCCGACATGGAGGTGGCGCATCCGGTATGGATGGTGTCCGACGGTTACGCGGCCGGCCGGCCGATCGATCCTTTTCTCGGAACCCGCGGGTCCCCCGACGTTTCGACCGACGCTGGCGACCCGAAAGTGCTTTGCTATCGTTGGTCGCAAAAACGACTATGACGAACCTCTGGGAGGACCTCGAAACGGGACCGGACGCACCCGAGGAGATCTATGCGGTCGTCGAGTGTCTCAAGGGTGACCGAAACAAATACGAGTACGACAAGGACATCCCCGGGATCGTCCTCGACCGGGTGCTCCACTCGAACGTCCATTACCCCTCTGATTACGGGTTTATCCCGCGGTCGTTCTACGACGACGGCGACCCGTTCGACGTGTTGGTGTTGGTCGAGGATCGGACCTTCCCCGGCTGTGTCATCGAGGCCCGGCCCGTCGCGTTGATGCGGATGGACGACGACGGCGAACAGGACGACAAGGTCATCGCGGTCCCGACAGAGGACCCGCGCTTCGATCACATCGACGACCTCGATGACATCCCGGACCAGACGCGCGCCGAAATAGCCGAGTTCTTCTCGACATATAAAAACCTCGAGGAGGGCAAGGAGGTCGAAACCTTAGGCTTTGAAGACAAGGCGTCCGCACACGACGCCATCGTTCACGCACAGGAGCTGTACGCCGAGCACTTCGGCTGACGGAGCTCCGTCCACCCAATCGCCTTCTTAAAGCGCACGCACAGGGCCATGCGGGTTCATCTCGTTTCTCATTCCCCTGAGACGTTTTCGGACCCGTCTCGATGCACGATACGCATCGATATACGTTCGAGACATACCCTGCCGGCCCGCTCATGCGTTATGCACATGGGTAATTTTTAGCCCCCTGCGGCCGTTCGATCGAGTATGGCCGCACGTCACACCTCGTTCGGGATTGCCCACCCGACCGTCGTCCCGACCAACTTCGATCCGGAAACCGATCGCTCGCCTTCCACCGAGGGATCTGACGCCACGTCGCCCGACGGCGACCGCTGAGCCGCGTTCACCCGTCGATCAGCTCCGGAAGCGGTGTCGCCCCGTCGCGGTAGCGTTCGAAGCGTTCGTCGGCCCAGGTTAGCACCGTGGGATCGGACGACTCGAAGACACATCGTGGGCTGTTACGCTCGTCGTGGGTGATGACACAGACGTGGTCTCCCCACATGAAGAGCCCGTACTCGATCGGCTCCGCCGCGACGAGTACGGTCGCGAGGTCGTCCTGGAGCGCCCGTTCGGTCGCTTCGGTAAACTCCGTGACGGATGCCGACAGCACCTCCTCGTCGATCACGAGCGTGATCCGTGCACCACGGTTGAGGCTGCCGGCGGCCGCCTCGTTGTACTGTCGGGTGACGATCGGCGAGATCGCGCGTATCTCCGAGCCCGCCCCCTCCCGGATGACCTCGACGACCCGATCGACCGCCGCGAGGGGGTCGCGTCCGTCAGCAACGGTCAGTTCACCCTGTGTGAGCCCCGTGGCCGGGAACCCGGCCCCTGCGCGTTCGAGATCGGCGGCGAACCGACCGACGCGATCGGCCAGCGTGACCTCCTCGATGAGCGCCTCGTAGCCGTCGTGGACGCGCTCGCCGGCCGCTGTCAGATGGTACTCGCCCGCGCGTTTCACCACCCATCGTCGGTCGCGGAACCCCGCCAGGACGCGCTGGACGGTCGTCCGGGTCGCCTGGACGTTCTCGGTGATCGCGGCCGGGCGGCGCGGCTCCTTCCGGATCGTTCGCAGGATCGCGATCCGTGCCGGTGATCCGGAGAGATACTGTATCCCGTCGCGTGCGTCCCCGCCCGACATCTTTCGTCCGACTGCTACACCCGTGGACTGTTAACCATGTCGGCCCCGACCGTCGATTTTACACGAATCACCGGGTCTCCGATGCCGTCGACCGCCGCCGCCCGCTCAGACGGGGTCGGTCGGCGTCGAACAGCACAGACAGAGCGTCGTCTCGGCCACGTAGTTGACGTCGTCTGACCCGCAGGCGGGACACTCGAAGCGGCCGGTTCGATACTCCGTGGAGCCACGTGGGGCGTGCAGCTTCCCGTCCTCGACGCGTGCCCGTGTGATCGACCGGGTTCGCGACCGTTTGACCGCGACCCGTCGGGTGAGCGCGTCGTCGCCACCGCCGCCGTGGATGTCGTCCCACGAGAGGTCGTCGGGGCGTGAGAGATGTGTGAGTAGCTCCGTGCCGGCCTGGAGGAACGGTCGCCCCGTCTCCGCGGCCGGAGCGTCGAGGTCGAGCGCCTCATACGCCCGTCCGGCCCGATCGTAGGCCGCCTCCGCGCGCTCCCCGTCGTCGACGACGGCCCTGAGGTCCCCGATGAACTCGTGACACGCCGCCCGTTCGACGGGGGTCTCCAACACGTGATCGCGGAGCTCGCCGGCGACGACGATCCCCTCGGCGACGGGCGCGGCCGCACGCGCCTCGGCCCCGGCGATCCGGTGACAGACCGCGGCGGTCGCGAACGCCGCGAGCGCGGACCCGGCCCGCGACCGGTCGACGGCCTCGTATGCGCCGAAGCCGGCCGGCCCGTGGCCGGCGAGGGTGGCGCGTGCCGCGGTCGTGTACGCTTCGGCGGCGACGTCGTAGCGTTCGGCCCCGAGCGCGTGTATCGCGCGGTCGCGTGGATCTGCGTCGTCCGCGATCGCCTCGATCGGATCGTCCATATCGATCCCACGGGGTGCACCCCGATAACCCCGCGGTCGCTTCGATCCGTGCGGCCCGGGCTGGCGTCCCACCCACCCACTTCGATCCGTGCGGCCGGCGCACCCACGGACCGTCTCCGGTACGCCGTCCCCGTTTCGGCCGGTCGACCGGGGTCCCGCCGTGGGTGCGGTGGATGCTTGCCGAGCTTCCGCGCCCACTATGAAACCAAAAAAAGTTGCGTAAACACCCATCTAGGCTTTTGAGAAATCAAAAAAATTTATCCCTTTGAAGCAAGTACGCACTCGTCATGGGATGGACCTATCCGCTCGGTCCCGTGTCATCGTGGACGGGCGTGGACGGCTCCTGTCGGGGTGGGCTCCGTGACCGCTGAGGGCGGCCCGTCGCGGGTTCGGGGTCGGAGCCGAACCGAGGGGACGTCGCCCGAGCGAGCCACGGACCGACCCGACGCCCGCGAGCGCTGTCCGGAGTGTGATGGCGGGCTCGTCGTCGTCGAGGACGCGGCCGAGCTTCTCTGTGATGACTGCGGGTTGGTCGTGGACGCCGACCGCGTCGATCACGGGCCGGAATGGCGGGCCTACGACAGCGCCCAGCGGACCGAGCGCTCCCGCGTCGGCGCTCCGGCGACCGAACTTATCCACGACCGTGGCCTCTCGACGGACATCGATTGGCGCGACCGCGATGCGGCCGGCCGCGCGCTCTCCGCGGAGCGACGGGCCGAGATGCGTCGGCTGCGAACGTGGCACGAGCGGTTCCGAACCCAGGACGCCGAGGACCGGAACCTGAAATACGCGCTCGGGGAGATCGATCGGATGGCCTCGGGTCTCGGGGTCCCCCGATCGACGCGCGAGACCGCCTCGGTCATCTATCGTCGCGCGCTGGATGGAGGGCTGCTCCCCGGGCGGTCGATCGAGGGTGTCGCGGCGGCGGCGCTGTATGCGGCCACCCGGCTCGACGGGATCGCCCGCAGCATCGACGAGGTCGCGAACGTGAGCCGCATCGCCGCCCTGGAGATCGAGCGGACCTACCGGTATATCAACCGCGAGCTGTCGCTGAAGGTGCCGCCGACAGACCCGAACGAATACGTCGGCCGGTTCGCCTCCTCGCTCGAGTGTTCCGACGACGTCCGCCGGCGAGCGCGTGAACTGGTTCGTGCGGCGACGGACGCGGGCGTCCACAGCGGGCGTCACCCCGTCGGGATCGCCGC
>PWGU01000204.1 GCA_003554605.1 Halorubrum sp.
CGCCGGTTATCGCCTCGCGTATCGCCACCAGCTGCTCGTCGGTTCGCCTGCGTGGCCGCGCGATGTCGACGTCGACCGCTTCGACCACCCGTCCGGGCTGCCCGCCGAGGACGACGACGCGATCGGAGAGGTAGGCGGCCTCCTCGATGTCGTGGGTGACGAGGACGACCGTCGTCCCACGCGCCTCCCAGACCTCGAGGAGGTTGTCCTGCTGTTCGTACTTCGTCAGCTGATCGAGCGCCGAGAACGGCTCATCGAGCAGCAATACCGAGGGCTGATAAGCGAGCCCGCGCGCGAGCGACACCCGTTGTGCCATCCCGCCGGAGAGGCCACCGGGCCGATGGTCCTCGAAGCCCGAAAGCCCGACCGTTTCGATCAGATCGTCGATCCGTGTGGCTGTCTTCGGGTCATCGGCGTCAACACCGGCCGGGAGGCCGACGGCGACGTTCTCCCTGACGTCGGCCCATGGGAGGAGCCGCGGCTCCTGAAAGACCATGCCGACGTCGTCGCTGCCGCCGTCACGGACGTCCTCGCCATCGACCACGGCGCGACCCGAAAAGCGCTCTTCAAGCCCGCTCAACACCCGGAGCAGCGTCGATTTTCCACAGCCGGAGGGACCGACGACCGAGACGAACTCGCCATCGGCGACGGCGAGGTCGATCCCGTCGAGCGCGACGGTTTCGTCGTAACGCTTCGTGAGATCGTGTACGACGAGTGCGTCTTTGTCGTTCGCGTTCGGCCGCTGACCGCTGCTTGTGTCCCCTTGTTTTTTATTGAGTGATGACACGCTTTTCCACCTCCTTGACGCCGAGATCCGACAGGTTACCGAAAAAGGCGAAAAGCAGGATCGAGCCGATGATGATGTCGGGCCGGGCGAGGGTTCGCCCGTCCGACAGCAGGAAGCCGATCCCCTGACTGGCCGCGATCAGTTCCGCGGCGACGACGAACATCCATGCGAGGCCGACCCCGCCGCGGATCCCCACGAGCAGGCTCGGAAGCGCCGCGGGAAGGATCACCCGCCGGAGTTCCTCGATCCGGCCGAGGTCGTAGACGGCCGCGACCTCCAGGAGGTCCTCGCTCACCCCGGCGATACCCGTCGAGAGGTTGAGATAGACGGGGAAGAAGGCCCCGACGGCGATGAGCAGCACCTTCGCGCTCTCGCCGATCCCGAACCAGAGCAGGAAGAGTGGCACCCACGCCAGCGAGGGGATGTTCTTCATCGACTGAAACAGCGGGTCGAAGAGGTCGTTCGCGAGACGATAATAGCCGGTCAGGGTTCCAAAAAGCACCCCGACGACGACGCCGATGATGACGCCGAAGAGGACCCGTTGGACCGTGACCGCGATGTGTCCCCACAGCTCGCCGCTCGCGGCCATCCCGTAGAAGGTGGTGAGGACGCGGAGCGGCTCGGGAAGCTGGTGGGGCGCGAACACCCCCACCGACACGGCGAGATGCCAAACGACGACGAGGACGGCGGGCACGACGAGTCCGAGCAACCAGCGGAACCGATCGGCGTTCGGGAGGGCCGCTCTACCGACCGTGTACGTCCTCCCCGTCGTCGCCACCTCAGATCACCTCCTGCGCGAACGACTCATCGAGGAGGTCGCCGGCCGCTGCTCCGGGGTCGGCGTCGTCGGAGACGAGTCCCTCACGTTCGAGGATCGGTGCGAGCTCGTCGAGCAGGTCGCCGTGGTCCTCGCCCGGGATGGGCTCGGTGAGGTCGTTGCGTTCGGTGAACACCCGCTCGGCGACCGGCTCGGACATGTCCGATTCGGCCGCGAGGATACCTGCCGTCTCCTCCGGATTGTCGAGCGCCCACTCGCGGCCACGCTCATACGCTTCGATGACCCGTTGGGCGTCATCGGGGTGGTCCGCAAGGAACTCATCGAGGAAGTTGAGGAAGCCGAAGGTGTTGAACGCGGTTTCACGGTAGAACAGCTCAGCGCCCTCCTCCTCCAGTTCGAGTTCGGCCATGTGGGGGTCAAGCCCCGCCCACGCGTCCACGTCGCCGCGGACGAGCGCGTCCTGCCCCTCCGGATGTTGCAGGTCGACTACGTCCACGTCGTCCTCGCTCAACCCCTCCTCGTCGAGCGCCTGCAGCAGGAAGAAGTAGGGGTCGGTACCGCGTGTGGCCGCGACGGACGCCCCTTCGAGGTCGGTGACCGACTCGACCCCGTTCCCATCGAGCGTGACGAGCGCCGTCCACTCCGGCTCGGAGTAGATGTACGGCGTCGTGATCGGCACGCCGTTCGAGCGGGCCATGAGCGCCGCCACGCCGGCAGTCGAGGCGACCTGTGCCTCGCCGGTCTGTGAGTACTCGTTGGCCTCGTTGCTGCCGAGACTCAACAGCCAGTCGACCTCCGCTTCGCTGTCTTCGAACGCCTCCTCCAACCAACCGTGTTCACGCAGGACGAGGCTGACGGGGTTGTAGTAGGCGTAATCGACGGTCACGGTCCGGGTTCCACCATCGCCACCGACACAGCCGGCGAGGGCGGTGCCGGCGACACCCGCGCCGGCCCCACGCAGGAACTGTCTTCGCTTCATTGTCGACTCGACGTACCGTCCCCACTCATAAACCAATATGGCTATGAGGAATATTTAACTCAACTTATGATGCCCTTGAGTAATTATTCCGGGAGCGTGCCAACCCTCAACACGAGCCTCCCACCCGCCGAGGCGCGCGATATCGCCGGTTTCTACGATGAATTCCGCTCCCACCGCTCAACCGAACACGTTCGTCCTCGCTGCAAGATATCGGATCACCTTGCCGTTAGTTCGTACTCACGATCTGAACCACGTCGCCCTCGGTCAGTTCGTGACCCTCGCCGATCCGCCGATTCGAGCGGGCGTCGACGGCGTGGAGGTAGCCCTCGCCGATGTCCGTGTGGACGGCGTACGCGAGGTCCGGCGGCGTCGCGCCCGTCGGGAGGAGGAACGCGTCCGGCAATACCGTCCCCGTCCCGTCCGTCCACTTCGAGCCGTCCTGGACTGGATAGACCGTCACGCGGTCGAGCACGTCGTAGACCGCCGTGTTGAGCGCCGTCTGGACCCCCGTTCCGTCGAACTCCGTCATCACCGCACGGATCGCATTGAGGCCCTCCCGCTGGCCCTCGGAGACCTCGCCGGTGATCTCGAAGCCGTCATCGCCGGGGTCGTAGGCGACGAGCCCCGCCTCCGCCGCGCGTCGGAGCCCCAACTCGCCGTCCGCCGTCGTCGGAACCACCGGCTTGTCGGTCCCCTCGCGGATCCGATCGATGGCCCCGTCGGCGGCGACGTCCGCCTTGTTCGCGACCACGACGAACGGCTTCGTCCGGCGGCGGATCGTCCGCGCGAGCGCCTCGCGGTGGTCGTCACTCCACTGGATCGGGTCCGCGGGATACTCCAGATCGCGAAGGACCGCGGTGACGTCCGCCTCCGTCGCCCCCACCCCGGTGAGGAGGTCGGTGAGCGCCTCCTCGATGTCGAAGTCGGGTGAGCGGGACTTCCGCTCGACGCTTTCCCAGTTGTCTTCGACGATGCCGGTGAGCCAGAGGTCCATCTCCTCCTCAATGAAGTCGACGTCCTCAAGCGGATCGTGGGTCCCGGGTTCGACCGGTTCGCCCTCCGCGTTCGTCGCGCCGGAGGCGTCGACGACGTTGAGGATGACGTCGGCGTTGGTCAACGCGTCGAGGAACTGGTTTCCGAGGCCCTTCCCCTCGTGTGCGCCCGGGACGAGTCCGGCGACGTCGAGCAGTTCGACCGGGACGTAGCGTTTGCCCGCACGACAGTTCTCGTTGCCGCAGCGCTCCTCGCGGGAGAGACAGGGGCACTCGGTTCGAACGTAGGTCACCCCGCGGTTCGGGTCGATGGTCGTGAACGGGTAGTTCGCGACGTCGACGTCGGCCATCGTCGCGGCGGTATAAAAGGTGGACTTGCCCGCGTTCGGCTTGCCCGCCAGCGCGACCGTGATCATGCGCGAGGGTCGTCCCGGCGGGAAAAGCGCCTTTCGGTCGACCGCGGGCGCGACCCGGGTACCTCGGCATCGCCCGTCCGTGACCCCCACCCGATCGCTCGGTATCGCCCGTCCGTGACCCCCACCCGATCGCTCGGGTGTCGCTCGTGCACAACGACAAGGGATTTATTCGGTCACCTCGGATGGTTCAGTCATGACCGGTGTCGGCGCGGTGGCCATCCTCGGCGCGCTCCCCGACACGTTCACGTTCGCGTGGATCGTCGCGATCCTCTTTGCGACCGCGTGGGCGCTCGATCACTACGGCCATTCGGCCGGCAGGACCCTCGCCGCCGGGACGTGGGCGCTTTTCGGCCTGTTCTGGCTCTCGATGGTCCCGTTCTTCGCGTTCGAACATCAGAGCTACGTGGAGTCGATCCTCGCGCTCATCGGTGCCCCCGCCTGTGCGTACGCGGGCTACCTCCTCTATCGGGGGCGCGCGTCGCTGTTCGTCCTCACGCGGGCGGTGGCGCTGATGTTGTTCATCTACCTTCCCTTCGAGACGATCCCCGCGTTCACGGTCGCGGGGCTCGCAATCCCCGAACCGCGACAGGTGCTCATCGAGGTCGTCGCCAGCCACACGGGGCTCCTCATCGACCTGCTCGGCTACGCCCCGGAACGCGTCGAGAGCCACGAGGGGTTCGATGCGGCGTATCTGTGGACCCTCGAGGACGGCCACACCTACCGGGTGAACGTGGTGTTGGCGTGTACGGGCCTCGGGAGTATGGCGATCTTCGGCGGGTTGATCGCGGCGGTCCGTGCCCCGCTTGACCGGAAGCTCCGTGCGCTCGCCGTCTCCATCCCGCTCATCTACGTGCTCAACATCATCCGGACGGCGTTCATCTCCGTCGTCACCGGTAACCAGTATATGCACTGGCAGCCCGACCTCGTGTTGGCGATGTTCGGCGCGACCAACCCCTACCGCGTCTCCTTTCTGGTCTCCGATCGGATCATCAGCCAACTGCTCGCCGTCGTCGCGCTGATCGGGATCACCTACCTCGTCGCCCGCGAGCTTCCCGAGCTCGTCGTCGTCTTGGAGGACGTTCTGTATATCCTCACTGGCGAGGAACACGATCTCACCGAGGCGCTCGATCTCCCGTTGGAGCCGACCAACCGCGAGGAGTGAGCGGGCTGGCCCCCCTCACGGGGTCACCGCCGGGCAGCGAGCCACGCGCCGACCGCCCCGAGGAGGTAGCCGCCTGTCCCGAGTAGCGCGGCGAGAACGATCCCGTTCGTGACCGCTTGGTCGACGGCACCGCGTAACTCGGCGGTCGCGGAGGCGTATCCATAATCGAGGAATCGGGGGTAGTTGTACCGGGAGCCGATCTCCCAGTCCCCGGTGAGCAGGCCGACGAGCGGCGGAAAGACGAACCACCAGACAGCGAGGATCCAGAGCGCCCCGACGGTCGGAAGGAGGCCACCTCGAAGCACGCCGCCCGCGACGGCGACCCCCACGGCGACGACGCCGACCATCAGGGAGACGCCGAGATCGGTGATCCCGACGACGAAGCCGGCGGAGAGGACACCGATGAGGACACCGACCGCTACGAACGGCAACACTCCCCGCCAGCCCGTCCCGAACAGGTGCGTTCGCGCGAGGTGGGTCGACATCTACCTGCCCGCTCCGTCGCTTAGGCCAAAGGCTTTCGGTCGACGTGCTCCACGGCAGGACTCACCGGTGGAGGGGTCCACTCGTCGACGCGAAACAAACGATCGGGAGTGTTTATAAGCGGTCGTCCTCGATGCTGCCCGGGTCCTGTGCGGTATCGAACATGTTGTTCTCCGCGCCGGTCAGCATCTCGTCGTGCGGCTCCTCGTCGACGACGGTGATGTTGTACGCCTCGATGCCCGAGGAGATGAGCTCCTCTGCGGCCTGCTCCTCGGAGACGAACTCGCTGTCCGCAAGCTGTTGAAACTCCGCGTAGACGTCATCCGACAGGTTCAGCTCGAACGTTGGCATATACACCCCGTATCGCCCGGAGCCTTTTAAAACCGATGGGGTCCGGCGACGGCCGGACCGCCACCCGTCCGTTCCGCCCTACTCCGCGATCTCGACGTCGACGGCGTCGCGCTCGACGGCCAACCGGAAGGTCGGCACGGTCCGATAGACGACCTCGACGACGTTCTTGCGACGGAGGCTCTGAAGGGCGCGGCGGACCTCGCCGGCCTCGGGATCGATGTCGTAGGTCTCCCGGAGCTTCGTGAGGACGCAGACGACGGACTCCGAGCGGTCTTCGGGACCCGCGACGACCTCGAACACCTGCGCTTCGAGCTCCGGGACCCGGATCACGCTCGGGACGCCGCCACGGGCGACCTCGTCGGCTTCGATCCCAGGCTCGACGTCGACGAGGTCGTTCGCCTCCGCCGTCGCGCGGATCAGGCTGTCGTCGTCGCGGTAGTAGTACTCCTTTAAATGGTTCTCCAGATACGAGTGGACCTCGCTGCCGCTCTCGACGCCCCACGCCTCGATCAGCTCCGCGTTCTTCGTCGGTTGGAGACGAACCACGTCGGCGAGTCGCTCCAGCTCCTCCTCGGTCAGCCCCATACGTACGCGTTTACGTCGGTCGGTATGGTCGTTGCGAATGGCGCTGGAGGACGCTTATAAGTCGTGCTCGACCGCGCTCGCCGCCCGGACGATCGCCTCCTCGCCGAAGGCCGGCCCGACGAGTTGCAGCCCGACCGGGAGCCCGTCGGCGGTTCCGGCCGGGACGGAGATCGCGGGAAGGTTCGCGAGGTTCACCGGCGTCGTGTTCGCGTCCGCGAGATACATCCGGAGCGGGTCATCGAGGCTCTCGCCGAGTTCGAACGGGAGGACGGGCATCGTCGGCGAGGCGATGACGTCGACCGACTCGAAGGCGTCATCGAAGTCGGCTTTGATCCACGCCCGCGCGTCCTGCGCTTTCGCGTAGTAGGCGTCGTGATAGCCCGCCGAAAGCGCGTAGGTCCCGAGGAGGATCCGCCGTTTGACCTCCGCGCCGAGCGCCTCGCGGGTCTCCGCGAACGACTCGTTCCAGTTCCCGTCGCTCTCGCCGCGATGGCCGTAGCGGACCCCGTCGAACCGCGCGAGGTTCGAGGAGGCCTCGCCCATCGCGATGACGTAGTACGCCTGCACCGCGTATTCGAGCGAGGGCAACGAGACCTCCACAGTCTCTGCGCCACGCGATTCGAGGTCCGCGATGGCGGCCTCGACCGTCTCGACGACGCGCTCGTCGGCCCCGTCGAACAGTTCGGTGACGACGCCGATCGTCATCCCGTCCACGTCGCCGTTGGCGGCCGCGGCGTAGTTCGAGTCCGCGCCCGCATCACGGGTCGTCCCGTCGTGTGGGTCCGGGCCGGCGATGACGTCGAGCAGGGTTGCGGCGTCCTCGACGGTGTTCGCGATCGGGCCGATCTGTTCGAGGGAGTTCGCGTAGGCGATGAGTCCGTACCGGGAGACGAGCCCGTAGGTCGGTTTGATCCCGACGACGCCACAGAAGGCGGCCGGGCAGCGGACCGATCCTCCCGTATCCGACCCGAGAGCGAGGTCGGCCTCGCCTGCGGCCACCGCCGCCGCCGAGCCGCCCGAGGAGCCGCCGGGGACCCGATCGGGGTCGACGGGGTTCCGGGTCGGGCCGAACGCGGAGGTCTCCGTGGTCGTTCCCATCCCGAACTCGTCCATGTTCGCCTTGCCGACGATCGTCGCGCCCGCGTCCTTCACGCGCACCACAGCGGTCGCGTCGTAAGGCGGGACGTAGTCGGCGAGCATCTCCGAGCCGCAGGTCGTGCGTACGCCGGCCGTCGAGAGGTTGTCCTTCACGGCGACCGTCCTCCCGACGAGCGGGCCCTCCGCGTCGCCCTCGATCGACTCCTCAGTGATGAAGACGTTGTGATCGGCCGCCATCTATGACACCTTCGGTCCCTTGAAGAAGCCGTCCTCGGTCTCGGCGGCGTTCGCGAGCGCCTCCTCCTGGGTGAGGCCCTCACGGACCTCATCGGCGCGCATCACGTTGATAAGCTCCTCGTCACGTTCGGTCTCGGGCACCTCATCGAGGGCCGCGAAGGAGTCGAGGATGTCGGCGAACTCCTCGGTGAACCGCTCGACCTCGTCGTCAGCGAGGTTCACCCGCGCGAGTTCGGCGACGTGGCGGACCTCCTCGGCGTCGACGGCGGCGGCCGCGGCGGCGGCGGTGTTCGCGGTATCCCCGTCGGATTCGGGCGTTTCGCTCATACCCGAGGGTGTTCCGGGCCGGGAGTAAGGGTTTCGGAACGCGCGGTCGCACGTCGCTTGCGGGTCACCCGTGGGTCGCCCGTGGGTCACCCGCGGAGTGTCGACACCGCGATCCCCGAACCCACCGGCAGGATCGCCGTCTCCACGGTCGGGGCATCGGTCACGTGATCGACGTAGCTCCCGATCCCGTGGGTTTGGGCGTCCTCATCCGACGAGGGAAGGGGGTCGCCGTCGGCGACGTGGCGCACGAGGGCGTCGAAGTCGATCGGCCCGGAGGCGATGTTGTCGGCGACGACCACGCTCCCCGGCCGGAGCTTCGGCCTCACGGCCTCGAACGCGTCGGCGTATCTGGACTTCTGATGGTCGATCAGGACCACGTCGAAGGGCCCGTCGTAGCGCTCGATCGTCTCCATCGCGTCACCGACCTCGAAGGTGACAGCGTCGTCGTAGCCGTACTCGGCCGCGAACGCCACCCCCTGTTCGGCCTCCTCCTCGTCGAACTCGGTACAGATGACGGACTCGGCCCCGCCGCGGAGGAACCACGTCGCGGAGTAGCCGAACCCGGAGCCGAACTCGAAGACGCGCTCGGCGTCGGTGGATCGCGCGAGGAGCCTGAGCACCGCGCCCGACTCCGGGCCGATGATCGGAAACCCCCACTCCTCGGCGAGGTCGGCCATCTCGGCTTGGACCGGCGTGTGATCCGGGGCCGTCGCCCTCAGAAACCGTGCGGTGTGTTCGGGAAGGACGTTCATGCGTGAGCGATGGATCCGGTAGCTCTTCAAACCGCCACAACCGTTTTATATGTAAGCACAGTAGTGGGAAGTAAGTGATTGAAAATGGGTATCAGGTCTACCGATATCGAGGACGAGATGGAGCTCACGCTCAGGGTTGACGACCGTGGGCGGGTGACGCTCCCAAAGGCGGTTCGAGAGCGACTGGGGATCGAAGCGGGCGATGAGATCCCGGCGGCGCTCGTCGGCTCGGTACTCGAGGTCACCCCGAAACCGAGTTCCAAGTTGGAGACCGCCACCGCCGGCCGGGCGGACTGGGAGGACACGACCCCGACCGATGCGGGTGAGGCGCTTTTCGGACCGATGGAGCGATAGCGACCAAGTCAATGGCCGATCCGCTCCCGACCGAAGTGACGGTGCTCACGGACGTAAACGTCCTCGCGATTGCCCTCACCGACGATCATCCCGCCCACGACGACGTCTATCCATGGGTACAGAACGCACTCGATGGGTCGAACGTGCTCCTCGTATTCGACTACTATCCGCTCCGGGCACAGTACCTGATGACGCACCACTTTGGCGTTGATTCCCCGGCCGCCCGCAACGCGGTACAATCGCTCGTTCGGAGTCCCGCCCGGGTTATCAACGCCACGGAGTCGACGCTTCTGGATGCGTATGAAATCAGTGCCGAAAAAAACCACGACGTATACGATTCGTTCATTGTCGCACTCGCGCGGGCATACGACGCCGACTACTTGCTCACGACGGACACCGATTTTGCGGGACTCTGTGAGGGCGAAGACGTGACCTATCGGAACCCCATCCCGCCCGAAGAACGTGAGAAACTGACGTTTATTCGGGGCTAATTCACCGATTGCCCGATAGATCGCTTCCTGTGACCTCCACACTTAAGCCTCGGTCGCCCAACCGGATCACTAATGTTCGACCCTGAGGAACTGGCGCGGATTCGCGAGGCTCGTGACTCGTGGGACGAAGAGACCTATGGCCCCACCGTCGACCGGTTCGGGGAGCGTGCCGAGACGTTCACCACGGACACGGGCGGCCGGACCGTCTCCGCCCTCTACACGCCGGCGGACCTCGCCGAGCACGACTACCGCGAGGACGTCGGCTTCCCGGGCGAGGAACCCTACACGCGGGGCGTCTACTCGACGATGCACCGTGGGCGACTCTGGACGATGCGGCAGTACGCGGGGATGGGGACCGCCGCCGAGACGAACGAGCGGTTTCAGTATCTGATCGATCAGGGCTCCTCGGGACTCTCGATGGCGTTCGACCTCCCCACCCAGATGGGGTACGACTCCGACGCCCCGATGGCGGAGGGCGAGGTGGGGCGCTCGGGAGTCGCCATCGACACGCTCGACGACTTCGAGACGGTCTTCGATGGGATTCCGCTCGACTCCGTCTCGACGTCGATGACGATCAACGCGCCCGCCGCCGTGTTACTCGCGATGTACATCGCGATGGGTGACAAACAGGGTGTCGACCGGACGGAACTGCGCGGGACGATCCAGAACGACATCATGAAGGAGTATATCGCCCGCAACCTCTACATCTACCCGCCGGAGCCCTCGATGCGGCTCATTACGGATATCTTCGCGTTCTGTGCCTCGGAGGTCCCGAGTTTCAACACGATCTCCATTTCGGGCTATCACATCCGTGAGGCCGGCTCGACGGCCGCCCAGGAGGTCGCGTTCACGCTCGCGAACGGGATCGAATACGTCCAGGCGGCCCTTGACGCCGGCCTCGACGTCGACGCGTTCGCCCCACAGCTCTCGTTTTTCTTTAACGCCCACAACAACGTCTTAGAGGAGGCAGCGAAGTTCCGCGCGGCCCGCCGGATGTGGGCGCAGGTGATGGACGAGCGGTTCGACGCCGAGAACCCGAAATCGAAACAGCTCAAGTTCCACACCCAGACGGGCGGATCGACGCTCACGGCCCAGCAGATCGA
>PWGU01000208.1 GCA_003554605.1 Halorubrum sp.
CTCCTCTACGTCGATGACGACCCGGCGTTTTTGGACCTCGTCACGACGCACCTCGACCGTCGCCTCGATAACGTGATCATCGAGACGACGACCGATCCGGAGGCGGTTCTGGCCGACCTGGCGAGTTTTGGCGACGTCCACTGTGTGCTCACCGACTACGATATGTCCCCGATGGACGGGATCGAACTGCTCACGGGACTCCGGGATGCCGATGCCGACCTGCCGGTCGTCTTATATACCTCCCGTGGCAGCGAGGCGGTCGCCAGCGAGGCCATCTCCGCCGGCGTCACCGACTACGTTCGGAAGGAGGGGACCTCGGACCATTACGACCTCCTGGCGAACCGGTTACGGAGCGCGATGGATCACTACCGGTCCGTCCGGGAGGCGAAGACCCTGAACCGACGGAAGGCTCGGATCCTCCGCCACACGACCGAACGGTTCCTCTTTCTCGACCGCGACTGGACCATCCTCGACCTCAACGACATGACGGTGGAGGTTTTCGGCGACGAGGGCGACGAGCGTGAGGACCTGCTCGGGGAGAACTTTCTCGACATCGCCGATGGGATCACCGATGACCCCGAGGGGAACCCGTTTCTCACCACCTATCGCGTGGCGATGGCGGAGAACGAGCCGATGGAGGTGGTCGGTCGTCCCGAGGCCGAACGGGAGCCCGGCCGCTGGATCGAAGCGCGCGCACACCCCTCGCCGGAGGGGCTTTCAATTTTCGTCCGGGATGTGAGCTACCGCGAGCGACACCGTCGGCGGTTCCGGCGGCTCGTGCGGGAGAGCGCTCGGTTCACACGCTGTGAGACGGCGACGGAGGTGTACGAAACGGTCGCGGACCTCGCGACCGACGACCTCGCGTTCGACGGGTGTGCGATATTTCTCCCACACGAGGGCCAACTCGACGACGCGATCCGTGCGTTCGGTGGCGGTGTGGACGTCGATGCGGGCGTCGAGTTCGACGAGTCGACTGTGGGGCCGACGTCTCGCGACGGAACCGTCCGTCGCGTCTCCCACGGGGGCGGCGACCGGACGTCGACGGGTGAGTCCGAGTATCGGTCCACCGTCAGCGTTCCGCTCCGGGACGACGCCGTCGTGCAGGTCGTCTCGATCGACCGGCGAGCCCTCGATGACGACGACGTCGAACTGATCGATCTGTTGGCCAATCGCGCCGCAATGGCGCTGGATCGGATCGACCGCGAGCGGCTGCTCGACGAGCGGGCAAAGCGGATCGAGACGTTGGAGGCCGAGTTGGCGGAACTGACTGAATCGACCGAACGTGACGCCATCGTGGCGGACGAGTCGGTGGGACCTGCGTCCGCCGGGGAGCCGTCCGATCAAGAGGACCGAACGGACTGGACCTAGCGGCTTACCCGTCGGCTGCGTCCTCGAGCGTTTGTAAGGAGATGGTGTTCGGGAGGAGTTCGTCGAGGCGATACTCGCTGATCTCGCCATCACCCTCATCGCAGATCACGATGAGGTCGCCGTCGGCGAACTCCGCGAGCGTCTGTCGGCACATCCCGCAAGGGGTGACACCGTCGCGAACGCCGGAGCTGACGGCGATCCGCTCGAAGGAGTCGTGGCCGTTTTTCACCGCCTCGGCGATCGCGACCTCCTCGGCGTGCAGGCTGTTGGAGTAGTTGGCGTTTTCGAGGTTACAGCCCGTATACACCGTGCCGTCGTCCGTCTCGATGGCGGCCCCGACGCGATACTCGGAATACGGGACGTACGCGTTCGAGAGCGCCTTACGGGCGGCCTCGATGAGCGGATCCATGCGCTGTCCTCGGCGGCGACGGTGATAAGCGACCGGGTACTCACACGAATCGGTCCGG
Organism: Halorubrum sp.; assembly: GCA_003554605.1. Classification (GTDB taxonomy): domain Archaea; phylum Halobacteriota; class Halobacteria; order Halobacteriales; family Haloferacaceae; genus Halorubrum. Next base: position 1,836 of record PWGU01000208.1, read on the forward strand.
CGTTTCACCCCCGACCGGGTTGGCCTCACGGCTCTCAGGGCATCCCGACAGCGCCGACAGGCTTACGCCGGCGCTCCGGGTATCCCGGAGGCATGAAGGATCAGGGATCGCCTTCCGTCGACCGCGCGGCCCACCTCGACCGCGCGGAGGACGCCGACCACACGGGGCATCCCGATAGGGAGGAGGACGACGTGCTCGCACTCACCCACCAGGAGCTTCGGACGACGTTCCAATATCAGGTCGAGCGCCTGCGGGAGATCGACAGCAAGGCGATCGAGATCCTCAAAGCGAACCTGCTGCTCATCGGCATCGTCGTCACCGGCGGTTCGGTCCTGACTCAGACCGGTCTCGACATCAGCCTCTTTATCAATCGGTTCACGATCGCCGGCGGCGTCCTCCTTCTCGTCTCGACCGGGTTGGCGTCCGTCACCTACACCTCCTCGAACCTCCGCGGGGGGATCGGTGCGACCGCCGACGAGATCGAACTGGCGATCGCCGAGCGGCGAGCACTCGGCCGCGACACCAACGGTGCCGCCTCCGAGACACACGTTGAGGGCACGACCTTTGAGGAGCGCCTACTCAGGAGCTATGCGGCGTGGATCGACTACAACGCGCGGATGACGGCCGTCAACGATATGCTCGTCACCGTCACGGTGCTCTCGGTGTTCGTCGCCTTCGTCTACATCGCCGTCGGGGTCGTCGTCGCGGCGCTTCAGGTTCCCCCGCTGGCCTCGTGGGCGATCTTCGTCGGGTTGAGCGCGGTTTCGCTCGGCTTCCTGTGGCTCACCTACCATATGGACCACTTGGGGATCGCCGAGGAGCGATCCGACCGGACCTTCCCGGGCGTCCGCCTCTCGAAGGGCACGACGCGACGACGCGGGCTCACGACCCTCCGGGAGATGCTCGGACGTTCGCCCACGCCCGAGGAGTTGGGGGCCGACACGGCGGGTCCCCGCGAGGAAGACGCCGATGAGGACGGCCGCCACGGGGGGTGAGCCAACGCGGCGTTTATATCCCGTGCGACGCTACACGCCGGACAATGACCCCCCTCCAGGGCGGATCCGTGGCGTTGCTGTCGCTCGTCGCGTTGATCGCGTACGCCGTTATCGGCGGACTTGTCGCCCTTGATGCACGACGCCGTGGCGTCGATCGCCCGGCGGTGTGGGGCCTCGCCGTCTTTGGTTCGATGCTGCTCGCGACGCTCATCGTCCCCACAGGGACCCTCGGTGCGCTCCTCGCCGGGGGGCTCGTCATCGCGTTTTATATCCTGTCGACCCGGCGCTGATCCAGCGGTCACACCCCGGAACACCGCTCAGCGACCCTCACGTTTCGACCATCAGCGACCGGTGTCGTATTTATACGTCGCCGACTCGGGGTCGATCCCGAAGTCCTCGGCGGTCTCGGTCGGCTCGTTCGCCGCCTCGTCGTCGACCGATGACGCGTTTTTAAAGGCTTCGCGGAACCGGTCGGCCATCTCGAACTGGCCCGGCTCGATCCGGAGCGCAACCACGTCGGGGCCCACCGTCTCTCGTTTCTCGGTGAGGCGGTCGTCGATGACCGCGGGCAGCGCGTCGGCCTCGACCCGCTCGAACCCAAACTGGGTGAGATACTCGGGGGCGTCGGTCAACACGTAGACGATATCGAATCCGTCGGCGTCGGCGGTATCGACGAGGCGCTCGACGACGTGCGCGCCGACGCCGCGACCCCGCCACTCGGGAACTACGCCGATGCCGGTCAACTCGATGTGTTCCTCGCCGTCGGCTTTATGTATCCGAAGCCGGCCAAACCCGGCCCGGTCGCCGGACTCCTCGTCGACCGCGATGACGTAATCGCGCGAGCGGAACGCGGCGTCATCGAGGCCCATCGATTCGATCTCGTCCAGCAACCACGCCTCGTCCCGGTTTTTGGCGTCGCGGACGTACATACGACGATATACGACGGCCATCCGGAAAACGGTTCCCCGCGCGTGCCGCCGACCGACTAGCCGGACTGTTCACCCTCGTCGAGCGCGACCGCGACGGATCGGGCCGCGACATCGGCCGCGAACGCGCGGGCGTCCGCCTCCAGCACGGGGAAGGTGTCGTAGTGGATCGGCACGACGAGTTCGGGTCGCATCCGCCCGGCCAACGCGGCGGTCTCGTGACGATCCGAGACGATCCCCCCGCCGCCGATGTTACCCAAGAGGACGTCGACTTCGAGCTCCGCATAACCTGGAAGCGCGTCGCCGTCGCCCGGCCAGAAGACCCGCCGGCCGCCGACCGAGAGGAGGTAGCCACAGCCGGACCCTTCCGGATGCGGGACCGTGCCGTCCGGATCGGCACACGGCCCGTCGGGTCGGTTGTAGGCGGCGACCGTCCAGACGGTCGCATCCGCCGGTGCCGACTCGATACGCGTTCCGAGGTCGACACGCGACTCGTCGTCGACGCGGACGACGTCGAAGTCGGCCGCAAGCGACGGGACGGATTCGACATCCCGCTCCATCGACGCCGCGTCGATCGCCTCGTGGATCAGGACCGTCGCGCCCTCCCCGGCGACCGATCGGATCCCGTCGGGGTCGTAGTGGTGTGCGTGGGTGACACAGACGAGGTCGCCGTCGCGGGCCCAGTAGTCGTCGAGGACGCCATACCGACCGGGATCGGTGTAGACGACGAAGCTGTCGGCGGTTTCGATCCGGGCGGTCGCATAGCCGAGCCAGTCGATCGTAAGTCCGTCATACTGAACGGTCATGTCGGTCGGGTGTATCCGGGGGGGCTTGAGGATGGCCTTCCCACGCGACTGGGGTGTCCTCGATGGCGGTCAGTCCCCGGCCGATGGACGAACGATCTCCCAGTGGGCCCCGAGCCCGTCACCCCCCGGGCGGGCGATCGACCCGAGGACGTGTTCAGGGACGAGCGGCATCGGCACGGGGACATAGCCGGCCTCGCGCATCGCCGCGAACCCCGCGAAGTCGTCGACGACGTGGCCGTCGTGCCCGCGTCGAACCCGAAACCGCTTGTCGGTCGCGTTCCGCGCGTAGCTGTAGGGGAACGCCGCGGCGGGCGGGACTCGCAGGCTCTCGACGCCCGCGAGGACCGCAACGACCTCGCCGTCGACCTCACAGACGAGCCGCGCGACGGCCGGGCGGCCCGACTCCTCGGTGGCGCTCGGGTCGATACCGGGGCCGGCTGGAACCGGACCCAGCGGGGTGTCGGTCTCCCGCCAGCGGATCTCGGGTGTGCCGAGCCCCTCGACGTGTACACAGGCGTAGCCGCCGCCCTGTACCGTGATCCGGTCCGGTCCCGAGTGGAACGTCCGCCGGCCGTTGCGCACGTCGGCGAGCAGCGTCGGCTCCGCAAGGATCGCCTCAAGCCGGCGCTCCGCCGCGGCCGACTCGACGACGAAGAGCGCGCGACGCCCGCGACTCACGGCGTGTCCGAGCCGGGAGGCGACCGTCGTGGGGTCGATGTCGTCGCTGGCGAGCGGCTCCACGCTCACCGGATCGTCGTCACGGACCGCGATGGCCGGCGGCTCCGCGCTCGATCCGGGGCGGCGAACCTCGTAGCCGTCGCGCTCCAGCGTCCGTACCGCGGCCGCCGTCAGCCGACTTCGTGCGGCGTCCCCGAGCGGGTCACTCATCGTCGAACGTACGGTTCCGAAACGGAAGCACGTTGCGGGTCGTGCGGCCCCCGTGCCGTCGCGACGCGAGCGCCCACCGCCGCCGAACGTCACCGTCCTTTTATATTACGCTGTCATGGATGAGCCCATGACCACCGAGGACGGACCCAACGAGGGCGTACGACGGATCCTCGATACGGATCGCGACGAATACACCTCGCGGGCCGTCGCGGAGGCGGAGGTACTGAAGGACGCGCTGCGGGACGGCACGTTCGATAACCACCAATCCATGGTCGGCTTCGAATACGAGTTCTACGCGGTCGGGGACGGCCGCTGGAGTGGAGAGTCGCGTGCCGGCGAGTATGCCCTGATGCGCGTCCCGCGCCGACTGCTGGATCTCGTCGGGTTCGAAAAGGAACTCGGGTTACACAACGCCGAGATGTCGACGAGCCCACAGCCGCTCTCGAACCACGGTCTCCGCGCGCAGCTCTCGGAGGTGCGCGCGCGGCTGGCGGCCGCAAACGACTGCACCGGCGTCGAGGGGATGCGACTCGTCTCCGACGGCATCTGGACGGTTCCGCCGGCCGGCGAGACCGCGACCGGATACCTCACCGACAGCGTCGATGTCGACGGCGTCACGGTCGCCACGAACATGAGCGATGTCGCCCGCTACCACGCGATGGCGAACACGGAAACAACCGGATCAGCGGAGATACGGCTGGAGGCCCCCGGGGTGTCGCTGCCCGCCGACACGGTGATGCCAGAGAGTTTGATCACCTCGATCCAACCGCACTATCAGACCGCGCGGGCGTCGACGCTGCCGGAACGGTTCCGCTATGCGCTTCGGGTCGCGGGGCCGCTGCTCGCGCTCGGTGTGAACTCGCCGTTTTTCCCGCCCGATCTCTACGATGCGGACTGGTCCGGCGAACAGATACTTGAACACGGTGCACACGGCAACCGGATCCACGTCTTCGAGTCGGTGCTCAACGTACGCACCGAAGAGGACAAGGTCCGGTTCCCCGACGACATCGACGACCTCGAGGAGGCCGTCGACCGGATCGCGGGCGACGAAACGATCGTTCCGGCCCCCGATATCGGCGAGGATGGCCGCTACGACGACGCCTTCTCCGCCTTTCGGAGCAAACACGGCACCTACTGGCGCTGGGTCCGCCCGGTCTTCGAGGGCCCGACCCGTTCGAGTGCACACGCCCGGATCGAGTTCCGACCCATCGCCGGGCAACCGACGGTCCGGGACTCGATCGCGTTTCAAGCCGCCTTCGCCGGCTTAATGGAGGCGCTTCCGCGGCACGAACACGCCGCCAGCGAGCAGCCCTGGGCGACCGCACGCGACAACTTCTACGCCGCGGTCGCCGATGGGTTGGACGCCGAACTCCGATGGGTGACCGCGGACGGCGATTCGACCCGCGACATCGACCGGATCTATGCCGACCTCCTCGATCACGCCGCCGCCGGGCTGGTGGCATCGGGGTGTACCGAATCCGACGCGGAGTTATGGCTTGAGCCGCTCCGATGGCGCGTCGAAAATCGGGTGACCCCGGCGAGCTGGAAGCGCGAGCGCGTGCGGGAGCGTCTCGCGGACGGCGCATCGTTCGAGGAGGCGGTACACGGGATGCAGCGGGAGTACATCGAATCGCAAACCGGGACGCTCATCGGCGGCGGGTTCTCCGATTGGTGACCGATCGCGGGTGACCGACCCGACGATTATGATTCGATGCGCCCAACCACCAGAAACGTCTCCGGGCGGTCATCAGCCCGGACGACCTCGAAACCGACCGATTCGAGGCCCTCGACCGCGTCTTCGAGCCCATAGCGTTCCGAGCGCGGCGGGCCGGATTCGCCCTCGCCGTCGGCCGACCAATCGACGGCGACGAACCGGCCGCCCGGTCGGATGACGCGGGCGACCTCCGCGAGCGATTCCGGGGTGGCGAACTCGTGATACGTCATCGTCGAGAACGCGGCGTCCAGCTCGTCGTCCGCGAACGGGAGGTCGCCGACGTCGCTCGTGACGAACTCGACCGACTCCGGGACGCCCTTCTCGCGATACAGATCGTGCATCTCCGCCTGAAGGTCGACGGCATACAGCGTCCCCACGTAGGGGGCGACCTCGTCGGTGAAAAAGCCGGTGCCGCTACCGAGGTCGGCGACCGTCCCATCCGCGCCGGGCGCGAGCGCCGCCACCAATTCCTCGCGCGAGCAGTAGCGGAACCGGCCGGGGTCCTCCAGTTTGTCTGCCCGTTCGGGATCGAACGTGTGAAAGCCCATACTCGAAGCACTCGGCCGGGCGCGAAAAACATCAGGGTGTCGGCGGGATACGGTCGAGGCCCGGCGGGCCTCCGTCGAACCCCATGGCACTGAGCGAGTGGATACCGCTACGGCTCGTCCATCAACGCCGACGCGGCGGCGTCGACCTCGGCTTCCGTCGAAACCGCGTGGATCGAGACGCGCACCGCCTCCGGATACGGCAGCGAACGGACCACGATGTCCCGCCCGGCGAGGCGTTCGACGGTCGCCTCCGGATCCTCGCAGGCGACCGTGACGAGCCCGGATTCGAACCCCTCCGGGCTCAACAGCCGGTCGTCGTCGATAGCGCTTTTAAACCGTTGTGTGAGCCGCTCGATCCGGGACTTGAATGTCCCGATCCCGACGGTCTCGACCGTATCGAGCGCCGCACACAGCCCGGCGTGTGGCGCGGGCGACGTGGTCCCCACCTCAAAGCGCTTTGCGCCCGGTTCGTACTCGATCTCCTCGCCCGTTGGGTCGGTCACCCCACGGTAGCCCGCGCCAGGTGGCGCGAGGTCGGTCGCTGCCTCCCGGTCGACGTATAAGAAGCCGGCACCCCACGGGCCGAGCGGCCACTTGTGCCCGGCGGCCGCGACCGCGTCCGCACCCCACTCACTGACATCCATTGGGAGCTGTCCGGGGACCTGGACGGCGTCGACGAGCGTGAACGCGCCGGCGTCGCGGGCGATCTCGACGAGCTCGCGGACCGGAAGGACCGTCCCGTGGGTCCACGTCAGCGCGCTGAAACAGACGAGGCGGGCGTCGGCGACGGCGTCCAGGTAGGCGTCGTGGTCGATCCGCCCCTCGGTCGTTTCGAGGACGCGCACCTCGACCCCCTCGCGTTCGAGCCGCTTCCACGGGAGGATCCCCGCGGGATGTTCGAGGTCGGTCCGCACCACCACGTCGCCGGGCTTCCAGTCGATAGCGCACGCGATCCGGGCGATGCCATCGGTCGTGCTCTCGGTGAGCGCGACCTCCTCGGGGGCGTCCGCGCCGATGAACGCGGCTATCCGCTCGCGTGCCTCGTCGTAGAAGTCGAACGCGACCGTGTAGGGGTTCGATCCCCCCGAGCCGTACTCGTGGTCCGCGAGCATCCCGTTTGCGGCCTCAACGACGTGGCGCGGGCTCGGGCCGTGTGCGCCGTAGTTGAGGTAGGTGGCGTCCGCGAGGGCGGGGACGTCCGCTCGAAGATCGAGAGGGTCCATGTCGATACCGACCGCGGAGAACGGGATAAACTTCCGGGCGGCGGTAGCCGGTTCCGGGTCGGCTACCCTCGCGCCGATTACGCCTCGAACGGGTTCGTCACTTCGATCGTCTCCTCGCGGTCGGGGCCGACGCCGACGGCGTAGACGGGAGTCTCTGTCTCCTCGGCGAGGAACGAGAGGTACTCCTTCGTCGCTTCGGGCAGCGCGTCGTAGCCCTCGGCCGCGACGGCCGTCCAATCGACCTCCTCCCACGTCTCGAACTCGCGGTAGATCGGCTCACAGCGCTCCCACCGCTCCGTCGAGGTCGGCACCGTGTCGATCTCCTCACCGTCGAGTTCGTAGGCGGTACAGACCTTGAGCTCTTCAAGCCCCGCGAGCACGTCGACGTGGTTCACCGCGAGCCCCGTAAACCCGGAGACGCGGGCCGCGTGACGGACCATCGGGAGGTCGAGCCAGCCGATCCGCCGGGGACGACCCGTCACGGTCCCGAACTCGCCGCCCTTCTCGCGGATCTCGTCCGCGAGCGCCTCCTCGTCATCGTCGCCGTCGAGTTCCGTGGGGAGCGGGCCCGCCCCGACACGCGAGAGGTACGCCTTCACGATCCCGACGACCTCGCCGGAGCCGACCGTGGTGACGCCGACCCCGGAGCCCACCGCGGCCGCGCCGGCGGTCGGGTTCGAGGAGGTGACGAACGGGAAGTTGCCGTGGTCCACGTCGATGTGGGTCCCCTGTGCGCCCTCGAACATGATCCGGTCGCCCGCCTGTGCGCGCCGGTATAAATAATCCGAACAGTTCACCGTCATTCCCTCGTCGGCGAGCCGCTCGCCGACGGCGGCGAACTCCTCGTGAAGGGCGTCGACGTCGAAGGCATCCTCGTGGTCGGTGCCCTCGATATCGAGGCCGTAGACGCGCTCGACGAGCGCACGCTTCTGCGGCACCGCGTACGCCAGTTTCTCGCGGAGCACCTCGGGTGCGAGCAGGTCCGCGACGCGCACGCCGCGTCGTCCCGCCTTGTCCTCGTAGGTGGGGCCGATCCCGCGGCCGGTGGTGCCGACCTCCTCCCCGGCGTCGTCGTCGGCTTTCACCGTCTCCTCGATCCCGTCGAGCACGCGGTGATACGGGAGGATGACGTGCGCCCGACGCGCGACACGCACGTCAGGGTCGAGCCCGCGTTCCCTGAGCGTATCGAGCTCCTCGAACAGCGTGCGTGGGTTGACCACGCAGCCGTTACCGAGGATGCCGACTTTGCCCCGAACCGCGCCGCTCGGCACGAGCGACAGTTTGTACTCGTCGCCGCCCTCGACGACGGTGTGGCCGGCGTTGTCGCCGCCCTGATAACGGACTACGACGTCCGCGTCCCCTCCCCACCGGTCGACGAGCGCGCCCTTGCCCTCGTCTCCAAGCTGGGAGCCGACGATGGTGACAGTCATACCGGTCCACCGTTCCAAGCGGGAGGTAAAACCGATTACGGTCCGTGGCCGCGGGAGGGTCACGATCGTGGATCGGGGGCTCGCACGCAGCCCCGACCTATCGTCGTTCGTGGCGTTCCTCCCCAACGACCGTGATCGTTCACGGGTGATCGGTATAGGCGAGCCCGACCAGCATAGTTAACTTGCCACACGTCAAACCGTGTGAATAGGCAGACATTTTGTCGACCTCGACAGCAACGTTTAAAAGGTGCCAAGACAAGTTAACATATGCCATGATAGACCGACTTGAAAAAGAGGTAGATATGTTGGAACGGCATCTTCAGGTGCTGAAGATGGTCATCGAGAACGAACCGATCGGCATCGTCAAGATGTCGAACGAGACCGGATACCCACA
>PWGU01000211.1 GCA_003554605.1 Halorubrum sp.
CATTAAAAAATGCTTCTTCCACAGAATTTGTGAAGAGCCAACAAAACAGCTTTAATCTTTTTCCGCCAACCACTGTTCGGCAAACAGCGTAAAATCGGTAAACTCAACTTTTCGGTCAAGGTTAATATCCGCTCCGCCGCAAGCCCCACAGTCGTCCATAAGCCAGTATTGAATAAATACGGCCAAATCCTCTATCCCGATGCGTTCATTGCCCGTCAAATCAGGGATATCATCCACCGCATAGTTATAAATCCGAACATCATCAATCCAACCGTCAAACGCAGAATTATCTGTCGGCCGCTTCGCCAGCCAGACGCCGGCATCGGTATAGTCAAAACGGACCGGATTGGCCCCCGAATGAACCATCTGGTCGTCAATGTAAATCCTGAAATTACTATACCTGTCGCGAGCCAGCGTCACATGGTACCACTGATCTTCTTCAACTGCGCCAATTAATGTGATGTTATCGTAACCTTCGTGGAAGAAATCAAGCCGTGGTTTATCCTCATTGCCGGCAAGAAAATCTTCATCGCCCCACAGATGTATGCTCCACCCCCCCTCTTGGTCGGTATCAGAAGAAAGAATATGGTTTTGGTGATCAACTCTGCTGCCGCCATGGAATTGATCCATCTTAAACCAAAACATTATTGTAAAATTGTTTATGCCCGGTGAAACAAAACCAAGCTCTGCCCGTTCGTTAGACCCTCCGAACTTGATTGAAGCATCCGTCCGGGAAGTCGCCGATGGCTGGCCGAACAGCACAGCATCTCGATTACTCTGGCGATAACCGGTTATAATATAACTTTCTGTGTCGGTGTTTGCCAAATCTACAATAGCAGTCCAGGATGCATCATCATCCCAATCCCAGGCCGCTTCGTCATCGAGTTTCCAGTGATGAAGGAGCTTTCTTTCCGGATCAAAAACAGCTACATCAAGCCTGGCCACTTCCGTGTGGACCACATTGCCGTTACTATCGCTGATCCGGCAGTAGTAAAACCCTTCGTCTTCAGACTGAACCGCTTCGATTTCCAGCACATTGGAGTTCGTGCCGACTGGCGTATCCATACTGGGTTCGATAACACTATCTTCGGACCTATACCACTGATACGTCAGCGGAGGATGGCTGGCTCCTGCAATAGCGACCTCAAAAAACGCATCACTTCCGGAATAAGCCACCTGTCGCTGTGGATGCCTTAAAACATCTATGGGCGGTGCGGGATTTATGCCGTGCTGGATGGCAAGAGGGGCGTCTGTGTCCCGATAGACAACACCAGTAGGCGTCATCCCACCCTCGTCGTAGAACAACTGTCGAGTATGACCAACCCATTCATAATAGGCATAACGCTCAACAAAATCAGCGTTATTCAACATATTAAGAAACTGCTGAATCCGCGTTGCATGTTCCTCATAGGTCGGTAGATCCGAATTCCAGGTGGCGCCGTCATTCCACTCGGTAATCCACAGAGGTCGGCCGGTTCTTTCGTGGATTTGCTTGAGCCGGTTGAACTTCTCCCACACAGTCAATCCGTCTAAATATAAATGAATCGCCACAAAATCAACGCGATAACCCAAAGCATCCGCTTCGTCGATAAAATCATAAAGCCACAACAGGCCCCCGTCGGTAGGAGCGGGTGAGCCAAGCCGCAAACCTGACTCCATGAGATTTGGCCACATCTGGATGGCTTCTTCAACCGAGATGACGCCACCAGTATCTTCGTGCTGCGGGGGATGTTCCGGCTCATTAAATCCAAGCACATGAGTTGAATTTTGTTTCTCGTTGATCTTCGAATAGGCATCCCAATAGCGGTTGTGCCGCATCGGAGCATATTCCAGATTCAGTGTGGAAGTATCACCGGCACCCCATGTGTAATACCACGAAGCATTCACCGCTTCAGCTTTATCCAGTCTATCAGAACGGGCGCTGCAATACCCTTTCTTGGTCGGCCAGCGCCACGGAAACACACGCACAAAAGAAACAGAATTGTCCAGCCCCGCCGGCATTACAGCAATGTCCAGATCTCTGTCATTGGCCATATAAACCTTGCTTGTGCCCATACCGTCGGCCTCTTGAGCAAATGTGGCCATATATCCGCGTTTGAGCCGGAAAGAGCGTATCGAATTGTTCATCGCGCCCAGCTCATCCTGTCGGTAGTAGGTGTAAAGGCCCAGTTTTGTTGAAGGGCCGGAAAAGCCGATTCCGCTGTAAACTTCCAGCGGCTCAAAATCGGGAGAATGCGGTATCACTACCGTTCCCACTGCATACTGAACAAGCCGAACATTTTCGTCCAGTACTGCCGGGGAGCCATTGACCCGAATCTGTCCAAAATAGTCGTCGTTAACAACAGAAGTCCTGACATTCCTGAAAAATAGCCATGAATTCTCAGAGTTGAGATTGATTTGGCAATTCGTAAGCGGCGCATCCGCACCGGTCAAATGCAGCTCGGAACGACCGGACATATTCACAACCGTATCGGAAAGCTTCTGGTACTGTCGGTTCTCATCTTCGATATCCAATACATCATCTGCATCAAAAGCATAGATGGAAACGCTGTCCCAGTGGATTCGGGCCGTGGCGGTCCGAATGAACAACACCATATCACCGAGACCGGAAACATCCGACCCGGTCGTATATCGAAATGTCGCATCAACCCCCGAGGCGCCTTCCAGATCACTCACAAAGATACCGTCGCCATCGTTGAGAACACTCGAGGCGATCTGGATATTTCCTTCGCCGCCCAGCGCCGGTCGGGTTGCGGCCTGACCGGGTTTTTCGCCGGCACTGAACAATGTCCTATAGTCTCCCGCTCCCTTATCGTCGCTAGGCAACCCGGCCCACAACCCATATTCTACAATGGAATCATTCGCCGCACCAGACCGCTGCAAAACGATGAAATCGATTTTGTAGGTCGTATTTGGCTGCCAAGCCACCCCCGTCGGGATGTACGCCCAGCCCGGACCGGGGTGGTCATGAGTCGGTGCATTATTGGCCGTCGTTCCAACATTGGTGCCGATAAAGCCGCCGATAGGGCCTAACGGATTTCCGCTGCCAGCCAGCAGATTTCCGGTAAAATCACCCGCACCGGTATTGAATGTGGTGTATCTGCGACCGCCGGCGTTTTCCCATGCATCTGAGCTTTGGAACTGGATCGACCAGACTTCCTCAGCGAACATATACTTCGGAAAGACAAGCGGAGCCGCATCGGATGTCAGCTCAAAGCTGTCCTCTGCCGAGACAAAGCTAATCACACAGTAATAATATCCCCCGTCGGCCTCCTCAATGTCAGTCAGCGAAAGAATGCTCGAAGTCTCACCGATAAGTTCCGTATCCGCAGTCGGGATGGCGATCGCCGTCTCGGAATAATACCACTGATAGCTTACGGTGAACTCCGTCGGCGCCGCAACTTCGACCTCGAAATCAGCCGAATCGCCAATGCCTACCCGCTGCCCCTGCGGTTGCTGTGTAATGACCCCCGGCAAAGGCCCGGAAAACACATAAGCCAACGATATACACTGGTTCCAATCGGTGGGCTGTTGGTGGACGATCTCCCGTGTGGCAGCGTCGGCTTTAAAGGTATAGGTGGCAAGAGCAACCTCAAACTCGCTGCTGAAGCCGTTCAAATCGACACGTTCGCCTATATCATCCATCCCATTGCCCCACAACCGGACCCTGCTGCTGTCCCAGCGACCGGCAATCAGCAGTTGGAATGTATACTCGTCACCTACAACCAAATTATCCAGGGTAATACTCAGGTAGTTAGGAGCGACCCAATCTTGAACTAAGTTTCCGGTATTCAGGACATTAAACATTGCGGTGTCTGGCCCGTTGTAAACAAGACCCTCGGGCCAACCTACCGGCCTGACCTGCCCAGCAAGGTTGCTGTCGTCATAAGCAGCAAATGTAATGCCGTTGACCGTCTGCACCGCTGCATTTTCTCCCAGATTGCGGGCCGTGAGCACCCCAACATTGTCCATATCGTAAGGGTCGGCACCGTACTGAACCGTCCAGGTACCTGCCTGGGCAAATGTACCCATCGCCAGTATACCTGCCAGAAAAACAATCACTATTAAATTAATTTTGTAAGACAAGTTCATAGTAATCACCCTTTAAATAAATTATCTCAAAATTTGTTTAGTTCATCCTCTTTTCACATATCAGCAAAGACAAAGATACTGTCGCCGTCGTTGAGCACAATCGAGGCAATCCGGATATTTCCTCCGCCGACCAGCGACGACCCAATCGCAGCCTGGCCGGGTTTTTCGCCTGAACTGAACAATGTCCTGTAGTCTCCCGCTCCCTTATCGTCGCTCGCCAGCCCGGCCCGGGATGTTTATGGGTCGGTGCATTATTGGCGGTCGTCCCGACATTAGCGCTGATATAGCCTCCGGTAGGATCTATCGGATTTCCGCTGCCGACCAGCAGGTCTCCATTAAATTCCCCCGCAGGGGTATTGAATGTGGTGTATCTGCGACCCCCGGCATCCTCCCATTCAGCTGCGCTTTCGAACTGTATCAACCAGATTTCCTGGGCAGACATAAGCTTCGGAAATAAAAGCATACCTGCCAGAAAAACAATCACTGCTAAATTAATTTTATAAGATAATTCCACAGCCATCACACCCCATTAAACACATTACCTCAACTCAATAAATTGCTCTCGCTCATTATCCTTACACCTCTTAGAAAACCGGCTTCGGCAGCAGCTGCACCACCGAAGCCGGTTTTACATCATTACATTTTCTGCTTAACTTACACTACTCCGTGCTTGTTAAGCCGTCGTGGAGCCAGTACTGAGCCAATGCGGAAAATTCTCCGAATCCAACGATACAATCGCCCGTCCAGTCCAGCTCAGGCCTGTAATCTTCAACACAGCCGCGAATACCGCTGTCATCGAAAACCAGCTCGGCAACTTCCATGTTGGTCAACGCGTAATTGTAAATCTTCACATCGTCAATCACGCCGTTGAAGTGGCCCACGATATCATCTTCCTCATCGACACGCGCGGCGCCCAACAGCAATTCTGCGGCGGGGTTGCCAAGATTAAAGCCGCTGGCCTGCTGACCGGCGAGGCTGCCATTTTGATACAGCGCCGCACCAGTGTTGCTATCGACGGTCAAGGCAAGATGAACCCACTCGCCTTCAGCCGGACCAGGCCCTGAAACCCAACCACCTAACCAGGTGCTGGCAATGACCTGAGTGCCCTCAGGATTAATACTAAACATCCACTCGACAGCCTGCGTCAGCTCTTCGGGGTCCTCGGGATCCTCGACATAACCACGCTTGCTGACAATGCCCTGCCAATCGGCTTCGTCGGGGTCCGGATCGTCCGGGCCGTCCCATTTAACCCAAAGGGCTATCGTCAATTCATCGTTGAGCTCAGCCGGAGAATCTGTCCCTGCACGAGCCGCTGCATTCAGATCAGAAGCAAGGTCGAGTCCTTCACCAACCATACCATCTACAAAAACATTCTCAGAGGGAACAACCTCGGGAACAGCATGGCGGGCGCCGACGCTGTCTAAGTACTGTCCCTCGACAAAGTCTGCCAGATCCAGCGTCCAGTACGCAACCTTACTCCCGACGACCAGTTTACCCATGTCGGAAGTCTCCTCGAAGCTGTCCTCTGTCTCTGTCGAGTCAAAGCTGACCACGCAGTAGTAATATCCGGCATCATCATCATCAACACCAGTCAGTGAAATAGAGCTTAAAGTCTCATCGGTAAGTTCAATATCATCCTCCGGCGTGACATTCGCCGTCTCGGAATAATACCACTGATAGCTTACGGTGAACTCCGTCCCCGCATCAGTTTCGACAGCGAAATCGGCATTCTCGCCGACTAACACCCGCTGCGACTGCGGCTGCTCTGTGATGGACACCGGCGCCGGATCAGTAACAAGCGTTACGCTTTGAACATACATCCAGCCGAATGGACCCCAATCGCCAGTGTCAATAGCCCTGATACCCACGCCGATATTGGTCCCCACGATCGAAGGATCGGCAGTGTCAAAAGTCATTGTCACTTCGCGGAAGGTCCCCGGATCCGGGTAGTCCGTCAGTTGGTCCTCCTCAGGAAACCAGTAATCCAGGGTAATTACATCCGTCCACACACCGTCGTCAATCGAGATCAACGCCAACTCGGCACCTTCGTACTGATTCGGATTTTCAACTGTCGGGGAACTGATAATTACCGTCATTTCATAGACTGTATTGGCTTGGTAAGCGGCTCCGGTATTCTGAAAGATCGAGCTTCCATCCGTCCACCCAAAAACCGCCACATCATGATCGGCGTTATAATACCCTGCCCAATTTTGAGTTACATCAAAATTCCAGCCATCAACATTCCCAGCAAAATCCCCATTGTTGACCAGGTTCGCCTGGCTAGTCGTGGCCATCGCCAGCATACCTGCCAGAAAAACAAACACTATTAAATTGGTTTTACAAAAAAACTTCATCGTAATTACTCCTCAATTAATATATTCTCAAATCAATTTGACCTTTATTAAGGCTATAAGCATTCTTCATTAGCCGCTCCTATTCCACGAACAGGCCGTAGAAACCGCTGTCCAGCCATTCATTGACCAGCACTGCAAGATCACGCGTATCGATTACGCAATCCTCATAAAGGTCAAGAAATGCAGGCGGAGGGTCGGCACAGACGACTGTACCGGTAACATCGGTATAGGTCTGACCGATACTCATCCAATCAAGCTCATAGTTATACACTCGCACTTCATCCATCGCGCCGTTGAAGTATTGGATGACGCCGTTGTTATCGACGCCGCCAAGATGGAACTCCTGCGGACTTGCGCCAAAGAAGAAAGTATCCTCGCCAACCAGTACGCCGTTGACATACAGGCGGCCTGTCTGGTCGCCGTCATAGGTGGCAACCACATACTGCCAGTTACCGTCGGCTTCGATAGCCTCTGGCGCATTTACAGATGAAGCAGTCGGAGGCGAGCCAAAAACTAAAGTACCGTTTTGGTTCACAAACAACCGCATATAACCGGTGCCGCTCCATCCGCCGCCGTGCTCCTGCTGGTTGACAATCTGCTGTGTGACTGGCATACCTTCTTCATAGCCGTCCCAGTTAATCCAGGCGCTGACGGTGAGCATTCCGGTCATCTCGGCAAAATCAAACCACTCTGTGCCTTCGGGCTGTCTTGCCCAGCCTTGCTCTTCGGCCATCGGGACCGCGTCGTCTCCGACGATGCCCTCAATCCAGGCAGGATCATCAAAGATACCTTCCCAAAGCTCGAGGTCGTATCCTTCGCCGGCCTGATCAAGGTATTCGAACCATTCATAATCGGCTTCATCCAGCGTCCAGTGGGCTTTGAGCCGCTTGACGCCAAGAGTAGCGGCGTTACTGACCGCGGCAACGCCGCCGCCGTCAGGACTTACGACACAATAGTAGTAGCCCTCGTCGGCTAGCGCAATGTTATCAACCGCAACTGAGTTGGAGTCCGTGCCTACGGCAGTGTCTGTATCAGGCGTGATAGTATCATCATCCGAGCGATACCATTGATAGTTCAGTGTAACGCCTTCTTCGCCTACCGCTGTAAGACTGAACTCTGCGTCTTCGCCAGGGAATACGGCCTGGTCTTGCGGCTGCTCGGTAATGACGACATCGGCCAGCTCAAAATAAATCTCGCCAATAGCCTCTGCATCAAAGGCATAGTTATAGATGCGAACATCGTCAATTAAACCGTCAAGAATGCCGCCAGGATCGCCGCCTCGCCAGTTAATCGCGCCGATGACTAACGGTGCGTCCACAGGGCCAAACTGAAAATTTTCACCATCGGCAACCGGCAGTCCGTCCAAATACACGACAGCGCCGTCGTCGTTGACCGTAAAGGCAAGGTGTACCCATTGTTCAGTTGATGGAGTGGGGAATGTCGGCCCCCAAGTAGTGCCGGCCCAGAGACTCCAATCCCCCTGCGGATTAATGACTATTTGCCACTCGGCCGTCTCGTTTCCGCCGTCGCGCTTTCCGATGACACCCTGCCAGCCGTCGGCGCCGTTCCAGTAAACCCAGCAAGAAACAGTTATCTCACCGGAAAACTCTGAGGGCGACTGGGTTCCGGCATTACCCACCGCATCAGAATACATTCCTATATCCAGCGCATCGCCGAGAATGCCGTCAACAAACGCAGCATCAGGCGGAGCCACAAACGGTGTTGCGTGACGCCCTTCACCGCTGCTGTCGAGATACTCGCCTTCGACATAATCTGCCAAATCAAGAGTCCAGTATGCAACCTGGCGGGCAATGCCCAGCGTTACCACATCCGAATAAAGGACGCCTGTATTTCCGGCCCCGTCGTCAACGGTAACCTCACAATAATAATATCCTTCATCCGGGTCAACCTGAACATTTTCAATCGTTACCGAGTTAGCATCATGGCCGATTGGGGCATCAATTTCTGTGTCAATTTCCCCGTCAGCCGACCAATACCACTGATACCCTGATACATTTGTTTCCGGGTCGACTGCGATCGAGAACACGGCGTTTTCGCCAGCATCCAGCAAAAGGGATTCGGGTTGAGTAGTGACATCGGTCAGCAGGTCAACATCCAGTGTGGCAGTAGACGAGTTAACAGCAATCGCGTCAATGCCGTCATCGAAAGTCACTTCACAATAGTAGCTGCCCGCATCGGCGCCCTGAGCGGCGGCAATCGACAGCGTATCTGACTCTTCGCCGGCCAATGCTTCTTCATTGAAATACCACTGATAGCTGATTGTATAAGCCGCATCAGCAACTGCATCAACTGTGAATTCCACCGGGTCGCCCAGAACCACTTCCTGCGATTCGGGATTGGCCGTCAATGCGACAGGCAGCAGGCCAAGGTAAACATTGTCAAGAAATATCCGGTGATCATCGGTGCCTTGCCCGATGAAACGCAAGGTAAGATCACTGCCGGCATCCACGGTTTCAGGAAAATCCACAGGATGAATATAAAAATCGAATGCCATATCCTCGGTCCAGTCGCCCATCGGGTCATCTCCCGGATGGAGGCCAGCCAAGTTGACGGTTTCGCTCCAGATGGTGGATCCGCCCTCTTCTATACTCACGGCCAGCGAGGTCGGGTGGCCGGGAAAATTCGTCGCATTAAAGCTGAGCGAAAAGGTGTTGTTGTAGCTCCAGCCAGACCCGGAAATAACCTGCCGTGTGTTTCCGAGAGCGTACCCCACCCTAAAATCGTTTACCTGATTACCCTCCGGCCCGGGGATGGTTCCCAGAGCGTCTTTGGTATGCAGACGGACATTTTCGTCCCCACGGGTTGAAAACCATGGGTCTCCCTCAACAATTTGCTGGCCCGCAACCGTCGGGCTCTCAAACCCCGGGTTTCCAAGAAGATTGCTCGCTTGTGACAGTGCCGGAAATACCAGCATACCTGCCAGAAAAACAAAAATTATTAAATTAGTTTTACAAAAAAGCTTCATCGTAATTACTCCTCAATTAATAAATAATAAAACAATCATTTTAACATTCGCCCCTGTGCCGGCATGAAAAAGTTAATTATATTTTATATATTTGCTCTCTCCTTAAGAAACCGAACCAGAGGCACCGAACACAACTCATCACCGTCTGCTCATTGGCATCCTCCTTTCAATTTTGTATTCCCAATCGACTTTTCAGGCTTATATTCATCATTGCAAAACCTGCCATATATCCCAAATCGGCTAAATCTGCGGCCGACCTCAATTGGAACAAATTTTGCCGCAAAAAAAAACGCTATTTCGCGCAAAAATATCGCTATTTTAGGAAGACCGCCAATCACTCATACCGCTGAATCCACTCAGGCCATCTCGCCCGAGGTCCAAGCATCCGGTTGGTCCTGTTATTAAAATCGCGATGCCACTTCAATGTCCACATCTCTTTGAAGCCTACGCTCCTGGCCGAACCGTCTAAAAACAACATATTCAGGTGGCCGTTGTGTCGGTTCAGAAGAAAACGATTCATCCCATGTTCATAATCAGCTCTAGTCTCCGGCGGTTCCTGATAAGGCCTATCGTTATCGAACGGGCTGCCGCCCCATCGCCAGGCTTCTGCAAACAGCGGAATATTATCCCCGCCCCTTATATCAGAGCGCCTCCAGTTATATTCGGTCGGACCACCCCACCAATTGTCCCTGTCACTGGGGTGATCATAGACCCAGTTATTAACGCCATAACTGCTGCGAAACGGAACATATTCATCCGATACTTCGGGAGCATATTCCCACGCTATAAACCAACCACTGCCGCCTTCTTCTTCTGTCCGGGGTGCGGTCGGGCACACACGCAGCTCTTCACCGCCTCGGTAGTATGGATAAAGCGGAGTCACCCATAACTGCGGTCGCTCAGAGCCCGTAGTCCAAGGATCCATAAAACGCTGATTGTTGTCCTGAAGATACATCTCCCAGGTAAGCGCCCATTGGTTCAGGTTAGATTTACACACAGTATCCCGAGCAATTTGTCGCGCCCTGGTTAGCGCGGGCATAAGAATCGCCAAAAGCAGCGCAATAATAGAAATCACCACAAGCAGCTCAATTAATGTGAAACCATGTAGGGATTGGTGCCGTGATGCGTTATCATGACGCCGAGATGAAAACGAAATTTTATTAACACTTTTATGGAGATTTTCATTATGAGTAATTTTGTACAAGTTTCTTCGC